>NZ_JBKIWN010000004.1:0-293830 GCF_058146165.1 Streptomyces sp. AM25 | reverse complement strand
AGCCGAACATCAGGCCCTGGTCGCCCGCACCCTGCTTGTCCAGCTCATCCTCATCACCCTCCACCCGCGACTCGTACGCAGTGTCGACACCCTGAGCAATGTCCGGAGACTGCGAGCCGATCGACACCGAGACGCCACACGAAGCGCCGTCGAAGCCCTTCTTGGACGAGTCGTAACCGATCTCCAGGATCTTCTCGCGCACCAACTGCGCGATCGGCGCATAGGCCTTGGTCGTGACCTCACCGGCAACATGCACCAGACCGGTGGTGATCAGCGTCTCGACGGCGACCCGGGACGTCGGGTCCTCCCGGAGGAGGGCGTCGAGGATGGTGTCGCTGATCTGGTCAGCGATCTTGTCGGGGTGACCCTCGGTCACGGACTCCGAAGTGAACAGGCGGCGGGACACATCGCTCCCTGGGGTTGCAGCGGCTGCTGGCTGATCATTGACGGACCCGGCCGAGAGCTGCGCTCGACTCGGATCCGTTGCCAGTTTATCCGGCGTTCTCGTGCTTCGGGCATCCCGTCTCGCATCGGCACCTGCGTGACCTGCGACACTCGCCTCCGGAGTCCCAAGCGGCGCAAGGGAAACCGGAGGGTAGGAGTCCGCCGGGCCGGTCAGCCGAGACGGCGGGCGACGAGGTCCCAGAGGACGTCCGCGAGGGCCTCCTTCGGGCCGTGCGGGACGGGGGTCTCGGAGCCGTCGGGGGCCAGCACGACGGCCTCGTTCTCCGCCGATCCGAAGGTCTTGCGCTCCCCCACCTCGTTGACAATCAGCAGGTCACAGCCCTTGCGCGCCAGCTTGGCGCGGCCGTTGGCCAGCACGTCGTCCGTCTCCGCGGCGAAGCCGACGACGACCTGGCCGGGGCGGGCGCGGTCGGCGGAGAGCTCGGCGAGGACGTCGGGGTTGCGGACGAGGGCGACGGGCTCGGGGTCCTGCCCGTCCCGCTTCTTGATCTTGCCCGCGGCGTACTGCGCCGGCCGGAAGTCGGCGACGGCGGCCGCCATGACCACGGCGTCGGCGTCGGCCGCGGCCTTGATCACGGCCTCGCGCAGTTGAACAGCCGTGCCGACGTGGACCACGTCGGCCCCGGCCGGGTCCGGCAGGGAGCTGTTCGCCGCGACGAGCGTCACCCGGGCACCACGGGCCACCGCGGTCCGGGCCAGGGCGTAGCCCTGGCGGCCCGAGGAGCGGTTGCCGAGGTAGCGCACGGGGTCGAGCGGCTCGCGGGTGCCGCCCGCGCTGATCACCACGTGCCGGCCCGCGAGGTCCGGGGCCTGCGGGCCGCGGGCCAGCACCCGGCGGCAGACCTCGAAGATCTCCTCGGGGTCGGGCAGCCGGCCCTTGCCGGTGTCCACGCCGGTCAGCCGGCCGACGGCCGGCTCGATGACAACCGCGCCGCGGCGGCGCAGGGTCGCCACGTTCTCCTGGGTGGCCGGGTTCTCCCACATCTCGGTGTGCATCGCGGGCGCGAAGACGACCGGGCAGCGGGCGGTGAGCAGGGTGTTCGTCAGCAGGTCGTCGGCGAGCCCGTGCGCAGCCTTCGCCAGCATGTCCGCCGTGGCGGGGGCCACGACGACGAGCTGCGCCTCCTGCCCGATGCGCACGTGCGGCACCTCGTGCACGCTCTCCCACACCTGGGTGGCGGCCGGGTGGCCGGACAGCGCGGACCAGGTCGCCTCGCCCACGAAGTGCAGTGCGGACGCCGTCGGCACCACCCGTACGTCGTGTCCGGACTCCGTCAGCCGCCGCAGCAGCTCACACGCCTTGTAGGCGGCGATCCCGCCGCTGACCCCCAGGACGACCTTCGGCTTGTCCATTGCCGGCTGCTCCCCGCGCTCTCGTTTCCTACAAGCTCTATGACACACCAAGGGCCCGGCAGCCGTGCTGCCGGGCCCTTGGTGGAAGAAAAAAGACGCCGCTTACGCCGCCGGGGCCTCGATGGCCTCGGAGGTCAGCAGACCCGCGTTGATCTCGCGGAGCGCGATGGAGAGCGGCTTCTCGTGGACGTGGGTGTCCACCAGCGGGCCGACGTACTCCAGCAGGCCCTCGCCGAGCTGCGAGTAGTACGCGTTGATCTGGCGCGCGCGCTTGGCGGCGTAGATCACGAGGCTGTACTTCGAGTCGGTTGCTTCGAGCAGCTCATCAATCGGCGGGTTGATGATGCCCTCGGGCGCGGTGATGGAAGAGGACACTCTCTGCCTTCCGAAGGGGGGTGAAGAAAGATGTTCAGCGCAGCAAGGCTAGCAGTTCGCGCGCAACGCCCTCGACCGAGGTGTTGACCAGCGTGGTGTCGAACTCCGACTCCGCCGCCAGCTCGACGCGGGCGGCCTCCAGGCGGCGCTCGATCACCTCGGGCGACTCGGTGCCCCGGCCGGTGAGCCGGCGGACCAGCTCCTCCCAGCTCGGCGGTGCCAGGAAGACCAGCCGGGCCTCCGGCATGGTCTCGCGGACCTGCCGGGCACCCTGGAGGTCGATCTCCAGCAGCACCGGAACGCCCGCCTCCAGGTGGTCCAGGACCGCCTGGCGCGGGGTGCCGTAGCGGTTGCCCGCGAACTCGGCCCACTCCAGCAGCTCGCCGTTGGCGATGAGCTTGTCGAACTGCTCGTCGTCCACGAAGAAGTACTGGACCCCCTCCCGCTCGCCGGGGCGCGGCTTGCGGGTGGTGCAGGACACCGAGAGCCACACCTCGGGGTGGGCCTTGCGCATATGGGCGACAACCGTGCTCTTGCCGACCCCGGAGGGGCCGGAGAGCACGGTCAGCCGCGGTTGTCTGGCCGGGGGAACGGGGGACGTCCCCCGGGAGACTGCAGTACTCATGCAGCGATTATCCCGGTTCCCGGGAGTGCCTGGGAACGTCAGGCGGCCGTGCCCCCGAACTCACGCTCCAGGGACGCGATCTGGTTGGAGCCGAGACCGCGCACCCGGCGGCTCTCGGAGATCCCCAGTCGCTCCATGATCTGCTTGGCACGGACCTTGCCGACGCCGGGGAGGCTCTCCAGGAGGGCGCTCACCTTCATCTTGCCGATCACATCGTTCTTCTGGCCCTGCTCGATGACCTCGTGCAGCGAGGCGCCGGAGTGCTTGAGTCGATTCTTGACCTCGGCCCGCTCCCGGCGAGCCGCGGCGGCCTTTTCGAGCGCGGCTGCGCGCTGTTCAGGGGTAAGGGGCGGAAGAGCCACGCCTACGTCACCTCGGATGTCGAACTGTCGGATACGGACCGGTGAGGAACCTAGTCGGCCCACACCTGGGGAGCAACGAGCAACGCGCTTGCACGTTCGCTCTCGTCGGAGACTAGCGGCCGATCCCGCTCCAGTCAGCGAGAACAAGCGAAAAGTCCTGGTCAGACTCCGTCGACCAGGACTTTTCCGGACATAACAACCAACAAATTCGGCGTTAATGCGCCGCCGGACCGCTCGCCGCGACCGCTTCCTGCACCTCTCCGGCGAACCGCGCGGCACTCTCGCGCAGTGCGGCGACGTCCGGACCGTGACGCAGGACACCTCGGCTGACGTTCGGGACGACGTCGCGCACGGCCGCGCCGAAGACCTTCGGGAGATCGGCGGCGGTCGCGCCCTGGGCACCGATCCCCGGGGCCAGCAGCGGCCCGCCGATGGCCAAAGCCTGTCCGGCGTCCGAGAACGACAGGGGTGTGGCACCGGCCGCACCGAGCGAGCCGCTCAGCGTGGCGCCGACGACCGCGCCGTACGAGCCCATGGCCCCGGCGGCGGCCTCGGCGGCGTTCTCGGCGCGCAGGTGGCCCAGCATGGTGGCCGCGACCGTCGCACCGTCGGCGCGCACGGCGTGCTGCACCTCGGCGCCCTCCGGGTTGGAGGTCAGGGCGAGCACGAAGACGCCGGTGCCGCTCTCGCGCGCCAGGTCCAGCGCCGGGCGCAGCGAGCCGTAGCCGAGGTAGGGGCTGACGGTCACGGCGTCCGAGAACAGCGGCGAGGACGGGTCGAGGTAGGTCGCGGCGTACGCGGCCATGGTGGAGCCGATGTCGCCGCGCTTGGCGTCCATCAGCACCAGGGTGCCGGCGGCCCGGGCGTCGGTGACGGCGCGTTCGAGGACGGCGAGGCCGCGGGAGCCGAACCGCTCGAAGAACGCGGACTGCGGCTTGAGCACGGCGACCCGGTCGGCCAGCGCCTCCACGACGGTGTGCGTGAAGCGCTCCAGGCCGGCGATGTCGTCGGACAGCCCCCAGTCGGCGAGCAGCGAGGCGTGCGGGTCGATGCCGACGCAGAGCGGGCCGCGCTCGTCCATGGCACGGCGCAGCCGCGCGCCGAAGGGCGGCAGGGAAGATCGCTGCGGCCCGGAGGGCCTCGATGAGGGGTGGTGGCCGGGCGACGGGCGGGTCATGCGGTCACCTTCCGGTGCTCGGCGCCGATCGCGTCGGCGAGGGTGGCGTACGGGCTGGCGGCGAGGCGCTCGGCGAGGCCGCGGTGGATGCGGCGGCACCAGAACGGGCCCTCGTAGATGAAGGCGCTGTAGCCCTGGACCAGCGTGGCGCCCGCCAGGATGCGCTCCCAGGCGTCGTCGGCGGTCTCGATGCCCCCGACACCGACCAGGGTGATCCGGTCGCCCACACGGGCGTACAGGCGGCGCAGGACCTCCAGCGAGCGGTCCTTCAGCGGGGCGCCCGACAGGCCGCCCGCGCCGATGGCCTCGACGGTGCGCTTGGGGGTGCGCAGCCCGAGGCCGTCGCGGGCGATGGTGGTGTTGGTGGCGATGATGCCGTCCAGGCCGAGCTCGACGGCCAGGTCGGCGACGGCGTCGACGTCCTCGTCGGCGAGGTCGGGGGCGATCTTGACCAGCAGCGGGACCCGGCGCCCGGTCACCGTGCGGTCGGCGGCCTCGCGCACCGCGGCGAGCAGCGGGCGCAGGTGGTCGACGGCCTGGAGGTTGCGCAGGCCGGGTGTGTTCGGGGAGGAGACGTTGACGACGAGGTAGTCGGCGTGCGCAGCGAGGCGCTCGGTGGAGGTGACGTAGTCGGCGACGGCCTCCGCCTCCGGCACCACCTTGGTCTTGCCGATGTTGACGCCGACCGTGGTCCTGAAGACCGGATTCCGCATGGCGAGACGCTCCGCGACGGCCGCCGAGCCGTCGTTGTTGAAGCCCATGCGGTTGATCAGCGCGCGGTCCGCGACGAGACGGAAGAGCCGCTTCCTGGGGTTTCCGGGCTGCGGCTGAGCGGTGACGGTGCCGATCTCGACGTGGTCGAAGCCGAGCATGCTCATGCCGTCGATGGCGACGGCGTTCTTGTCGAAGCCGGCGGCCAGGCCGAAGGGGCCGTGCATCCGCAGGCCGAACGCCTCGGTGCGCAGCGCCTTGTGGCGGGGGGCGAGGACGGCTGCGGCGAAGGTGCGCAGGACGGGGATGCGGGCGAGCAGCCGGATCCAGCCGAAGGCCAGGTGGTGGGCCTTCTCGGGGTCCATACGCTTGAAGATCAGGTCGAAGAACAGGCGGTACATTCCAGGCCTTCCGGGCGAGGGCGGGGCGGGTCGGGACACTCGCGGCGGAGGGGGACACCTTCCCGGTGTCCCCCTCCGTCACCTCACGCCTCGCGGGCGGCGGTCAGATGCTCCGCGTGTTCCTGCAGGGAGCGCACGCCCACGTCGCCGCGGGTGAGCGCCTCGATGCCCTGGACGGCGGCCGCGAGGGCCTGGACCGTGGTCAGGCACGGCACCGCGCGGGCGACCGCGGCGGTGCGGATCTCGTAGCCGTCGAGCCGGCCGCCGGTCCCGTAGGGGGTGTTGACGATCAGGTCGACCTGGCCGTCGTGGATCAGCTGGACGATCGTCTTCTCGCCGTTGGGACCCTCGCCCTCGCTCTGCTTGCGCACCACGGTGGCGTTGATGCCGTTGCGCTTGAGCACCTCGGCCGTGCCGGAGGTGGCCAGCAGCTCGAAGCCGTGGGCGACCAGCTCGCGCGCCGGGAAGATCATCGAGCGCTTGTCCCGGTTGGCCACCGAGACGAACGCGCGGCCCTTGGTGGGCAGCGCGCCGTACGCGCCGGCCTGCGACTTGGCGTAGGCGGTGCCGAAGACGGTGTCGATGCCCATGACCTCGCCGGTCGAGCGCATCTCCGGGCCGAGGACGGTGTCCACGCCGCGGCCGTGGATGTCGCGGAAGCGGCTCCAGGGCATCACGGCCTCCTTGACGGAGATCGGCGCGTCCAGCGGCAGCGTGCCGCCGTCGCCCTCCTTGGGCAGCATGCCCTCGGCGCGCAGCTCGGCGATCGTGGCGCCGAGGGAGATCCGGGCGGCGGCCTTGGCCAGCGGTACCGCGGTGGCCTTCGAGGTGAAGGGCACGGTGCGGGAGGCGCGCGGGTTGGCCTCCAGCACGTAGAGGATGTCCCCGGCCATGGCGAACTGGATGTTGATCAGGCCGCGCACGCCGACGCCCTTGGCGATGGCCTCCGTCGAGGCCCGCAGGCGCTTGATGTCGAAGCCGCCGAGGGTGATCGGGGGCAGCGCGCAGGCGGAGTCGCCGGAGTGGATGCCGGCCTCCTCGATGTGCTCCATGACGCCGCCGAGGTAGAGCTCGTGGCCGTCGTAGAGCGCGTCGACGTCGATCTCGATGGCGTCGTCGAGGAAACGGTCCACCAGGACCGGACGGGTCGGGGAGATCTCGGTCGACTCGGCGATGTACGCCTCCAGGCGCGCCTCGTCGTAGACGATCTCCATCCCGCGGCCGCCGAGCACGTACGACGGACGGACCAGGACCGGGTAGCCGATCTCGTCGGCAATGGCCTTCGCATCCGCGAACGTGGTGGCCGTGCCGTGCTTGGGGGCGGGCAGGCCGGCCTCGGCGAGGACCCGGCCGAAGGCGCCGCGGTCCTCGGCGGCGTGGATGGCCTCGGGCGAGGTGCCCACGACCGGGACGCCGTTGTCCTTCAGCGCCTGGGACAGGCCCAGCGGCGTCTGGCCGCCGAGCTGGACGACCACGCCCGCGACCGGGCCGGCCTGCTGCTCGGCGTGGACGATCTCCAGCACGTCCTCCAGGGTGAGCGGCTCGAAGTAGAGCCGGTCGGAGGTGTCGTAGTCGGTGGAGACGGTCTCCGGGTTGCAGTTGACCATCACGGTCTCGTAACCGGCGTCGCTCAGGGCGAAGGAGGCGTGGACGCAGGAGTAGTCGAACTCGATGCCCTGGCCGATGCGGTTCGGGCCGGAGCCCAGGATGATCACCGCGGGCTTGGTGCGCGGCGCGACCTCGCTCTCCTCGTCGTAGGAGGAGTAGAAGTACGGGGTCTTCGCGGCGAATTCGGCGGCGCAGGTGTCGACGGTCTTGTAGACCGGGCGCACCCCGAGGGAGTGCCGGACCTCGCGCACGACGTCCTCGGTCAGGCCGCGGACCGCGGCGATCTGGGCGTCGGAGAAGCCGTGCCGCTTGGCCTCGGCCAGCAGCTCCGGGTCCAGGCGCTCGGCCGCGCGCAGCTCCTCGGCGGTCTCGTGGACGAGGAAGAGCTGGTCCACGAACCACGGGTCGATCTTCGTGGACGCGAAGACCTCCTGCGGGGTCGCCCCGGCGCGGATGGCGTCCATGACGGTGTTGATCCGGCCGTCGGTGGGCACCGCGGCCTTCTCCAGCAGCGCGGCCTTGTCGCCGGGCTCGCTCACGAAGTCGAACTGCGAGCCCTTCTTCTCCAGCGAGCGCAGCGCCTTCTGCAGCGCCTCGGTGAAGTTGCGGCCGATGGCCATGGCCTCGCCCACCGACTTCATGGTGGTGGTGAGGGTGGCGTCCGCGGAGGGGAACTTCTCGAACGCGAAGCGCGGGGCCTTGACCACGACATAGTCGAGCGTGGGCTCGAAGGAGGCCGGGGTCTTCTCCGTGATGTCGTTCGGGACCTCGTCCAGCGTGTAGCCCACGGCCAGCCGGGCGGCGATCTTCGCGATCGGGAAGCCGGTCGCCTTGGAGGCCAGCGCGGACGAGCGCGAGACGCGCGGGTTCATCTCGATGACGATGACCCGGCCGTCCTCGGGGTTGACCGCGAACTGGATGTTGCAGCCGCCGGTGTCGACGCCGACCTCGCGGATGATCGCGATGCCGACGTCCCGCAGGATCTGGTACTCGCGGTCGGTCAGCGTCATGGCCGGGGCCACGGTGATCGAGTCGCCGGTGTGCACGCCCATCGGGTCGAAGTTCTCGATGGAGCAGACGACCACGACGTTGTCGTGCTTGTCGCGCATCAGCTCCAGCTCGTACTCCTTCCAGCCGAGGATGGACTCCTCCAGGAGCACCTCGGTGGTCGGGGAGAGCGTGAGGCCCTGGCCGGCGATGCGGCGCAGCTTCTCCTCGTCGTGCGCGAAGCCGGAGCCGGCGCCGCCCATGGTGAAGGACGGGCGGACGACGACGGGGTAGCCGCCGAGCGTCTCGACGCCCGCGAGGACCTCGTCCATGGTGTGGCAGATGACCGAGCGGGCGGACTCGCCGTACCCGATCTTGGCGTTGACGGCCTCGACGACGCCCTTGAACAGGTCGCGGTCCTCGCCCTTGTGGATGGCCTCGACGTTGGCGCCGATCAGCTCGACGCCGTACTTCTCCAGCACGCCGTTCTCGTGCATCGAGATCGCGGTGTTGAGCGCGGTCTGGCCGCCGAGGGTGGGCAGGAGCGCGTCGGGGCGCTCCTTGGCGATGATCTTCTCGACGAACTCCGGGGTGATCGGCTCGACGTAGGTGGCGTCGGCGATCTCCGGGTCGGTCATGATCGTGGCCGGGTTGGAGTTGACCAGGATCACCCGCAGGCCTTCGGCCTTCAGGACGCGGCAGGCCTGGGTGCCGGAGTAGTCGAACTCCGCGGCCTGGCCGATGACGATCGGGCCGGAGCCGATGACCAGAACGGACTGGATGTCGGTGCGCTTAGGCACGCTGGCCCTCCATCAGGGAGACGAAGCGGTCGAACAGGTACGCGGCGTCGTGCGGTCCTGCGGCTGCCTCGGGGTGGTACTGGACGCTGAAGGCCGGCTGGTCGAGCAGCTGGAGACCTTCGACCACGTTGTCGTTGAGGCAGACGTGGGAGACCTCGACGCGGCCGTAGGGGGTGTCGGTCGCCCTGTCGAGCGGGGCGTCGACGGCGAAGCCGTGGTTGTGCGCGGTGACCTCGACCTTGCCGGTCGTGCGGTCCTGCACGGGCTGGTTGATGCCGCGGTGGCCGTACTTCAGCTTGTAGGTGCCGAAGCCGAGGGCGCGGCCGAGGATCTGGTTGCCGAAGCAGATGCCGAAGAGCGGGGTCTTCCTGGAGAGGACCTCGCGCATCACGGCGACGGGGCCGTCGGCGGTGGCCGGGTCGCCCGGGCCGTTGGAGAAGAACACGCCGTCCGGGTTCACGGCGTAGACGTCCTCGGCGGTCGCCGTGGCGGGCAGGACGTGCACCTCGATGCCGCGCTCGGCCATCCGGTGCGGGGTCATGCCCTTGATGCCGAGGTCGATCGCGGCGACGGTGAACCTCCTCTCGCCGATCGCCGGGACGACGTACGCCTCCTTGGTGGCGACCTCGGCGGAGAGGTCGGCGCCCTTCATCTCGGGGGCCTGGCGCACCTCGGTGAGCATGGTGCCCTCGTCGGGCAGGGCGTTGCCGGAGAAGATGCCGACGCGCATGGCGCCGCGCTCGCGCAGGTGGCGGGTGAGGGCGCGGGTGTCGATGCCGCTGATGCCGACGATGCCCTGGTGGCGCAGCTCCTCCTCCAGCGAGCGCTGGGCGCGCCAGTTGGAGGAGACGCGGGCGGGGTCGCGGACCACGTAGCCGGCCACCCAGATGCGGGCGGACTCGGGGTCCTCGTCGTTGACGCCGGTGTTGCCGACGTGCGGGGCGGTCATGACGACCACCTGGCGGTGGTAGGAGGGGTCGGTCAGGGTCTCCTGGTAGCCGGTCATGCCGGTGGAGAAGACCGCCTCGCCGAAGGTGACCCCGTGGGCCCCGTAGGCACGGCCGCGGAAGGTACGGCCGTCCTCCAGGACGAGTACGGCGGGAACCCTGGCGGCTCCCCTGCTGGAGGTCGTCATCGTGCGCCTTCCGTCGTGCTGTTGTTCGTGGTGGTGGGGGTCATGGAGGTGAGGGCCTCGACCCAGGCCGCGTGCTCGGCGGCCGAGTCGGAGCGGAAGCCCGAGTCGATCGCCTTGTCACCGTGCTGCCAAGTGATCACGAGCAGGCCGCCCTCGGTGAGGACCTTGCCCGCGATGCCCTTGTCGAGGCGGGCGCCGCGCAGGGCGGCGACGGGGATGAAGAAGTCCTGCGCCCCGGGCCGGAGGACCCGGACGCCTTGGTCCGTCAGGGTGAGTTCCGCCCGGCTGCGGGTGCCCAGGCCGTGCGCGACGATGCGGTCGAGCCACTGCCCGGCGGTGGTCGAGCCGTGGTAGCGCCCGGTCATCGTGAGCGTGCCCGCGCCGGTGTCCGCGGGGACGGCCGGCAGCTCGGGCAGATCGCCCTGGAGCGTGCCGCGCCACTTCCAGCCCTCGCGCATCAGCCAGTAGAGCAGTGCGATGAAGAGCAGAAGTCCCACGACCCAGCCGATCCGTGCGGCCCAGTCCGTGACGGCCTGGGACTTCTCCTCGGCCGCCAGATTGATCAGTGCAGGTGTCACGCCAGCTTCCCGTCCACGACCGTTGCCCGGCCCCGCAGGAAGGTGTGGGTGACGCGACCCGGCAGCTCGCGGCCCTCGTACGGGGTGTTGCGGCTGCGGGAGGCGAAGCCTGCGGGGTCCACGACACCACGGTAAGCGGAATCCACCAGCGTGAGGTTGGCGGGCTCCCCGGGGGCGACGGGGCGGCCCTGACCGGCGAGGCTGCCGATGCGGGCGGGCTTGAAGGACATCCGCTCGGCGACCCCGGCCCAGTCCAGCAGCCCGGTCTCGACCATCGTGTGCTGGACGACGGACAGGGCCGTCTCCAGGCCCACCATGCCCATGGCCGCCGCGGCCCACTCGCAGTCCTTGTCCTCGTGCGGGTGCGGGGCGTGGTCGGTGGCCACGATGTCGATCGTGCCGTCGGCCAGCGCCTCGCGCAGGGCCAGCACGTCGCGCTCGGTGCGCAGCGGCGGGTTCACCTTGTAGACCGGGTTGTACGAGCGCACCAGCTCGTCGGTGAGCAGCAGGTGGTGCGGGGTGACCTCGGCGGTGACGTCGATGCCGCGGGACTTGGCCCAGCGGACGATCTCGACCGAACCGGCCGTGGACAGGTGGCAGATGTGCACCCGGGAGCCGACGTGCTCGGCGAGCAGGACGTCGCGGGCGATGACCGACTCCTCGGCGACGGCCGGCCAGCCGCCCAGGCCCAGTTCGGCGGAGACGACGCCCTCGTTCATCTGGGCGCCCTCGGTGAGCCGCGGCTCCTGGGCGTGCTGGGCGACGACGCCGCCGAAGGCCTTCACGTACTCCAGCGCGCGGCGCATGATCACGGCGTCGTCGACGCACTTGCCGTCGTCGGAGAAGACGGTGACCCCGGCGGCGGAGTCGTGCATGGCGCCCAGCTCGGCGAGCTGCTTGCCCTCCAGGCCGACGGTGACGGCGCCGATGGGCTGCACGTCGCAGTAGCCGTGCTCCTTGCCCAGCCGCCAGACCTGCTCGACGACGCCGGCGGTGTCGGCGACGGGGAAGGTGTTGGCCATGGCGAAGACGGCGGTGTAGCCGCCGCTCGCGGCGGCGCGGGTGCCGGTCAGGACGGTCTCGGAGTCCTCGCGGCCGGGCTCGCGCAGGTGGGTGTGCAGGTCGACCAGGCCGGGCAGCAGGACCCTGCCCTCGGCCTCGATCACCTGGGCGCCCTCGGTGCTCAGGCCGGTGCCCACCTCGGCGATGGTCTCGCCGTCGATGAGGACGTCCTGCGGCGCGCCGCCGAGGACCTTCGCACCGCGGATCAGGATCTTGGACATTACTTGTTCTCCTCGGTGCGGGCGTTGTGCGTGGCGACGGCGGGCTCGGAGCCGCCGAGCAGCAGGTAGAGGACGGCCATCCGGGTCGAGACGCCGTTGGCGACCTGCTCGACGGCCGTGCAGCGGACGGAGTCGGCGACCTCGGCGGTGATCTCCATGCCGCGGTTCATCGGGCCGGGGTGCATCACGACGGCGTGCTCGGGCATCTTCGCCATGCGGTCGGCGTCCAGGCCGTAGCGCCGGGCGTACTCGCGCTCGGTCGGGAAGAACGCGGCGTTCATGCGCTCGCGCTGGACCCGCAGCATCATCACGGCGTCGGACTTCGGCAGCACCTGGTCGAGGTCGTAGGAGACCTCGCACGGCCAGCTCTCGACGCCGACGGGCACCAGGGTGGGCGGTGCGACGAGGGTGACCTCGGCGCCCAGCGTGGTCAGCAGGTGGACGTTGGAGCGGGCGACCCGGCTGTGCAGCACGTCGCCGACGATCGTGATGCGCCGCCCGGACAGGTCCTTGCCGAGACCGGTGTCGGGGCCGACCAGGCGGCGGCGCACGGTGAAGGCGTCCAGCAGAGCCTGGGTGGGGTGCTCGTGGGTGCCGTCGCCGGCGTTGACGACGGCTCCGTCGATCCAGCCGGAGTTGGCGAGCCGGTAGGGGGCGCCGGAGGCGTGGTGGCGGATGACGACGGCGTCGGCGCCCATGGCCTCCAGGGTCAGGGCGGTGTCCTTGAGGGACTCGCCCTTGGAGACCGAGGAGCCCTTGGCCGAGAAGTTGATGACGTCGGCCGAGAGCCGCTTGGCGGCGGCCTCGAAGGAGATGCGGGTCCGGGTCGAGTCCTCGAAGAAGAGGTTGACGACGGTGCGGCCGCGCAGGGTGGGCAGCTTCTTGATCGGCCGGTCGGCGACGCGCGCCATCTCCTCGGCGGTGTCGAGGATCAGGACGGCGTCGTCGCGGGAGAGGTCGGCGGCCGAGATGAGGTGGCGCTTCATCCGGTTTTCTCCGTTGTTGAGGAGGTATGCGGGGGTGAGGTGCGGGCGTGCGACCACGCGGTCCCGGGCAGGCCGGGTCCGCCGAGGGGTCGTTACTGCCCGTCGGCCGGTGCGGTCGCGCGCGTGCCGAGGAGCACGCTGTCGCGGCCGTCCTCCTCGGTGAGCTGGACCTTGACCGTCTCCCGCAGCGACGTGGGGAGGTTCTTGCCGACGTAGTCGGCACGGATGGGAAGTTCGCGGTGGCCGCGGTCGACGAGGACCGCGAGCTGGACGGCGCGCGGGCGCCCGATGTCGTTCAGCGCGTCGAGGGCGGCACGGATGGTGCGGCCGGAGAAGAGCACGTCGTCGACGAGGACCACCAGGCGGCCGTCGATGCCCTCGCCGGGGATCTCCGTGCGGGCCAGCGCCCGGGCGGGACGCATCCGCAGGTCGTCGCGGTACATGGTGATGTCGAGGGAGCCGACCGGCATCGTCCTGCCGGTGATCTGCTCCAGCTTGGCCGCCAGGCGGTCGGCGAGGAAGACGCCTCGCGTGGGAATGCCGAGGAGCACCACGTCGTCGGCGCCCTTGGCGCGCTCGTCGATCTCGTGGGCGATGCGCGTCAGGACCCGGGCGATGTCCGGTGCTTCGAGCACCGCACGCGCGGGTTCCGGCGCAGGAATGACTGCGTCCATGAAACGGACCTCCTTCTCCGCCTCACGGGACGGACATTAAAGGACGTCGGATTTACCTGTTCACCGTATCAGGCCCCGCGGCGGGCACGGGCCGCGACCACCGACGGCCCAGCCGGGGGACCATTCGGCTTGACGAAGTGAGATTACGCTGCGTAACCTCACAGTGAGTTACCAGACACGCGGCGGCAGCCGCACGTCATACAGCGTCCGGGGAGCTTTATGTCCAGCGAATACGCCAAACAGCTCGGGGCCAAGCTCCGCGCCATCCGCACCCAGCAGGGCCTCTCCCTCCACGGCGTCGAGGAGAAGTCCCAGGGTCGCTGGAAGGCCGTCGTGGTGGGCTCGTACGAGCGCGGCGACCGCGCCGTGACCGTGCAGCGCCTGGCCGAGCTGGCCGACTTCTACGGTGTGCCCGTGCAGGAGCTGCTGCCGGGCACCACGCCCGGCGGTGCCGCCGAGCCCCCGCCGAAGCTGGTCCTGGACCTGGAGCGGCTCGCCCACGTCCCGGCCGAGAAGGCCGGCCCGCTGCAGCGCTACGCCGCCACCATCCAGAGCCAGCGCGGCGATTACAACGGCAAGGTCCTCTCGATCCGCCAGGACGACCTGCGCACCCTTGCCGTGATCTACGACCAGTCGCCCTCGGTGCTCACCGAGCAGCTCATCAGCTGGGGCGTGCTCGACGCGGACGCCCGCCGCGCCGTGCAGCACGAGGACGTCTGATCCTTTCGATTTCAGGGAGAAACGTACCGCCGGGGCGGGAGGAACCTTTCGGTTCCTCCCGCCCCGGCGGTTTTCCGTTCCCGTGCTACGCGTCGTCGCGGCGCAGGCTCGGCTTGAGCTCCTTGAAACGGCCGAGGAGGCCGTTGACGAACGCGGGCGAGTCGTCGGTGGAGAACTCCTTCGCGAGCTGCACCGCCTCGTCGATCGCCACCGCGTCCGGCGTCTCGTCCTCCCAGATCAGCTCGTACGCACCGAGCCGCAGGATGTTCCGGTCGGCGACCGGCATCCGGTCCAGGGGCCAGTCCACCGAATAGGAGGCGATCAGCTCGTCGATCCGCGCGACATGGTTCGCGTAGCCCTCGACCAGCTGCATCGTGTACTCGTTGACCGGCGGCTGACGGTCGTCGGACCGGGAGTGCCGGACCCAGTCCGCGAGGACGGCGAGCGCGGTGCTGTCGCGCTGGTCGGCCTCGAAGAGAATCTGGAAGGCACGCTTACGGGCCTTGCTGCGGGCGGCCACGGTTAGCTGTTCACCCGACCGAGGTATTCACCGGAGCGCGTGTCGACCTTGATCTTCTCGCCCGTGGTGATGAAGAGCGGGACCGCGATCTCGTAACCGGTCTCCAGGGTGGCGGGCTTGGAGCCACCGGTGGAGCGGTCGCCCTGGACGCCGGGCTCGGTGTGCTGGATGACGAGCTCGACGGAGGTCGGCAGCTCGACGTAGAGCACCGCGCCCTCGTGCGTGGCGACGGTGGCGGTGAAGCCCTCCAGCAGGAAGTTGGCGGCGTCGCCGACGGACTTGCGGTCGACCATGAGCTGGTCGTAGGTCTCCATGTCCATGAAGACGAAGTACTCGCCGTCCATGTAGGAGAACTGCATGTCGCGGCGGTCGACGGTGGCCGTGTCGACCTTCACGCCGGCGTTGAAGGTCTTGTCGACGACCTTGCCGGAGAGCACGTTCTTCAGCTTCGTACGGACGAAGGCGGGGCCCTTGCCGGGCTTGACGTGCTGGAACTCGACGACGGACCAGAGCTGGCCCCCGTCGAGCTTGAGCACCATGCCGTTCTTGAGGTCGTTCGTGGATGCCACGGTTGCGGTATCTCCTGGACTGCAGCTGGTGGAACCAGAAAGTGCCATGCGCTCCGTCAGAGCGCGAGCAGCTCTTTGGTCGTAATGGTGAGTAGCTCGGGTCCGCCGTCCGCCTCGGGGCGAACGACGAGCGTGTCATCGATCCGGACGCCGCCCCGACCGGGGAGGTGAACCCCCGGATCCACGGTGACCGGCACGCAAGCGTCCAGTTTACCCATGGCCGACGGCGCCAGCCGCGGGTCCTCGTCGTTTTCCAGGCCCACGCCGTGTCCCATCCTCGGTCCGGTGCGCTCCCCCAGGCCCGCCGCCTCCAGTACGACACGTGCCGCCCGGTCCACGTCGCGGTACGCCGTGCCCGGTGCCAGCGCCTCCCGGCCCGCGCGCTGGGCGGCGAAGACCTGGTCGTACAGCTCGATCTGCCAGTCCGCGGGCGAGGTGCCGATGACGAAGGTGCGGCCGATCTCGCTACGGTAGCCGCGGTAGTCGGCGCCCAGGCAGACGCTGAGGAAATCGCCCTCCTCGACCCGGCGGTCGGTGGGCACGTGCCCGGCGAGCCCGGAGTTCGGCCCGGCCCCCACCGAGGTGGGGAAGGCCGGGCCGCCCGCGCCGTGGTCGACCAGACGGCGCTCCAGCTCCAGCGCCAGGTGCCGCTCGGTGCGCCCGACCAGTATCGACTCCAGCAGCTCGCCCAGGGCCTGGTCGGCGATCTCCGCGGCGATGCGCAGGCAGGAGATCTCCTCGTCGTCCTTGACCACCCGCTGCTGCTCCACGGCCGTGCCCAGGTCGCCCAGCCGCAGCCCGGGCGCCACGGAGCGCAGGGCGCGGTGGCGGCTGACGGTCAGGTGGTGCTCCTCGACGGCCAGCGAGCGGGCCCCCGCCGCACCGGCCCGCTCCGCGGCGGCCACGGCCGGGTCGCCCTCGGGGGCGGTCAGCACCTCGACCTGGACCTCCTCGCCGGGCCGGCTGCGGCCGGTGGCGTCGGCGTACGGGTCGGCCGTGCAGACCAGCAGGTCGCCGTCGGGGCCGAGGAGCAGGACGGCACCGGCCGGCGCGCCGCCCGACAGATACCGGACGTTGGCGCCGCCGGACACCAGGGCGGCCTCGCTGCCGCCCGCCGCACAGCGCTCGCGCAGCTGCGCGCGGCGTGCCGCGTAGACCTCGGACATGGTCCCGAGCGTAGGTTCGGCGGCGGTGACCGGCCGGTTCAGCGCGTCCGACCGGGCGGTCCCGGCGGTCAGCGCCCGGCGGCGCCGGACAGGGCGCGGCCCACGGCCTCGTCCAGCAGCCGGGCCGTCGTGGCGACGTCCTGCTGGGAGTTGTCGATGATCGGCAGCCCCGAGCCGTACCAGCCCGCCATGCGGCCGTGGATCCGGGCGACCTCCTCGTCGTCGAGGCGGCGGTTGCCGCTGCGCTTGGCATTGCGCTCCAGGACCACGTCCAGGCCCGGCAGCAGGACGACCGGCAGCAGGCCGGGGCCGACGTGCCGCTTCCAGCCGCCGAGGCCGACGACCGGCCAGTCGGGGAAGACGGCGTCGTCGAGGATGCAGGAGATGCCGTTGGCGAGGAAGTTGCGGGCGGCGAAGCCGCAGGTGCGGCGGGCGAGGCGGTACTGCGCCTCGGAGCTGTCGTTCCACCCGGACTGCGGGTCGGCGAAGCCCGAGCGGACCCACTCGCGCACGTCGTCCAGGCTGATGTGGGCGGTGGGCACGGCACGGTGCTCGGCCCAGTGCCGGGCGACCGTCGTCTTGCCCGCCCCGGCCGGGCCGATGAGCAGCACCGCCACGGCGGCGTGCGCCGCGTCGACGGGCGGCGGCACGGGCAGGCCGGGGGCGAGGGCGAAGTGCCCGGTCGGGCCGTCGGACGGCGGGGACGGCGGCGGCCCCGGCGGCACCGCCGGGTGCGGCACGGGCGCGGACCAGCCGGGCGCCGGGGCGGGGCCCGGCGGCATCGGGGGGTGGGGCGGCGGCAGCGGCACTCCCACTGCGTGCTGCATCCGGTGGCACTCCAGTCCTGTGAAGGGGCCGCAAACACGGCCGGACGGGAGAGTACCGGAGAGCGCCCGCCCGCCCGGCCGCAGTGGGGTCAACGGCCGGGACGGGCGCCGAGTGCCCGACGCGCCGCGCGGGTCAGGCCGGTTGCTCGGCGAGGGCCCGCAGCGCGAGCCGGTACGAGCCGATGCCGAACCCCGCGACGGTGCCGCTGGCGACCGCCGCGATGACGGAGGTGTGCCGGAACTCCTCGCGCGCGTACGGGTTGGAGATGTGCACCTCGATGAGCGGCGCGGTGCGCTGGGCGGCCGCGTCGCGCATGGCGTACGAGTAGTGCGTGAACGCACCGGGGTTGATGACGACGGGGACGGAGCCGTCCGCGGCCTCGTGCAGCCAGCGGATCAGCTCACCCTCGTCGTTGGTCTCCCGCACCTCGACGGCGAAGCCGAGTTCGGCGCCCAGTTCGGTGCACTCCTTCACGAGCCCGGCGTAGGACGTGGACCCGTAGACGTCGGGCTCCCGGGAGCCGAGACGGCCGAGGTTGGGGCCGTTGAGCACCAGGACCCGGCGCGCGCTCACGCGGCGATCTCCGCGTGAGCGGCCAGCAGCATGGCCGGATCCGGTGCCTCCAGCACGGCCGGCTTGGCCAGGCCGTCCAGGACGATGAAGCGCAGCCGGTCGCCGCGGGTCTTCTTGTCGACCTTCATGGTCTCCAGCAGCTTGGGCCACTGGTCGCCGCGGTAGGTGACGGGCAGGCCCACCGCCTGCAGCACCGCACGATGCCGGTCGGCGGTCGCGTCGTCCAGCCGGCCCGCGATGCGGCCCAGTTCGGCCGCGAAGACCATGCCGACGGCGACGGCCGCGCCGTGCCGCCAGTTGTAGCGCTCGTTCTTCTCGATCGCGTGGGCGAGGGTGTGCCCGTAGTTGAGGATCTCGCGGCGGCCGGCCTCCTTGAGGTCGCCGGAGACGACCTCCGCCTTGACCCGGATGGCGCGCTCGATCAGCTCGGCCGTGTGCGCACCCTGCGGGGTGCGGGCCGCCTCGGGGTCCGCCTCGATCAGGTCCAGGATGGCCGGGTCGGCGATGAAGCCCGCCTTGATGATCTCGGCGAGGCCGCTGACGTAGTCGTGGACCGGCAGCGACTCCAGCGCCGCCAGGTCGCACAGCACCCCGGCCGGCGGGTGGAAGGCGCCGACGAGGTTCTTGCCCTCGGCGGTGTTGATGCCGGTCTTGCCGCCCACGGCCGCGTCGACCATGCCCAGCACCGTGGTGGGCACGGCGATCCAGCGCACCCCGCGCAGCCAGGTGGCGGCGACGAAGCCGGCCAGGTCGGTGGTGGCGCCGCCGCCCACGCCGACGATCACGTCGGTGCGGGTGAAGTTCGACTGGCCCAGCGCCTTCCAGCAGTAGGCCGCGACCTCGGCGGTCTTGGCCTCCTCCGCGTTGGGCACCTGGATGGCGATGGCCTCGTAGCCCTGGGCCGCGAGATCCTCGCACAGCGCCTCGCCGGTCGCGGCGAGGGCCTCGGGGTGCAGCACCGCGACCCGCTTGGCCGGGCCGACGAGAGAGGGCAGCTCGCCCAGCAGCTGCTGCCCGACCAGGACCTCGTACGGCGCGGTGCCCGCGCTGCCGGCGACCTGGATGCGGGTGGGGGCGTCCGTCATGGGTTCCTCACTGCGTGATGTCCGGTGTGGGGCCGGCGGGGAGGCCGAGCGCGTCGAGCACGGCGTCGGCGACCTCGGCGGGGGCCCGGCCGCCGGTGGCCACGACGGCCCTGGCGACCTCGGTGTAGAGGGGTCGGCGCTGTTCCATCAGCTCGCGCCAGCGCTTGCGCGGGTTGACGGCGAGCAGCGGGCGCGGGGTGTCCAGGCCCACCCGGTGCACGGCGTCGGCGAGTTCGACGTCGAGGAAGACCACGGGCAGGCCGGTGAGCAGGGCGCGGGTGGCGGGGTCCATGACGGCGCCGCCGCCGAGGGCGAGCACCCCGGGGTGCTCGGCCACGGCGGTGCGCACGGCCTGCCGCTCCAGCTCGCGGAAGTGCGGCTCACCCTCGTCGATGAAGATCTCCGGGACGGTCTTGCCGGCCGTCCGCTCGATGTCGGCGTCGGTGTCCCGGTAGCCTGTGCCCAGCTTCTCGGCGAGCAGGGCACCGACGGTGGACTTGCCGGCGCCCGGCGGGCCCACCAGGACGACGGCGGGGGTCACTTGACGGCCAGGTTGTCGAGGTAGCCGCGGACGTTGCGACGGGTCTCGGCGACGCTGTCGCCGCCGAACTTCTCCACCACCGCGTCGGCGAGCACCAGCGCCACCATGGCCTCGGCGACGATGCCGGCCGCGGGGACCGCGCAGACGTCGGAGCGCTGGTGGTGCGCCTGGGCCGGCTCGCCGGTGGTCACGTCGACGGTGGCCAGCGCCTTCGGCACGGTCGCGATCGGCTTCATCGCGGCGCGCACGCGCAGCAGTTCGCCGGTCGACAGGCCGCCCTCGGTGCCGCCGGAGCGGCCGGTGGCGCGGCGGATGCCGTCCTCGGTGGGCACGATCTCGTCGTGCGCCCGGGAGCCGGGCACCCGCGCCAGCTCGAAGCCGTCGCCGAGCTCGACGCCCTTGATGGCCTGAATGCCCATCAGGGCGGAGGCCAGGCGGGCGTCCAGGCGGCGGTCCCAGTGCACGTGCGAGCCCAGGCCGACGGGCACGCCGTAGGCCAGGACCTCGACGACGCCGCCGAGGGTGTCGCCGTCCTTGTGGGCCTGGTCGATCTCGGCGACCATCGCCTTGCTCGCCTCGGGGTCCAGGCAGCGCACCGGGTCGGCGTCGAGGCGCTCGACGTCCGAGGGCTTCGGGTACACGCCGTACGGGGCCTTGGCGGCGGCGAGTTCGACGACGTGGGAGACGATCTCGATGCCGGCGGTCTCCTTCAGGAAGGACCGGGCGACGGCGCCGAGGGCGACACGGGCGGCCGTCTCGCGGGCGGAGGCGCGCTCGAGGACCGGCCGGGCCTCGTCGAAGCCGTACTTCTGCATGCCCGCCAGGTCCGCGTGGCCCGGACGGGGCCGGGTGAGCGGCGCGTTGCGGGCGAGGGCGGCGAGCTCCTCGGGGTCGACGGGGTCGGCCGCCATGACCTGCTCCCACTTCGGCCACTCGGTGTTGCCGACCATGACGGCGACCGGGGAGCCGAGGGAGAGGCCGTGCCGGACGCCGCCGAGGAAGGTGATCTCGTCGCGCTCGAACTTCATGCGCGCGCCGCGTCCATAGCCGAGGCGCCGCCGGGCCAGGTGGTCCGCCACCATGTCGGTGGTGATCGGCACGCCGGCGGGAAGGCCCTCCAGCGTCGCCACGAGTGCGGGGCCGTGCGACTCTCCTGCGGTCAGCCAGCGCAACCTGCTCAACGGGACTCCTCTTGCTCACGCCTCGGATCTCGACGGGCCGCGGCAACCCGGCCCGCCACCCCCGATCCTCCCATGCCGCGGGCCGTTCCCCGGCTGCCGGTCCAGGGTGTGGACCTACTGCGTCAGGTTGTGGGACGCCGTCAGCGGCCGCGGGCGGCCAGCGCGGCCTCGCCCGCGGCGCGCATCGCGGCCAGCGGGCCCGGGGCGCGGCCGGTCATCTGCTCGACCTGGAGGACCGCCTGGTGCACCAGCAGGTCCAGGCCGCCGACGACGGCGCCGCCGCGCTGGTGCCACGCGGCGGCCAACGGGGTCGGCCACGGCTCGTAGAGCACGTCGAAGAGCGTGCCGGGCCGCTCGGGCACGGAGGCCGCCAGGGCGTCGGTGGCGCCGGCGGGGGTGGTGGCCACGACCAGCGGGGCGGCGAAGGCCTCGGCGGCGTCCGCCCAGTCGGCCGTGCGCACGGGGACGCCGAGCCGCTCGCCCCACCGCCGCATCTCGGCGGCGCGCTCCGCGCTGCGGACGTAGACGGTGACCTCGCCGGTGCAGATGCGGGCGAGCGCGGCGAGGGCGGAGGAGGCGGTGGCCCCGGCGCCGAGGACGGCGGCGGAGCCGGTCTTCTCGACGCCCCGCTCGTGCAGGGCGGCCGCGATGCCGGGGATGTCGGTGTTGTCGCCGAGGCGCCGGCCGTCCTCGGTGAACACGACGGTGTTGACGGCCTCCACCGAGCGGGCGGTGGCGCTGACCTCGTCCAGCAGCGGGATGACCGCGCGCTTGAGCGGCATGGTCAGGGACAGCCCGGCCCACTCGCCGCCGAGCCCCTCCAGGAAGGCGGGCAGCGCGGCCTCGTCGACCTCGAAGCGGTCGTACGCCCAGTCCTGCAGGCCCAGTTCGGCATAGGCGGCCCGGTGCAGCACCGGGGAGAGCGAGTGGGCGATCGGCGAACCGAGCACCGCCGCGCGGCGGCGGTGCTGCGTCAGGTCACTCATCCCTGCTTCTTCTTTTTCTGGCTGTCGTTGAACTCGCGGACGAGCTTGTCGTGCTCGGCAAGGGTGTTGGCGAACTGCGTCTTGCCGTCGATGGAGACGAAGTAGTACCAGTCCCCCGGCTCCGGGTCCATGGCCGCCTGCAGGGCCACCATGCCCGGGTTGCCGATGGGGCCGGGCGGCAGCCCCTTGTGCACGTAGGTGTTGTACGGGTCCTGGTCGGAATGGATCTCCGCCGTCCCGATGTTGATCTTGCTCTGGTTCTTGAGGTAGTTGAAGGTCGAGTCGAACTGCAGCTTGCCGTTCGTCTCGGTGTTGGTGGGCTTGAGACGGTTGTAGACGACCCGCGCCATCTTGCGGAAGTCGTCGTGCGTCACGCCCTCGGCCTGCACCAGACTGGCCACCGTGACGAGCTGCATGGGCGACTTCAGGCCGAGCTCCTTGGCCTTGCCGTCCAGGTCCTGCTGCGCGTAGTTGTCCTTCGCGCGGGCCACCATCTGGCGCAGGATGTCCTCCGGCTTGGTGCCCTTGCCCGCGTTGTACTGCGACGGGAAGAGGAAGCCCTCCAGCGGGTCCTTGATCTTCGCGTCGTCGTTCGCCCAGTCCGGCAGCCCCAGGTTCTTCGCCTGGTCCTTGGCGACGTCCTTGGTCGTGCCGGGCTTGAGGTCGAGCTTCTTGTCGATCGACGCGTAGACGTCGACGGCCCGGGTGCCCTCGCCGAAGGTGAGGAAGTTGGTGTTGTCGCTCATCATCGCGATGGCCGCCTGCGCCGACATCTCCTTGCGCAGGCTGTACGTGCCCGGCTGGATGCCCTTGCCCTTGGCACTCTTGTCGGCCGCCTCGGCGAACGCGCGGGCGCTCTTGACGACGCCGTTCTTCTCCAGGATCTGGCCCATCTCGGTCAGGCTCGACCCCTTGGGGATCGTGACCTGGACCTGGCCGTCGCCCTCGCCCTCGAAGTCGGGCGCCGGGCCGAAGTGGGCCTGCCAGTAGTCGTACCCCAGGTACCCCGCGCCGCCCACACCGCCGACCAGCACCACGGCGACCAGCAGACAGGCGGTGCCGCTGCGGCGCTTCTTGGGCTTCTTCGAGCGCCGCTCCCGGCCGCGCCTGCGCTCGCCCGCCGGTTCGTCCCCGTCCTCGTCGCCGACGGGGACCGCCGGGGCCTCGGCCGGGTCGTCGAAGAGGGAGATCCGGTCGTCCGCGGGCTCCGCCTCGGCGGTGCGCTGCTCGCCGACGTACGGGACGTGGTGCTGCCCCGTCTGCTCCTGCGGCGGGTAGGGGTCGGTGTGGCCGTAGTGGTCCACGTGCTGTTCCACAGGCTGGCCGACCGGATACGTGCCGGTGTGCTGCTCGGTGTACGGGACCGCGCCGGGCTGTGCGGCGTAGGGACCCCCCGTGTCCTGCGAGGGGTCCCAGCCGTACTGCTGCTGACCGGGGTAGTGCTGCTGGCCGTAGGGCTGCTGCTGCACCTGCTGCTGCGCGGGGTACTGCTGCCCGGCGTACCCCTGGTCCCCGTACAGGGGATCCTCGGGGTGCCACGGTTGGGAGCCGGGACCCCGGCCGTACTCAGTCATCTATCCCCTAGTGCCGCACAGCGGCAGCCGATGAGCGCCCCTTGAAGCCTCGCGGAGCGCAGGTCCGATATCTCGTCCTGCCCGGCAGAGATTCGAACAGCTGCCATGTCGCGCGGAACGTTACCGTATTGCGATCAGATGACCACGTCGACGGCCTCGCCCGGGGGCCGCCCCGAGACCTTCTCGGTCTCCAGGGCGTTCTGGAGGATCACCACGGCCGCGGCCTGATCCACCACCGACCGGCCCTTCTTGGAGCTGACGCCCGAGGCCCGCAGCCCCTGCGCCGCTGTGACGGTTGTCATCCGCTCGTCGACCAGCCGGACCG
This sequence comes from Streptomyces sp. AM25, assembly GCF_058146165.1. Taxonomy (NCBI): domain Bacteria; kingdom Bacillati; phylum Actinomycetota; class Actinomycetes; order Kitasatosporales; family Streptomycetaceae; genus Streptomyces; species Streptomyces sp. AM25. The sequence goes on along the minus strand of NZ_JBKIWN010000004.1, from coordinate 270,242 downwards.
GGACCGGCGCGACGCGCCGGGCCATCTCCCGGGCGAAGGCCCGCACCTTGGCGGCCGCCGGGCCCTCCCGCCCGCTGAGCGAGCGGGGCAGGCCGACGACGACCTCGATGGGCTCGTACTCCGCGACGATCGCCGCCAGCCGCTTGTGGGCCTGCGGGATGTCCCGGCCGGGAACGGTCTCCACCGGGGTGGCGAGGACCCCGTCGGGGTCGCACGAGGCGACCCCGATCCGGGCGTCCCCGACATCCACGGCGATGCGCCTGCCGCGTCGCACCGCGATCAGGCCGCTTCCGCGACGAGACGCTCGACGGCGGCCATGGCCTCGCCGACGGCCTCCGGGTTCTGGCCGCCGCCCTGGGCGACGTCCGGCTTGCCGCCGCCACCGCCGCCGAGGGTCTTGGCGGCCGTGCGCACCAGGTCACCGGCCTTCAGACCGCGCTCGCGGGCGGCGTCGTTGGTGGCGATCACCGTCAGCGGACGGCCGTTGGCCACCGTGAACAGGGCGACGACGGCCGGGCGGCCGCCGTTGATCCGGCCGCGCACGTCGAGGACCAGCTTGCGCAGGTCGTCGGCGCCCGTGCCGTCGGCCACCCGACCCGTCACCAGGGCCACGCCGCGGACGTCCTTGGCGCCCTCGGCCAGACCGGCGGCGGCCTGCAGGACCTTCTCGGCGCGGAAGCGCTCGATCTCCTTCTCGGCCTCGCGGAGCTTGGCGAGCATTCCGGAGATCTTCTCCGGCAGCTCCTCCGGGCGGCCCTTGACCAGCTCGGTCAGCTGGGCGACGACCGTGTGCTCCTTGGCCAGGAAGTTGTAGGCGTCGGCACCGACCAGGGCCTCGACGCGGCGCACACCGGAGCCGATCGAGGACTCGCCGAGCAGCTTCACCAGGCCCAGCTGGGCGGTGTTGGCGACGTGCGTACCGCCGCACAGCTCCTTGGAGAAGTCGCCGATGGTCACGACGCGCACGCGCTCGCCGTACTTCTCGCCGAACTCGGCGATGGCACCGGCCTTCTTGGCCTCGTCCAGGCTCATGACCTCGGCGTGGACCTCGAGTTCACGGGAGAGGACCTCGTTGATCTTCTGCTCGACGTCGGTGAGCACGCTGCCGGGCACGGCGGCGGGCGAGCCGAAGTCGAAGCGGAAGCGGCCGGGCGAGTTCTCCGAACCGGCCTGGGCGGCCGTCGGGCCGAGGGCGTCGCGCAGCGCCTGGTGGGTGAGGTGGGTGGCGCTGTGGGCACGGGCGATGGCCCGACGGCGCGTCACATCGATGGCGGCGTAGGCGGATGCGCCGAGCGTGACCTCGCCGACCTGGACGACGCCCTTGTGCACGCTGACGCCCGGAACCGGCTTCTGCACGTCGCGGACCTCGATGACCGCGCCGTTGTCGAGCCTGATCCGGCCCTGGTCGGCGAGCTGGCCGCCGCCCTCGGCGTAGAAGGGGGTGCGGTCGAGGACGACCTCGACCTCGTCGCCCTCGGTGGCGGCGGGCGAGGGCACGCCGTCCACCAGCAGACCGACGACCGTGGCCTCGTTCTCGGTGTGGGAGTAGCCCGTGAAGGAGGTCTCGCCGGACTCGTCGGCCAGGATGCGGTAGGCGGAGAGGTCGGCGTGGCCGCTCTTCTTCACCATGGCGTCGGCCTTGGCGCGGTCCCGCTGCTCCTTCATCAGGCGGCGGAAACCGGTCTCGTCCACCGACAGGCCCTGCTCGGCGGCCATCTCCAGGGTGAGGTCGATCGGGAAGCCCCAGGTGTCGTGGAGCAGGAAGGCCTTCTCGCCGGCCAGGACGGTGCCGCCGCCGGCCTTCGTCTCGGTGACGGCCGAGTCGAGGATGTTGGTGCCGGCCTTCAGCGTCTTGAGGAAGGCGGCCTCCTCGGCGAGCGCGACGGTCTCGATGCGCTTGCGGTCCGTCTCCAGCTCCGGGTACTGCTCGCCCATCGTCTTGATGACGGTGTCGACGAGCTCGCCGACGACGGGGCCGGTGGCGCCCAGCAGGCGCATGTTGCGGATGGCGCGGCGCATGATGCGGCGCAGGACGTAGCCGCGGCCCTCGTTGCCGGGGGTGACGCCGTCGCCGATGAGCATGGTGGACGTGCGCATGTGGTCGGCGACCACGCGCAGCGAGACGTCCGTGTCGTGGGCGGCGCCGTAGCGGACGCCGGTCAGCTCGGTGGCCTTGTCCATGACGACGCGCAGGGTGTCGGTCTCGTACATGTTCTGCACGCCCTGCAGGATCATCGCCAGGCGCTCGAGGCCGAGGCCCGTGTCGATGTTCTTGCTCGGCAGGTCCCCGAGGATCGGGAACTCCTCCTTGCCGGCGCCCTCACCGCGCTCGTACTGCATGAAGACCAGGTTCCAGATCTCCACGTACCGCTCGTCGTTGACGGCCGGGCCGCCCTCGGCGCCGAACTCGGGGCCGCGGTCGTAGTTGATCTCGGAGCAGGGGCCGCAGGGGCCGGGGACGCCCATGGACCAGAAGTTGTCCTTCTTGCCCAGGCGCTGGATCCGCTCGGCGGGGACGCCGACGACGTCCCGCCAGATCTGCTCGGCCTCGTCGTCGTCCTGGTAGACGGTGATCCAGAGCTTCTCCGGCTCCAGACCGAAGCCGCCGTCGGCGACCGGCGTCGTCAGCAGCTCCCAGGAAAGCTTGATGGCGCCTTCCTTGAAGTAGTCGCCGAAGGAGAAGTTGCCGCACATCTGGAAGAACGTGCCGTGCCGGGTCGTCTTGCCGACCTCTTCGATGTCCGGCGTGCGGACGCACTTCTGCACGCTGGTGGCGCGCGGGAAGGGCGGCTTGACCTCACCCAGGAAGTAGGGCTTGAAGGGCACCATGCCCGCGGGGACCAGCAGCAGCGTCGGGTCGTCCGCGATGAGCGACGCCGACGGCACGACGGTGTGCCCGCGCTCCTCGAAGAAGCGCAGCCAGCGGCGGCGGATTTCAGCCGACTCCATCAGTGGTCCTCTTTCCGGGTCGAGTTGGTCGAGTTGTAGGTGTGGGGCGAGTGAAGCTGGGTGCGCTGCCGGACGGGGGCGCCCTGCGGGCGCTGACCGGGCAGTGCGCGGTGGCCGGGCTCCGGCTCCGGCGCGCTCAGCCCGAGCGCGTCCTTGAGCGCCGCCTCGCGGTGCGCCATGCCGTCCGCGACGTCCAGTGCGAAGAGCTTGACCCGGCGGCCCGCGACGACCGCGCGGTCCGCGGCCTGCAGGGCCAGGCTCTCCGGCGTGAGCTTGTTCAGCGTGCGGTTGACCTTGGTCGTGGCCCACACACCGGCGGCGACACCGGTGGTGAACCAGAAGGCGCGGCGAAACATTTCTGGGGTCAACCCTTCCCACGGGTACGGCGGCTGCCGCGCCGGGCGGACGGCAGGCTCTTGCCGACGAAGACGGTGCTCTGCGGGGCGTCCTTCTCGCGGCGGCCCATCGCCCGGCGGACGCCGTAGCCGAAGGCCGCGACCTTGACCAGCGGCCCGCCGAAGGCGGAGGAGACGGTCGAGGACAGCGCCGAGGCGTTCGCCGTGACCTCCTGGACGTCCGCGGCGATCGAGTCGACGCGGGCCAGCTGGGTGTTGGCGGAGCGCACGGTCGCGGAGGCGTCGGCCAGCAGCGGCACGGCCTGCTCGGTGACCTCGGCGACCAGCCTGGTGGCCGCCTTCAGCGTCTGCGCGAGGCGGACCAGCACCAGGGCGATGAACGAGACGAGGATCGCCCAGAAGACGGCCACGAGGATCCCGGCCACCTCTCCACCGGACACGCTGCACCGCTCCCTGCTGTTGCATCTCACTAAACGTCGGGTTCCGACCTTATCGCGCCGGACCTGCGGGGCCGTACCGCATTACCGTGCGCAGCAGGGCGGGGCGGACGGGGCCGGGAACGCACAAGCCCGCCGGCTCGCCGGCCGCAGGGGCCGGGAGACGACGGGCTGAGCAGAAGGTGAGCTCTACGACCGGATCAACGGGCGTAGTACTCGACGACGAGCTGCTCGTCGCAGATCACGGGGATCTCCTTGCGGTTCGGCTCACGGTCCAGGCGGAAGGCCAGGGCGGCCAGGTTCACCTGGAGGTAGCGCGGGGTCTCACCGTCGGCGGCGAAGCCGCCGGCGCGGGCGACCTCGAAGAGGGCCTTGGAGCGGCTGCGCTCGCGGACCATCACGACGTCGTCGGGGCGGACGCGGAAGGACGGCTTGTCGACCTTGCCGCCGTTGACCTCGATGTGGCCGTGGACGACCATCTGACGGGCCTGGTAGATGGTGCGGGCGATGCCCGAACGCAGGACCAGGGCGTCGAGGCGGCGCTCGAGCTCGACCACCAGGGCCTCACCCGTCTTGCCCTCGGCCTTCTTGGCGCGGTCGTAGGCGCGGGCCATCTGGCGCTCGCTGATGTCGTACTGGGCGCGCAGACGCTGCTTCTCGAGCAGACGGACCTTGTAGTCCGAGTTCTGCTTGCGGCCACGGCCGTGCTCGCCCGGCGGGTAGGGGCGGGCCTCGAAGTACTTGACGGCCTTCGGCGTCAGGGCGATGCCGAGTGCACGGGACTTCTTGACCTTGGGACGCGACTGGTTAGGCACGTTCTCCAGACCTCCGTTGTAGGTTAGGTTAGGCTCACCTTACTCAAGGAGATCGCATGTCTCGTCCGGGGAACACCAGTCACATCACGGACAGCACGAAGAAAGCCGACGCTCTCGATGGCGTCGACATGACGGAGGTCCGATCAGATCGTGGTCAGCCGCGTCCCAGCGGACTTGAAATCGCACGGATGCCGTCAGCAGCCGAGCGCACACGAACTCTCGTACAGAGTACATGCTCCGGAGCACTGTTGATCCCCGGCCTCGACGCCATGCGATCCGACCTGCTCGTTCCCGAGGCCCGCACGGTGGGCCCCGACGGCGAGATCCTGCTGGTGTTCCCCGCCGACTCCCCGGCCGTCCGGGCCGCCACCCACGCGGTGGACGACGAGCTGACGGCCGTCCTGGAGCTGACCGACGTGGCCCCCGTCTCGGTGCCCGACCGGATCCGCGGCCGCGCCTGGCTCTCCGGCTGGCTGACCTGCCTGCCCGGGGTCGCCGAGCCGGGGCGGATGGTGCTGCGGCTGGAGCTCGGCGACATCTGCGTGGACGACCTGTGGGGTGTGGAGAACGCCGAGCCGGACGAGTTCACCCGGGCCGCCGCCGATCCGCTGGCGGAGTACGAGACGGAGCTGCTGCAGCACCTGCACGCGTCCCACGACGAGCAGATGCTCGGCCTCTATTCGCTGCTGGGCGAGCGGGCCGACGGCGCCCGCACCGCGGGCGACCGCGCCGTGCCGCTGGCCCTGGACCGCTTCGGCTTCCGCGTGCGCTTCACCCGCGCCCGGGGCGACGGCACGGCGGCGGACCGCTCCTTCGACGCCCGCTTCGAGTTCCCGGCGCCGGTCCGCGACATCGCGGGGCTCCGCAGGGCGATGCACACGCTGTTCGAGGCGGCGCTGGAGTAGGGGCTCCTCAGCCCTCCGACCCGCCGCGCAGGCGGCCCCGCACCCGCTCGACGACGTCGGCGTACCTCGCCTCGGCCCCGTACCGCGTCGGCTCGTAGTACCGCTTGCCGTGGACCGCGTCCGGCGCGTACTGCTGCGTGGCGATCCCTCCCGGCACGTCGTGCGGGTACACGTACCCCTGCGCGTGCCCCAGCTTCTCCGCACCCTTGTAGTGCCCGTCGCGCAGGTGCGGCGGCACGGGCCCGGCGAGACCCGCCCGGACGTCGGCGAGGGCGGCGTCGATGGCCAGGTACGCGGCGTTGGACTTGGGCGCCAGGGCCAGCGCCACGGCGACCTGGCTCAGGACGATGCGGGCCTCCGGGAAGCCGATGAGCGCCACGGCCTGGGCGCCGGCCACGGCCGTCTGCAGGGCCGTGGGGTCGGCCAGGCCGACGTCCTCGCTCGCCGAGATCATCAGCCGCCGGGCGATGAACCGGGGGTCCTCCCCGGCCTCGATCATCCGGGCCAGGTAGTGCAGCGTGGCGTCGACGTCCGAGCCGCGGATGGACTTGATGAGCGCGCTGGCGACGTCGTAGTGCTGGTCACCGGCACGGTCGTACTTCACCGCCGCGCGGTCGACGGAGTCCTCCAGGGTCTCCAGGGTGATCTCGGCCTCGCCCTTGGCGATGGCCGAGCCCGCGCCCGCCTCCAGGGCGGTGAGGGCACGCCGGGCGTCTCCGCCGGCGATGCGCAGCAGGTGCGCCTCCGCGTCCTCGCCGAGGGTCACCGCGCCGCCGAGCCCCCGCTCGTCGGTGAGCGCGCGGTGGACGAGGCCGCGCAGGTCGTCGTCCGTGAGGGCCTGGAGGGTCAGCAGCAGGGAGCGGGAGAGCAGCGGGGAGATGACCGAGAAGTACGGGTTCTCCGTGGTCGCCGCGATGAGGGTGACCCAGCGGTTCTCGACGGCCGGCAGCAGGGAGTCCTGCTGGGCCTTGCTGAAGCGGTGGATCTCGTCCAGGAAGAGGACCGTCTCCTTGCCGTACCCCCCGGAGGCGCGGCGGGCCCCGTCGATGACGGCCCGGACCTCCTTGACGCCGGCGGTGATCGCGGAGAGCTCCACGAAGCGCTTGTTGGTGGCCTGGCTGACGACGTAGGCGAGGGTCGTCTTGCCGATGCCGGGCGGGCCCCAGAGGATCACCGAGGACGGCCCGGCGGGGCCGCCGTTCCCCTCCCCCACCAGCCGGCGCAGGGGCGCGCCCGGCTTGAGCAGGTGGCCCTGCCCGACGACCTCGTCGAGCGTGCGGGGGCGCATACGGACGGCCAGAGGACTGCCGGCCGGGTCCTTCTCCTGGCGGTCCTCTGCAGCTGCGGTGAACAGGTCGGGCTCCACGTCCGAAACCCTAAGCCACAGCACTGACAACGCCGCCGGACCGGGAGGTCCGACGGCGTTGATCAAGACAGCTGCGGGAGGCGGGCGGTCAGGCCGTGCCGCCCGTCCAGAACCACCACCACTTGGTGAGGATCAGCATCCCGATGATGCCGACGTGCAGCACCGGCAGCACCCAGTGGAACTCCAGCAGCATCCGCTTGAGCCCGGCCGACGCGGGCAGGAAGCCGTGCCGGACGTTCTGCACGGTGACGTACCAGAACATCACGATCGTGGCGACCCAGGCCAGGCAGCACCACAGGCACAGCGACCCGATGACGTACAGCGACTGGTACTGCAGCCAGGAGACGAAGCCGACGCCGAAGAGGCAGCCGGCCTGCATACCCAGCCAGTACCAGCGGCGGTAGCGGGCACCGGCCAGCAGGCCCGTACCGACCGCGAGGATCACGCCGTAACAGACGAGCCCGAGCATCGGGTTGGGGAACCCGAAGGCCTTGGCCTGATGGCTCGACATGATGTTGCCGCAGGAGACGATGGGGTTGAGGCTGCAGCCGGGGACGAAGTTCGGGTCCTCCAGCAGCTTGAACTTGTCGAGCGTGATGACCCAGGACGCGAGCACCCCCGCGGCACTGGTGATCACCAGCATCCAGGCGAAGGCCCGGCTGCCGCCCACGGCACCCGAGGCGGGCCCGTCCCGCTCCACGCCGTCGGTGTCGGAACGATCCAGTGCCGAAGTGGTCATAGTGCCGTGGGTCCCATCAGTCGGTCGTTGCACCCATTGTGCCCCAGGGGCCTGACAATCAGCCCTGTGCAGCCAGGAGTTCACTCACGACGGTGTCGAAGGCGACGGACCGCTGTTCGCCGCTTTCCAGATCCTTGATCTGCACCACACCTTCCGCCAGGTCCCGCTCGCCCGCGACGAGCGCGTAGCGCGCGCCCGAGCGGTTGGCCGACTTCATGGCGTTCTTCAGACCCTTGCCGCCGAAGGCGAAGTCGGTGGCGACGCCCGCACGGCGCAGCTCCGTCACGAGGCCGAAGAGCTTCGTGCGGGCCTCCTCGCCGAGCGGCACCGCGAAGACCTGGGTGGGGGCGGGCAGTTCGAGCTCGATGCCCTCGGCCTTGAGCGCCAGGACCGTGCGGTCGACGCCCAGCGCCCAGCCGACGGACGGCAGCGCGGGGCCGCCGATCATCTCGGACAGGCCGTCGTAGCGCCCGCCGCCGCCGACGGCGGACTGCGAGCCGAGGCCGTCGTGGACGAACTCGAAGGTGGTCCGGGTGTAGTAGTCGAGGCCGCGGACCAGCTTGAGGTCGTCCTCGAAGGCGACGCCCGCCGCGGTCAGCAGCTCGCGCACCTGCTCGTGGTAGGCCTTGCAGGCCTCGCACAGGTGGTCGCGGAGCATGGGGGCGCCCACGAGCTGCTTCTGCACGGCCTCGCGCTTGTCGTCCAGCACCCGCAGCGGGTTGATGTCGATGCGGCGGCGGGTGTCCTCGTCCAGGTCGAGCCCGCGCAGGAAGTCCTGCAGCGCGGCGCGGTAGGCGGGGCGGCACTCCTTGTCGCCGAGCGAGTTCAGCAGCAGGCGGAAGTTCCGCAGGCCCAGCGACCTGTAGGCGTCGACGGCCAGGATGATCAGCTCGGCGTCCAGGGCCGGGTCCTCGGCGCCGATGGCCTCGGCGCCGACCTGCGAGAAGTGGCGGTACCGGCCGGCCTGCGGGCGCTCGTAGCGGTAGTACGAGCCGGAGTACCAGAGCTTGACGGGCAGGTTGCCTGCCTTGTGGAGGTTGGCCTCCAGCGCGGCGCGCAGCACGGAGGCGGTGCCCTCGGGGCGCAGGGCGAGCTGGTCGCCGCCGCGCGTGGTGAGGGTGTACATCTCCTTGGTCACGATGTCGGTGGACTCGCCGACGCCGCGGGAGAACAGCTCGACCTGCTCGAAGCCGGGGGTCTCGATGTAGCCGTAGCCGGCGCGCCGGACCGGCGCGGCGATGGCCTCGCGCACGGCCAGGTAGACCGCGGACTCGGGCGGGGTCAGGTCGTAGGTGCCCTTGGGGGCCTTGAAGGTGCTCACGGAAACTTTCGTCACATTCCTCGTCGCGGAGCCGGGGAGAAGGCTCCAGGGCCGGCGGCCACTTCCCGCAGGAAGGGGTTGGTGGCGCGCTCCTGGCCGATGGTCGTCTGGGGGCCGTGGCCGGACAGCACCACGGTCGAGTCGTCGAGCGGCAGGCACGCACGGGCCAGCGACTGGAGGATCTCGGCGTGGTCACCGCCGGGCAGGTCGGTGCGTCCGATGGAGCCGGCGAACAGCAGGTCGCCCGAGAAGAACACCGAGGGGATCTCGGAGGTCTCGGGGAGCCGGAAGGTCACCGACCCCTTGGTATGGCCCGGTGCGTGCGCGACGGTGAACTCCAGGCCCGCGAGGTCGAGACGGGCGCCATCGGACAGCTCCTTGAGGTCGTCCGGCTCCCCCACCGTCAGCTCGCCCATGAGGTGCGCCCCGATGGAGCGGCCGAGCGCCTTCTCCGGGTCGCTCATCATGTAGCGGTCGGCGGGGTGGATCCAGGCCGGGACGTCATGGGCGCCGCACACCGGGACGACCGAGGCGACGTGGTCGAGATGGCCGTGGGTGAGGACGACGGCGACGGGCTTGAGCCGATGCTTCTTCAGCGTCTCCTCGACTCCCTGGGCCGCCTGGTGGCCCGGGTCGATGATCACGCACTCCTCGCCTGCGGCCGGGGCGACCAGGTAACAGTTGGTCCCCCAGGCCCCGGCGGGGAACCCGGCAATGAGCACGTTCGTCCTTAAATGTCGGCCAGCAGAGATCCGGCGGGAGCCCCGGCGAAGGGGCCCGGCCCCCTCAGAGCCTACCGGCGCCACTCCCGCAGCCGCGAACCCGTATACGGTACGGACACACCTGCGATTCGCGGCTCAGTGGCACGACAGACGAACAGTGACACCGACAGTCACGGACGAGACGGTACGAGGAGACGACCCGGTGGTCAGTAACGAGCAGCGGCGGCGGCAGCTCGCCCGTGAGAAGTTCGAGCGGCAGCAGCAGCGCCGCGAGGCGGCCCGGCGCAAGGCCCGCCGGCGCAACGCGGTGATCGCCGCGGGCCTCGCCGCGGTGCTCGCCGCGGGCGGCGGCGCGTACGCCGCAGGCGCCTTCGACAGCAGCAAGAAGGACACGTCGGACTCCGCGGCGGACGCCTCTCCCTCCGCGAAGCCGGACCCGTGCAGCAAGCCGGCGCCGGGCTCGCCCTCCACGAAGACGTGGAAGTCCGAGCCGGAGATGAGCATCGACAAGTCGGCGTCGTACGCGATGAAGCTGAACACGACCTGCGGCGCCATCGACGTCAAACTCGACGCCGAGAACGCCCCGCACACGGTCAACTCGTTCAACTTCCTCGCCGGCGAGGGCTTCTTCGACCACTCCAAGTGCCACCGCCTGACCACCGGCGGGATCTACGTCCTGCAGTGCGGCGACCCCAAGGGCACCGGCCAGGGCGGCCCGGGCTACACGCTGCCCGACGAGAACCTCAAGGACCCGAAGCTCAAGGGCAAGGTCTACCCGGCGGGCACGATCGCGATGGCGAACCAGTACAACGCGCAGACCGGACAAGGCCGCAACACGGGCGGCAGCCAGTTCTTCCTCGTCTACCAGGACAGTCCGCTGCCTCCCGACTACACGCCCTTCGGCACGATCGGCGAGGAGGGCATGAAGACCCTCAAGAAGATCGCCGGTGCCGGTGAGCAGTCGGGCGCGGGCGACGGCGCGCCGAACGCGACCGTCGTCATCGACAAGGCGTCCGTGACCAAGTCCTGATGCGCGGAAGGCGAAATTTCGGTCGCGCGGGATACGGACAGCCGGGCCGCCGTTCGCCTATGTTGGCGTTGTGTAGGGTGCCTGCTCCGACGGCTGCCCGCACCCAGATGATCAAGCCGTCGGACCGGTCGGGGCGCGGCCCCGCCCGGAACAACTGTGGACGATGCGCGAGGGCCGCACGCCGGCCCCGGCATCATGTGGAGGAGGCGCTGTGAGCAGCGACCCATGGGGCCGCGTCGATGAGACGGGGACCGTGTACGTGCGTACCGCCGACGGCGAGAAGGTCGTCGGCTCGTGGCAGGCGGGTTCCCCGGAGGAGGCTCTCGCTTACTTCGAGCGCAAGTACGAAGGCCTGGTCGTCGAGATCGGCCTCCTCGAGCGACGGGTGAGGACCACCGACCTGTCGGCCAAGGACGCGATGACCGCCATCGACCACCTGCGCACCCAGGTCGACGAGCATCACGCCGTCGGCGACCTGGCCGCGCTGGGCGAGCGGCTGAACGCCCTCGTCTCGGTCGTCGACTCGCGCCGCGAGGAGCGCAAGGCGGCGAAGGCGAAGCAGACCGAGGAGGCCCGTACGGCCAAGGAGGCGCTGGTCGCCGAGGCCGAGGAGCTGGCGGCCAGCGAGCAGTGGCGGTCGGCCGGCGAGCGGCTGCGCGCCCTGGTCGACACCTGGAAGGGCCTGCCGCGGCTGGACCGCAAGACGGACGACGAGCTGTGGCACCGCTTCTCGCACGCCCGCTCGGCGTTCTCCAAGCGGCGCAAGGCGCACTTCGCCTCGCTGGACGCGCAGCGCGAGGACGCCCGCAAGGCCAAGGAGAAGCTGGTCGCCGAGGCCGAGTCGCTCTCGGGGTCCACGGACTGGGGCCCCACGGCCGCCCGTTACCGCGAGCTGATGCAGGACTGGAAGGCCGCGGGCCGCGCCCAGCGCGAGGCCGAGGACGAGCTGTGGACCCGTTTCCGCGGCGCGCAGGACGTCTTCTTCCAGGCCCGCAGCGAGGTCTTCGCCGAGCGCGACGCCGAGCAGTCCGGCAACCTCACGCTCAAGGAGGAGCTGGCCGCCGAGGCCGAGAAGCTGCTCCCCGTCACGGACCTGAAGGCGGCGCGGGCCGCGTTCCGTTCGATCAACGAGCGCTGGGAGGCCATCGGCCACGTGCCGCGGGACGCCCGGCCGAAGATCGAGAGCCGGATGCATGCGGTCGAACGCGCCATCCAGGACGCCGAGGAGACGGAGTGGCGGCGTACGAACCCGGAGGCGCGGGCCCGTGCGGCCGGTCTGACCGGGCAGCTCCAGGCCGCGGTCGACAAGCTCCAGGAGCAGGCCGACAAGGCGCGTGCCGCGGGCAACACCGCCAAGGCGGACAAGCTCACCAAGGAACTGGAGGGCCGCAAGGCGCTGCTGGACCAGGCCCTGAAGGGTCTTGAGGAGTTCGGCGGCTGAGCCGTCAGCACATGAGTAAGGGGCGCCGGCCATTGGCCGGCGCCCCTTACTCATGTCCGGCTACGGTCTGCGGGCCGAGGTCACGCGGTAGACGTCGTAGACGCCCTCGACGCCGCGCACCGCCTTCAGCACGTGCCCGAGGTGCTTGGGGTCGCCCATCTCGAAGGTGAAGCGCGAGGTGGCCACCCGGTCGCGGGACGTCTGCACGGCCGCGGAGAGGATGTTGACGTGCTGGTCCGACAGCACGCGCGTGACGTCCGACAGCAGCCGCGACCGGTCCAGGGCCTCCACCTGGATGGCGACCAGGAAGACCGACGACTGGGTGGGCGCCCACTCGACGTCGATGATCCGCTCGGGCTGCTGGGAGAGCGAGTCGACGTTGACGCAGTCGGCGCGGTGCACGGAGATGCCGTTGCCGCGGGTCACGAAGCCGATGATGGGGTCGCCCGGGACGGGCGTGCAGCAGCGGGCCAGCTTGACCCACACGTCGTCGACGCCCTTGACGACCACGCCCGGGTCCGCGGAGGAGCGGCGCTTGGAGCGGGTGCGGATCGGGGCGGACTCCTCGATGTCCTCCGTCGCCGCGTCCTCGCCGCCGAGCGCCTGGACGAGCTTCTGCACCACGCCCTGGGCCGCGACATGGCCCTCGCCGATGGCGGCGTAGAGGGAGGAGATGTCGGGGTAGCGCATCTCGTGCGCGAGGGTGACGAGCGAGTCGCCCGTCAGGATCCGCTGGATCGGCAGGTTCTGCTTGCGCATGGCCCGCGCGATGGCGTCCTTGCCCTGCTCGATGGCCTCGTCGCGGCGCTCCTTGGAGAACCATGCGCGGATCTTGTTGCGGGCGCGCGGGGACTTGACGAAGCCCAGCCAGTCGCGCGAGGGGCCGGCGCCGGGGGCCTTGGAGGTGAAGACCTCCACCAGGTCCCCGTTGTCCAGGGTCGACTCGAGCGGCACCAGGCGCCCGTTGACCCGCGCGCCTATCGTGCGGTGGCCGACCTCGGTGTGCACGGCGTACGCGAAGTCGACCGGGGTGGCCCCCGCGGGCAGCGCTATGACGTCGCCCTTGGGCGTGAAGACGAAGACCTCGTTGCGGGAGAGGTCGAAGCGCAGGGACTCCAGGAACTCGCCCGGGTCCTCCGTCTCCTTCTGCCAGTCGAGCAACTGCCGCAGCCAGGCCATGTCGTTGACGGTGTCCTGGTTCTTGCCGGCGTGCTTGGGCACATCGGTACGGATCTTGGAGGCTCCGGCGACGGCCTCCTGCTTGTACTTCCAGTGCGCGGCGATGCCGTACTCGGCGCGGCGGTGCATGTCGAAGGTGCGGATCTGCAGCTCGACGGGCTTGCCGCTGGGCCCTATGACCGTCGTGTGCAGCGACTGGTACATGTTGAACTTGGGCATCGCGATGTAGTCCTTGAACCGCCCCGGCACCGGGTTCCAGCGGGCGTGGACGGTGCCCAGCGCCGCGTAGCAGTCGCGGACGGTGTCGACGAGGACGCGGATGCCCACCAGGTCGTAGATCTCGGCGAAGTCGCGACCGCGCACGATCATCTTCTGGTAGACGCTGTAGTAGTGCTTCGGGCGCCCGGTGACGGTGGCCTTGATGCGGGCGGCGCGCAGGTCGGACTGCACCTCGTCGATGACGGTCGCCAGGTACTCGTCCCGCTTGGGGGCCCGCTCGGCGACCAGACGCACGATCTCGTCGTACATCTTGGGGTAGAGGATCGCGAAGGCGAGGTCCTCCAGCTCCCACTTGATGGTGTTCATGCCCAGCCGGTGCGCCAGCGGGGCGTAGATCTCCAGCGTCTCGCGGGCCTTCTTCTCCTGCTTCTCCCGCTTGAGATAGCGCATGGTGCGCATGTTGTGCAGCCGGTCGGCGAGCTTGATGACCAGGACGCGCGGGTCCTTGGCCATGGCGACGACCATCTTGCGCACGGTCTCGGCCTGGGCGGCCTCGCCGAACTTGACCTTGTCGAGCTTGGTGACGCCGTCGACGAGCAGGGCGACCTGGTCGCCGAAGTCGCGGCGCAGGGTGTCGAGGCCGTACTCGGTGTCCTCGACGGTGTCGTGCAGCAGGCCCGCCATCAACGTGGCCGGATCCATGCCCAGTTCGGCGAGGATCGTGGTGACGGCCAGCGGGTGGGTGATGTACGGGTCGCCGCTCTTGCGCTTCTGGCCGCGGTGCCAGCGCTCGGCGACCTGGTAGGCGCGCTCGATCTGGCGCAGGGTGGCGACGTCGGCCTTCGGGTCGTTGCCGCGGACGATGCGCAGCAGCGGTTCGAGCACGGGGTTGTACGGGCTCTGGCGCTGGACGCCGAGGCGGGCGAGGCGGGCGCGGACCCGGCTGGAGGAGCCGGGGCGGGGCGCGGGGCCCTGCACGGGGGCGGACCGGACCGGGGCGGGGGCCGGGCGGGCCTCTCCGGCGGTCTTCTCGCTGCGCCCGTCCGGGGCGGGCGCCGGCGCGGGCCCGTCCGCGCCCTGCGGGCGGCCCGTGGGCGTGCCCGCGGCCGCCGCGGCCTCGCGAGCCGTTTTGTCCTGCTGGGCGGCGGTGAGCGGCTGGGCCTCGTCTGGCAAGAGCACTCCTCAGGGGTGTCCGGCCCCCCGATCAGGTCCGGACGTCCGGACTGCCATGGTATCGATCCCGGCCGGGGGGACGCCGCTCGCCCGGCGACCGGGGGAACGGCGGAGGCGGGCACCGGGGTGCTCCCCGGTACCCGCCTCGACGTGTGCGTCGGCCGGTCAGACCGTGATCAGGACCTCCAGCGGCGCGCCCTCCAGGACGGCCTCCAGACGCTCCCGGCCCGGCAGGAAGCCGAGCTCCATCAGCATGGCGACACCCGCCACCTGGGCGCCCGCCCGGCGGATCAGCTTCAGCGAGGCCTCGGCCGTGCCGCCGGTGGCCAGGACGTCGTCGATGACGAGCACCCGGTCGCCGGGCTGCAGTGCGTCCGCGTGTATCTCTATCTCGGCCGTGCCGTACTCCAGCTCGTACGCCTGGGCCAGGGTCGCGCCCGGCAGCTTGCCCGCCTTGCGGACGGGGACGAAGCCGCGGCCGGACCGGACGGCCACGGGGGCCGCCAGGATGAAGCCGCGGGCCTCCAGGCCGACGACCTTGTCCGCCTGGAAGCGCTCGCACAGCTCGGCGAAGGCCTCGGTCAGCGCGCCGAACGCCGTGGCGTCGGCGAGCAGGGGAGTGATGTCCTTGAACATCACGCCCGGCTTCGGGTAGTCGGGGACGTCGGTGATGCGGCTGAGCAGCAGGTCACGCAGCTCCTGGCCGGTGCCCTCGGGGCGGATGGCGTTCACCGGCGCCTCCCCGAGGGGCGACCGCCGCGGTTGCCGCGGCTGCGGCCGCCGTCCTGGCGCTGTCCCACGACACCGGCCGGGGAGGCGTCCTCCGGATCGTCATCGGCGTCGTCGTCGGGCAGGCCGGTGTCCTCGCCGGAGTCGGCCTTGGCGGCCGCGGCCGCCCGCCGGGCGAGCACCCGCTTGGACAGGGCCCGCATCTGCGGGTCGCGCTCCTTGAGGTCGGCGACCAGCGGGGTGGCGATGAAGATCGACGAGTAGGCACCGGCCGCGAGGCCGACGAACAGGGCGAGCGAGATGTCGTTGAGCATGCCCGCGCCCAGGACGCCGCCGCCGATGAACAGCAGTCCGGCGACCGGCAGCAGGGCGACCACCGTGGTGTTGATCGAGCGCACCAGGGTGCCGTTGAGGCTGCGGTTGGCGAGCTCGCTGTAGGTGAAGCGGGTCTGCTTGGTGATGCCCTTCGCGCTCTCCTTGAGGCCGTCGAAGACGACGACGGTGTCGTAGAGCGAGTAACCGAGGATGGTCAGCAGACCGATCACGGTGCCCGGGGTGACCTCGAAGCCGACCAGGGCGTAGATGCCGACGGTGATCGTGAGGTCGTGGACCAGGGCGATCAGGGCGGCCAGCGCCATGCGCCACTCGAAGGCGATCGCCAGGTAGATCACCACGAGGACCATGAAGACGCCGAGGCCCGTCCAGGCCTTGTTGGCGATCTGGTCGCCCCAGCTGGGGCCGACGATGTCCGTGTTGATCTTGTCCGTCGAGACGTCCAGCTTCTTGGCCAGCGCCTCCTGGGTCTTGCGCGACTGGTCCGTGCTGAGCTCGCTGACCTGGACGCGCAGGGTGGTGTCACCGAGCTTCTGGACGGTGGCCACGTGCCCGGAGGCGTCCTGGGCCGTCAGCCGGGCCTGCTCCGCCGAGACGGAGGTCTTGGGCGTGGTGAAGACCGCGCCGCCCTTGAACTCGATGCCCATGTTCAGGCCGCGCACCGACAGGCCGACGATGGCCGTGATGGTGATGAGGATCGAGATGCCGTACCAGATCTTCCGCTTCCCGACGAAGTCGTAGCCGACCTCGCCGCGGTAGAGCCGGGCGCCGAGAGTGCCGAGTCGCGACATCTCACGCCTCCTTCGGGTCGACGGTGGCGGAGGGACGGCGGCGGGAGGACCGCAGTGGCGGCTTGACGCCGAGCCGCTGGGGGTCGAGCCCGGACCACGGGTGGCCGTTGGCGAAGAACTTGCGGCGAGCGAGGATCGTCATGAGCGGCTTGGTGAAGAGGAAGACCACGACGACGTCGAGCAGCGTGGTCAGGCCGAGGGTGAACGCGAAGCCCTGCACCTTGCCGACGGTGACGATGAACAGCACCGCGGCGGCCAGGAACGAGACGAAGTCCGAGACGAGGATGGTGCGGCGGGCGCGCGGCCAGCCGCGCTCCACGGCCGGACGCAGGGTGCGGCCCTCGCGGATCTCGTCGCGGATGCGTTCGAAGTAGACGATGAACGAGTCGGCGGTGATGCCGATCGCCACGATGGCACCGCACACGGCCGGCAGGTTCAGCGCGAAGCCGATGGCCGGGCCCAGCAGGACCATGATCGTGTAGGTGAGGACCGCCGAGACCAGGAGGCTGGCGAGGGCGACGAGCGCGAGACCGCGGTAGTACGCCACCAGGTAGACGATCACCAGGGCGAGGCCGATGGCACCGGCGATCAGACCGGCGTGCAGCTGCTCGCCGCCGAGCGCGGCGGTCACGGTGGTCTCGTTGACCACGTCGAAGGACAGCGGCAGGGCACCGTAGGACAGCACGTTGGCCAGGTCCTGGGCGCTCTGCTGGGTGAAGTTGCCGGAGATCTCCGCCTGGCCGCCGACGATCGAGGTGCTGACCGACGGGTCGGAGACGACCTCGCCGTCGAGGACGATCGCGAACTGGTTCTGCGGCGGGGCCTTGCTGGCCAGCTGGCCGGTGACGGCGGCGAACTTCTTGGAGCCGGCCGAGGTGAACTTCAGCTGGACGAGCCAGCCCTTGCCGCTCTGGCTGTCGAAGGCGGCGCTGGCGCTGCTGACGCCGGTGCCCTCGACGGCCACCGGGCCGAGGATCTCCTTGACCCCGCCGTCCTTGCGGCACGCGGCGATGGTGTCGGTGGGCAGGGCGTTGGACGCCGCCTTGGCCGCTTCGGAGCGGCCCTCCTTGGTGGAGCAGTCGAGCGCGTCGAGCTTCTTCTGCAGGGAGGCCATGTCCGTGGCGGACGGGCTGGGCGTGGGCGACTTCGGGTCGTCCTTCTTGCCGTCGCTCTTGCCGTCCTGCGAGGCGGAGGCGGACGGCGTCGCCGAGGGGCCGGAGGCCTTCAGGGCGTCGGTGACGGCACGGCCCTGGGTGCTGGCGCTCGCGGACGGCGAGGGCGAGCCGGAGGGCTTGCTCTTGTCACCCTTGTCCTTGGCACCGCCGGAGGCGCTGGGCGTGGGCTCGGGGGTCTTGGCACCGGAGGTCGACACCAGCACGGGCCGGAAGCCGAGCTGGGCGGTGGTGCCCACCTGCTCACGGGCCTGCTTCGCGTTCGTCCCGCGCGGGATGTTCACGATGATGTGCCGGCCGCCCTGGGTCTGGACCTCGGCCTCCGAGACACCCAGACCGTTCACACGCCGCTCGATGATGCCGACGGCGGTGTTCATGTTGGTCTGGTTGATCGCGTTGGGCCTGCCGGGCTGGTTCTTGGCCTCCAGCGTGAAGCTGGTGCCGCCCGCGAGGTCGATGCCCAGCCGCGGCGTGGTGTGCCCGGAGGCGAACATGCCTCCGGTCAGCGCCACCATGGCGATCAGGATGAAGGCCAGGACTCTGCCCGGCCTGCCCTGGCCGCCCGGGGACCTGCGGCCCTTCTTCGGTGCTGCCACCTTGTCGTTTCTCCCTGTCCAACCGCCGGGCGTCGGGTGTGCGCCGGGCGGCCACGAAGTCTTGTGGGGACCTGCCCCCGCCGGAGCCTAGACGACCGCAACGGAACCGCGGTGCACCACTCCATGGGTGCTCCGCGGTTCCGTGACACGGCTACTTCGCGTCGGCGTCGCCGTCGCGCTTGGCGTCCTTCGTCCCCTCGGCGGACTCGCCGGGCTGGTCGGCCTTGTCGGCCGGGTTCTCGGAGCCGGCCTCGGCGGCGGTCTCCTTGCCCAGGTCGGTCTTCTTGCTCAGATCCGTCTTCTGCTCGCCCTCGGCGGCCGCAGCCTCGGCCTCGGCCCCGGTCAGCGAGGAGACGTCGTCCGGAACGACCGTCTCGCCGGGCTCGATGCCGTGGACGATGCGGTTGTACTCGGCGTCCTCCAGGACGGCGCCGATGGAGTTCTTCGCGTAGATCGCGTGGACGCCCGGGGCGACCTCCAGGAGGACCGTGTCGTCGCTGACCTCCTTGACGGTCGCGTACATGCCGCCGATCGTCCGCACGCCGGTGCCCGGCTGCATATGGTCGCGCATCTGCGCCGCCTGGCGCTGCTTGTTCTTGGCCGACCGGGTCATCAGGAACATGGCCCCGATGAGCACGATGAACGGCAGGAGACTCACGATATTCACGGGACGGGGTTTCCTTCACACGACCGCGATGGGGACACGGCCTGGTCTACGGGGGTGGTATGCCGCACCGATAAGGACGGCATCGGCGGAGTCTAAGCGAACCGCACCTATGGAACAACGCTCAGCATGGCACCGGGGTTCCTGACGGGACCAGCCCCCGCGCCGTCACCCGCCGAAGAGCGGGGACTGCCCCGGGCCGCCCGGACCCTGCTGCGGAGGCACCAGGCCCAGGTGCGCCCAGGCCGCGGGGGTGGCGACCCGGCCCCTGGGCGTACGGGCCAGCAGCCCCTCCCGCACCAGGAACGGCTCGGCGACCTCCTCGACCGTCTCGCGCTCCTCCCCCACCGCCACCGCGAGGGTGGACAGCCCGACGGGACCGCCGCCGAAGAGCTTGAGCAGGGCGCCCAGCACGGCGCGGTCCAGCCGGTCCAGGCCGCGGGCGTCGACCTCGTAGACCTCCAGGGCCTGGGCGGCGACCTCCCGGGTGACGACCCCGTCCGCCTTGACCTGGGCGTAGTCGCGGACGCGGCGCAGCAGGCGGTTGGCGATGCGCGGGGTGCCGCGCGAGCGCCCGGCGATCTCGGCCGCGCCGTCCGCCCCGATCTCCACGTCGAGCAGCCGGGCCGAGCGGTGCACGACGCGCTCCAGCTCGGCGGGGGCGTAGAACTCCATGTGCCCGGTGAAGCCGAAGCGGTCGCGCAGCGGGGGCGGCAGCAGGCCGGCGCGGGTGGTGGCGCCGACGAGGGTGAAGGGCGGCAGCTCCAGCGGAATGGCCGTGGCCCCGGGGCCCTTGCCGACGACGACGTCGACGCGGAAGTCCTCCATGGCCATGTAGAGCATCTCCTCGGCGGGCCGGGACATGCGGTGGATCTCGTCGAGGAAGAGGACCTCGCCCTCGGCGAGCGAGGAGAGGATCGCGGCCAGATCCCCCGCGTGCTGGATGGCGGGGCCGGAGGTGATGCGGATGGGGGCGCCCATCTCCGCGGCGATGATCATCGACAGGGTGGTCTTGCCGAGGCCGGGCGCACCGGAGAGCAGGACGTGATCGGCGGTGGCACCACGGGCGCGGGCGGCCCGCAGGACGAGGTCCAGCTGCTCGCGGACGCGCTCCTGGCCGATGAACTCGCCCAGGTCCTTGGGCCGCAGGGCGGCTTCGACGGCCTGGTCCTCCCCGTCGGCGGCGCCGCCGACGATCCGGCCGCCCGCGGCGGGCAGGCCGGTCGTGCTCGCGGGTGCGGACTCGTCGTACGGGTTCACGGGTGGGACCTCATGGTTCGTGGCGGGTCGGGGTACGGGCACGGGCCGGCCTCCCGGGCGGCCGGCGCGGTGCGGCCGGTGCGCGGGGGCATCGGTCAGCGGGCCCGGTTGAGCGTCTGCAGGGCGGCCCGCAGCAGCTGGCCGACCTGGGGCTGCACGCCCTCGGCGAGGGCGGCCTCCGCCTGCGGGGTCACGGCCGCCACCGCTTCGTCCGCCTCGCGGGTGGCATAGCCCAGGCCCACGAGGGCGGCGTGCAGCTGATCGCGCCAGCCGGCGGTGACCGGGGTGCCGACACCCGCCTGCGAACCGCCGGAGGCGACCGGCTCGCCGAGCCTGTCCTTCAGCTCCAGCAGCAGCTTCTGGGCGCCCTTCTTGCCGATGCCGGGCACGGCCGTGAGGGCCTTCTCGTCACCGGAGGCGAAGGCGCGGCGCAGGGCGTCCGGGCTGTGCACGGCGAGCATGGCCTGGGCGAGACGGGGGCCCACGCCGCTTGCGGTCTGGACCAGTTCGAAGGTCTGCCGCTCGTCGTCGTCGGCGAAGCCGTACAGCGTCAGGGAGTCCTCGCGGACGACGAGGGAGGTGGCGAGCCGGGCCGGCTGCCCGACCCGGAGCGTGGCCAGGGTGGCGGGCGTGCACTGGACGGCCATGCCGATGCCGCCGACCTCGACCACGGCGGCGTCGGGGGCGAGGGCCGCGACCGGCCCGGAGACGAAGGCGATCATCGGGTGCCCTTCGGAAGTCGTGCGGGAACGGTGCTGCGGTGGGCGGCGGCGATCTCCTGCAGACGGTTGGCCGCAGGGGCGCGCCAGATGTGGCAGATGGCCAGCGCGAGCGCATCCGCGGCGTCGGCCGGCTTCGGCGGGGCGTCGAGCCGCAGCAGGCGCGTCACCATGGAGCCGACCTGGGCCTTGTCGGCCCGGCCGGAGCCGGTGACGGCGGCCTTGACCTCGCTGGGGGTGTGCAGCGCGACGGGCAGCCCGCGGCGGGCCGCACAGAGCATCGCCACGGCGCTGGCCTGCGCGGTGCCCATGACCGTGCGGACGTTGTGCTGGCTGAACACCCGCTCCACGGCGACGTATTCGGGCCGGTGCTCGTCGAGCCACTGCTCTATGCCGCGCTCGATGAGGACCAGGCGCTCGGCCGTGTCGGCCTCGGCCGGGGTCCTGACGACGCCCACGCCGACCATGCTCAGCCGGCGGCCCGCCGCCCCCTCCACGACCCCCACGCCGCACCGGGTCAGCCCCGGGTCCACGCCCAGCACCCGCATGGCGCCCCTCCCTTCGATCACCTGCGCGCAGGCTATCGGCTGCCACTGACAACGCCCGGTCACGCCGACGGGCCGGCGGGGAAACCACCCCGCCGGCCCGTCGGCCGAGCACATCGCACGCCTTACGCGTCGACCTTGGCCATGACCTCGTCGGAGACGTCGAAGTTGGCGAAGACGTTCTGCACGTCGTCGCTGTCCTCGAGGGCGTCGATCAGCCGGAAGATCTTGCGCGCGCCCTCCTCGTCGAGCTCGACCTGCATGGTGGGCACGAAGTTGGCCTCGGCCGAGTCGTAGTCGATGCCGGCCTCCTGGAGCGCGGTGCGCACCGCGACCAGGTCGGTGGCCTCGCTGAGGACCTCGAAGCTCTCGCCGAGGTCGTTGACCTCCTCGGCACCGGCGTCCAGCACCGCGCCCAGCACGTCGTCCTCGGTGAGCCCGCCCTTGGGGACGATCACGACGCCCTTGCGGTTGAACAGGTAGGACACCGAGCCCGGGTCGGCCATCGAGCCGCCGTTGCGGGTCATGGCGACGCGGACGTCACCGGCGGCGCGGTTGCGGTTGTCGGTGAGGCACTCGATGAGCACCGCGACACCGTTCGGGCCGTAGCCCTCGTACATGATCGTCTCGTAGTCGGCGCCGCCGGCCTCGAGGCCGCCGCCGCGCTTGACCGCGGAGTCGATGTTCTTGTTCGGGACCGACTGCTTCTTCGCCTTCTGGATGGCGTCGTAGAGAGTCGGGTTGCCCTCGATGTCGACGCCACCCATGCGAGCCGCGACCTCGACGTTCTTGATCAGCTTCGCGAAGAGCTTGCCGCGCTTGGCGTCGATCACGGCCTTCTTGTGCTTCGTCGTAGCCCATTTAGAGTGGCCGGACATCTCGCCTGTCTCCTTCGCGTAACCAAATTCAGAACGAACGACAGTGATCCTACCGGGATCCCGTCACTGCGCGGCGCGCACCATCTCCACGAAGAGGCCGTGCACCCGGTGGTCGCCGGTGAGTTCCGGATGGAAGGACGTGGCCAGGACGTTGCCCTGCCGGACGGCGACGGTGTGGCCGTCGTGGGAGGCGAGCACCTCGACGTCGGCCCCGGTGGACTCGACCCACGGGGCCCGGATGAAGACGCCTTCGACGGGACCG
The DNA here is from genome assembly GCF_058146165.1 of Streptomyces sp. AM25. Classification (NCBI taxonomy): domain Bacteria; kingdom Bacillati; phylum Actinomycetota; class Actinomycetes; order Kitasatosporales; family Streptomycetaceae; genus Streptomyces; species Streptomyces sp. AM25. The sequence continues at coordinate 247,641 of NZ_JBKIWN010000004.1, read as the reverse complement.
CCCGCTATGCCGCGGACGTCGACGGCCGCCTCGAAGGACTCGTTCTGCCGGCCGAAGGCGTTGCGGCGGACGATCATGTCGATGCCGCCCAGGGTCTCCTGGTCGTCGCGGCCGTCCAGCAGCTTGTCCGCCAGCATGATCATGCCGGCGCAGGTGCCGTAGACGGGCATGCCGGAGCGGACGCGCTCGCGCAGCGGCTCCAGCATGCCGAAGGCGACTGCGAGCTTGGACATGGTGGTGGACTCGCCGCCGGGGATGACCAGGCCGTCGACCTCGGCCAGTTCCTCGGGGCGGCGGACCGGACGCGCCACGGCGTCCGCCGCGGCGAGGGCGACCAGGTGCTCGCGGACGTCGCCCTGGAGGGCGAGAACGCCGATGGTGGGGGTGGACACGGGATGCTCCCTCTTCGCTCTGCCGCCGGTGCACGTGCCGGCGGGCGGCCGCAGGACCCCCTGCGCACCGCCCACCGGGAACAGCCGTGTCACCAGCCGCGGTTGGCGTACCGCTCGGTCTCGGGGAGGGTGTCGCAGTTGATGCCGACCATGGCCTCGCCCAGGTTGCGGGAGGCGTCCGCGATGATCTTGGGGTCGTCGTAGAAGGTGGTGGCCTTCACGATGGCGGCGGCGCGCTTGGCCGGGTCGCCGGACTTGAAGATGCCGGAGCCCACGAAGACGCCCTCGGCACCGAGCTGACGCATCAGCGCGGCGTCGGCGGGGGTGGCCACGCCGCCCGCGGAGAACAGCACGACGGGCAGCTTGCCCAGCTCGGCGACCTCCTTGACCAGCTCGTACGGGGCGCGCAGCTCCTTGGCCGCGGCGTACAGCTCGTGGTTGTCCAGGCCGCGCAGACGCGCGATGTCGCCCTTGATCTGGCGCAGGTGACGGACGGCCTCGACGACGTTGCCGGTGCCGGCCTCGCCCTTGGAGCGGATCATGGCCGCGCCCTCGGCGATGCGGCGCAGCGCCTCGCCCAGGTTGGTGGCACCGCAGACGAACGGGGTGGTGAAGGACCACTTGTCGCTGTGGTTGACCTCGTCGGCCGGGGTGAGCACCTCGGACTCGTCGATGTAGTCGACACCGAGGGACTGCAGCACCTGCGCCTCGACGAAGTGGCCGATGCGGGACTTGGCCATGACCGGGATGGAGACGGCGCCGATGATCCCCTCGATCATGTCCGGGTCGGACATCCGGGCCACGCCGCCGTCCTTGCGGATGTCGGCGGGCACCCGCTCCAGGGCCATGACCGCGACGGCGCCGGCGTCCTCGGCGATCTTGGCCTGCTCCGGCGTGACGACGTCCATGATCACACCGCCCTTGAGCTGCTCGGCCATGCCGCGCTTGACGCGCGCGGTGCCGGTCTCGGGAGTCTGCGGGGTGCTGGCGGTGGACACGATGTGACCTCACTAATCAAGGGCCGGTGATGCTGGCAGGTTCATCCAACCCAGTGCCCGCCGAGCCGAAAAAGGGCCAATCCGAGGTCAGTGGCCTGTCCGGTCCGCCAGTGCCACGGGCGGCTCGTCGTCCATCTCGAAGGCCAGGGGGAACGGCGCGTGACCGGCGAGCCGGAACCAGCGCACCACCCGGTGCCGGCGCACGGCCCGCGCGGCCCGCACCGCGTCGTTGTGGAACCGGCGGGCCATCGGCACCCTGCGCACGGCCTGCGTCAGCTCCTCCAGCGACTCCTCCCCGCCGGGCGCCTCGCGCACCGCCTCCACCTGCGGCCCCTCCGTGAAGACCGCGCGCAACGCCTGGCTCAGCTCGCTCTCGGCGACCTCGCGCTGCTCCTCCTCGGCCTGCCGGGCGGCGTGCGCGGCCTGGTAGAGGACGATCGAGGCGGCGGGATCGAGCACCCCGGCGGTGCCGAGCTCCTGCGCGACCGAGGCACGCCGCAGCAACTGGGCGTCCAGGGCCGCGCGGGCCGCGTCGATGCGGCTGTGCAGCCGGTCCAGGCGCCCGGCGGTCCAGCTCAGGTAGATGCCGACGAGGACGAGCGCGGCCGCGATCCAGATCATTGTGGTCACGCCGGGCCACAGTACCGGCCCGCCCGGCGGGGCCCTCTCCACCCGGAGGTGGAGCGGACGGGGTGGAGGCGCCCGGCCCGGAGACCCACCCGGGCTCCGATCCGTCTCCACCCGCCCGGTTTCTATCGTCGGGACATCGATGCAGACATCGATGCAGACGGCGGGACCGACGGAGGACTCCCATGCAATCCCGTTCCAGGCACGCGCTGTTCACCTCGCTCGGGGTCAACATCGTCCTGCCGCTCGTACTGTTCTACGCACTGCGCGGCGCGGGCATGGTGCAGTGGCAGGCGCTCCTGCTCAGCAGCGCCCCGCCGGCGCTCCACGCCCTCGGCGAGGCGGTGATACGGCGCCGGGTCGATCCGTTCGACACGTTCATCCTGGTCCTGCTGCTGGTCTCGGCCGGAACGTCGGTGATCAGCGGGAGCCCGCGCGTGCTGCTGCTGAAGGACGCGGCACTGCCCGCCGCCCTGGGCCTGTGGATCCTGAGCACGCTGGCCATGGCACGCCCCTTCGCCTTCCAGTTCGGCGGCCGGCTGCGCGGGCCCGAGGCCGCCGCGGTCGCCGAGCGCGCATGGCGCGAATCGGCCGAATTCCGCGGCGCACTACGCGGGTTGACGGCGCTGTGGGGCGGCGTGGAGCTGCTGGACGCGGTGCTGAGCACGGTCAACGCCCTGGTGCTGCCGGTGGATGCGGTGCCGCTCATCGGCCGGATCGTATCGCTCTCCCTGATCGGCCTGAACGTAGTGATCAGCATCCACTGCAGCCGCCGCTTCCGGGCCCGGCACGGCATACCCCTGTTCGGGGCGCGGCCCGCGAAGTCCCGCGAGACACCGCGCCCCGAAGGAGCGCGGGGCAGTCACATATGCGGCTCCGCCGCGCAGGCGCGACCAGCCACGGACGGCCCGCAGCCGGCGAACCACGTTGCCGACGGAGCGCCTCGCTAATCCCGCGCAAACCCCAACCGCGCCCGCAACCCGGTCCGTTCATCCGTGGCAACGGAGGCCGCGCCGGCGGTCACCGTCTCGTAGACGGCCAGGATGTCGGCCCCGACGGTCGCCCAGTCGAAGCGCCGCACATGCCGGCGCCCGCGCTCGCCGAGCTCCGCCCGGCGGGCGGGGTCGCCCAACAGCCGCACGGCCGCCGCGGCCAGTGCATCCGCGTCCTCGTTCGTGAACAGCTCGCCCGCGGCGCCCTGGTCCAGCACCTGGGCGAAGGCGTCGAGGTCGCTGGCTAGGACGGGCGCGCCCGCCGACATGGCCTCGACCAGGATGATGCCGAAGGACTCGCCTCCGGTGTTCGGCGCCACGTACACGTCGACGCTGCGCAGCAGCCGCGCCTTGTCCTCGTCGCCGACCATGCCGAGGAACTCGACGTTGCCGCGCATCTCCGGCGGCAGGCCGGCGACGGCCTCCTCCTCGTCGCCGCGCCCGGCGACCAGCAGCCGGGTGCCGGGGCGCTCAGCGAGGATGCCGGGCAGGGCGCGCATGAGGACGGGCAGGCCCTTGCGGGGCTCGTCGATGCGGCCGATGAAGCCGATGGTCCCGCCCTGCCACTCCGGCCGCGGCTCGGCGGAGGCGAAGAAGCCGACGTCGACGCCGTTGGGGATGACCACCGCGTCGCCCCCCAGGTGCTCCACTAGCGTCCGGCGGGCGTACTCGCTCACCGCGATCCGGGCGCTGATCTTCTCCAGCGCGGGCTGGAGGATGGGATAGGCCGCGATCATCGCGCGCGAGCGCGGGTTGGAGGTGTGGAAGGTCGCCACGATCGGGCCCTGGGCGGCCCAGCAGGAGAGCAGGCCCAGCGACGGGGTGGCCGGCTCGTGGATGTGGATGACGTCGAAGTCGCCCTCGTGCAGCCAGCGGCGCACGCGCGCGGCCGAGAGGAAGCCGAAGTTCAGCCGGGCCACCGAGCCGTTGTACGGCACGGGCACGGCCCGTCCGGCCGAGACGACGAAGGGCGGCAGCGGGGTCTCGTCGTCGGCGGGAGCCAGCACCGAGACCTCGTGGCCCAGCCGGATCAGGTGCTCGGCGAGGTCTCTGATGTGGAACTGGACGCCGCCGGGGACGTCCCAGGAGTAGGGGCAGACGATCCCGATCCTCAAGGCTTCTCCGTTCCGGGGCGTCCGGAGCCCTCCGGGGCCGCGGGGCTCGTGTCGGGGCGGGGCTCGGCGGGCCGCGCGAGGTCGGCGAGCCACAGCCGCTGGAGCATGTGCCAGTCCTGCGGGTGGGCGGCGATGCCGGAGGCGAAGGCGTCGGCCATCCTCTGGGTCAGCACCGCGGCCTTCTCGGCCCGGGTGCCGGTCTCCGGCACCTCCAGGGGCGCGTGGACGTGGCCCTTCTGCACCGGTGTGCGGTCGTACCAGAGCGTCGCCGGCAGCAGCAGGGCGCCGGTCTGCACGGCCAGCATGGCGGGCCCGGCGGGCATCTTGGCGGCCTCGCCGAAGAAGGAGACCTCTATCCCGGAGGAGGACAGATCGCGGTCGGCGACCAGGCAGACCACCCCGCCGGAGCGCAGCCGCCGGGCGAGCGTGCCGAAGGCACTGCCGCCGGCGTGCGGCAGGACCTCCATGCCCAGCCCCTCGCGGTAGGCCACGAACCGGTCGTAGAGGGTCGCGGGTTCGAGCCGCTCGGCGACGGTGGTGAAGGGCACCCCGAGCCGGGTGGTGAGCCAGGCCCCGGCGAGGTCGTAGTTGCCCATGTGGGGCAGCGCCAGCACCACGCCCCGCCCGGAGGCCAGGGCCTCCTCCAGGTGGTGCAGGCCCTCGGGGTCGAAGCCGGTGCGGATGCGGTCCTTGCTCCACGAGGGCAGCCGGAAGGACTCCATCCAGTAGCGCATGTAGGAGCGCATGCCCTCGCGGGACAGCCGGGCGAGCTCCTCCGGCCCCGCGCCGGGGACCACCCGGGCGAGATTGGACTCCAGGCGCAGCACGCCCTTGCCGCGCCGCCGCCAGGTCACGTCGGCGATCTGCCGGCCCAGCACGGTGGCGACGGGCTCGGGGAGCGTCCTGACCGTGCTCCACCCGAGCCCGTACAGCGCGTCGGTCAGCTGGTCCTTCACCCGGCGCCGCCCTGGCCGGCCGGCACGGAGGCGTCGGCCTCGGCGGCCTCGCGGCGGACGGTCACCACGCGCTGGATGAGCGTGATCAGGCTGCCGACGGCCACCAGCCACAGGGCGACGGGGAGCAGGACCTCGACGTACGGGACGCCGAACTTGTGCAGCCCGGAGAGGCCGCAGGCGACCAGCGAGACGACGAGCCGCTCGGCGCGCTCGACCAGGCCGTTGACGTTCACCGGCAGGCCGATGCTCTCGCCGCGGGCCTTGGTGTACGAGACCACCTGGCCGCTGGCCAGGCAGAAGATGGCCACCGCGCACAGCGAGAGGCTGTCGCCGCGCCCGGCGTACCAGAGGGCGAGGCCGCCGAAGATCGCCGAGTCGGCGACCCGGTCGAGGGTGGAGTCGAGGAAGGCGCCCCAGCGGCTGGAGCGGCCGAGCTGGCGGGCCATGTTGCCGTCGACGAGGTCCGAGAAGACGAACAGCGTGATGACGATCGTGCCCCAGAAGAACTCGCCCCTGGGGTAGAAGGCCAGCGCGCCCGCCACCACACCACCGGTGCCGACGAGGGTCACCGCGTCGGGGCTCACGCCCAGTCGGATGAGCAGCGCGGCGAACGGCGTGAGAACACGCGTGAAGAACGCACGCGCGTACTTGTTCAGCATGGCCTTCCCGGAGGGTCGATGCGGGCCGGGTGGTCGGAAGGCCACCGGCTGGCCCATCGTAGCCAGGCCGCCGGGACCCGCCACGCACACCACCCCCGCTCCGCCCGCCGGGGCGGAGGGCGGCTCCCGGCCACTCAAACGGTTGCGCCCCCGTGTGCGACGTATGGACGCAGCGTGACCACGGTGGAAAGCTCGAAGGACCGCAGGTGTCGACCGGAGAGGCGAGACACATGGGCGAAAAGACGAATGCGCATCCAGGGGCCGCCGGCAGGGCGGTGACGGCCGACCGGCCGCAGAACATCCGCAACGTGGTCCTGGTCGGCCACAGTGGTTCCGGGAAGACGACCCTGGTGGAGGCACTGGCCCTGACCACCGGCGCGGTCAACCGGGCCGGCCGGGTCGAGGACGGCGCCTCGCTCTCGGACCACGACGAGATCGAGCACCGCCAGCAGCGCTCGGTCCAGCTGTCCCTGGTCCCCGTCGAATGGGCCGGGATCAAGATCAACGTATTGGACACACCCGGCTATGCCGACTTCGTCGGCGAGCTGAGGGCCGGTCTGCGGGCGGCGGACGCGGCCCTCTTCGTCGTCTCGGCCGCGGAGGGCGCCGAGGGCATCGCCGGGGCCACCCGCATGGTGTGGGAGGAGTGCGCGGCCGTGGGCATGCCGCGCGCGATCGTGCTGACCCATCTGGAGACCGCACGGGCGGACTTCGACCGGCTCACGGAGACCTGCCGCGCAGCCTTCGGAGGGGACTCCCCCGACGGCGTGCTCCCGCTCTACCTCCCCGTGCGCGGACCGGAGGGCCCCGACGGGCACCGTCCCGTCACCGGACTCGTCGGACTGCTCTCGCAGCGGGTCTTCGACTACTCCGGCGGCGAGCGCACCGAGGCCGAGCCCTCCGCCGAGCAGCTGCCGCTGATCGAGGAGGCGCGCAACCGGCTCATCGAGGGGATCATCGCCGAGAGCGAGGACGAGACCCTCATGGACCGCTACCTCGGCGGCGAGGAGATCGACGTCAAGACGCTCGTCGAGGATCTCGAACGGGCCGTGGCCCGGGGCAGTTTCCACCCCGTGCTCGCCGCCGCCCCGGCGGCCGAGGGCGCGCGCCAGGGCCTGGGCACGGTGGAGCTCCTGGAGCTGATCACCGGCGGCTTCCCGACCCCGCCGGAGCGCGAGGCGCCGGCCGTCACCTCCCCGGACGGCAGCGCCCGCCCCGCGCTGTCCTGCGACCCGGAGGGTCCGCTCGCCGCCGAGGTCGTCAAGACCGCCTCCGACCCCTACGTCGGGCGCCTCTCCCTGGTCCGGGTCTTCTCCGGCACCCTGCGCCCCGACGAGACCGTGCACGTGTCCGGGCACGGCCTGGAGGACCGCGGGCACGAGAGCCACGACGTCGACGAGCGCGTCGGCGCCCTCTCCTCCCCGTTCGGCAAGCAGCAGCGCCAGCTGGCCCAGGCCATCGCCGGCGATCTGGCCTGCGTCGCCAAGCTCACGCGCGCCGAGACCGGCGACACCCTCTCCGCCAAGTGCGATCCGCTGCTGATGGAGCCCTGGCTGATGCCCGACCCGCTGCTGCCCGTGGCCATCCAGGCGCACAGCAAGGCGGACGAGGACAAGCTCTCCCAGGGCCTGGCCCGGCTGGTCGCCGAGGACCCGACCATGCGGCTGGAGCAGAACCAGGACACCCACCAGGTGGTCCTGTGGTGCCTGGGCGAGGCCCACCGGGACGTCGCCCTGGAGCGGCTGCGCACGCGCTACGGCGTGCAGGTCGACATCGTCCCGCACAAGGTGTCCCTGCGCGAGACCTTCGGCGGCAAGGCGGCCGGCCGCGGCCGGCACGTCAAACAGTCCGGCGGCCACGGCCAGTTCGCGATCTGCGAGATCGAGGTCGAGCCGCTGCCCGGCGGCTCCGGCATCGAGTTCGTCGACAAGGTCGTGGGCGGCGCGGTCCCCCGGCAGTTCATCCCCTCGGTGGAGAAGGGCGTACGGGCCCAGGCCGCCCGCGGGGTGGCCGCCGGCTATCCGCTCGTCGACGTCCGGGTCACCCTCCTCGACGGCAAGGCGCACTCGGTGGACTCCTCCGACGCGGCCTTCCAGACCGCGGGCGCCCTGGCCCTGCGCGAGGCGGCCGCCGAGGTCCGCATCCACCTCCTGGAGCCGGTCGCCGAACTCCAGGTCCTGGTCGTCGACGACTACGTCGGCGCGGTCATGAGCGACCTGTCCGGACGGCGCGGACGGGTCGTCGGCACCGAGCAGTCCGGCGCGGGCCGCACCCTGGTGCGCGCCGAGGTGCCCGAGATCGAGATCGGCCGCTACGCCGTGGACCTGCGTTCCCTCTCGCACGGCACCGGGCGGTTCAGCCGCGGTTACGCCCGGCACGAGCCGATGCCGCCACAGCTGGCGGACCGTATCCGCGAACAGGAGGATAACGGGGCATAGTTGGCAAGCCGCCCGTCCCAACTCGGCCAGGACGGGCGGCTTTCCGATCTCCGGCGACAGCCGGCACTCCGCACCATTACGCTGAGCATGCGGCCCATGACGCAGGACCCGGGCCGAGGGTCGGGAGCAGGCCGGAGCACCGGACGCGCGCGGCATTGGGGGCAGAGTGGCAGGGGATGCGTTCGACTTCAGTCCGGGGGCACAGATCCCGGTCGCCGGCGGCGCCGGGCAGACCGCCGCCACCCAGGCGCTGGCCTCGGCCGCCTACCGCGACGGACCGGTGGACGAACTCCTCAAGGCCAATTCGGACTGGGCCACCTCCGAGGTCAAGCCGCCCCGCATCTCCCTCTTCGAGCCCAACCTGGGCGAGGCCTTCGCCCGCGCCGTGCAGAACCGGATGCTCGCCGGCGGCCGCAAGCCGCTCATCCAGTCCTTCGGGCTCGAACCCCAGGTCATCGTCGAGCACTGCCTGGCCGCTTCCCGCATCCGCAAGGAGCGCGACGCCAGGCTGAGCCTGATCATGGTCCTGTTCGGGCTGCTCTTCCTGCCCGGCGTCCTGCTCTGGCTCGGCGCCTTCCAGCTCCGCCGCACCCTCGCCGGCTCCCAGGACAAGCGCGCCGGCGCGCTGGGCGCGGCCCTCTTCGGCGTCCTCGGCCTGGCCATCGTCGTCCTCTTCGTCAAACTCCCCTTCACCGGCTTCTGGTACATCTACCTGCGCGCCATGCTCGTCGCCCCCGTCATCGGCGGCCTCTGGGCGCAGCAGGTCTGCGAGCGCACCGCCAAGGACCTCCGCGAGCGCTGGACGGGCCTGCTCGACGGCGGCGGCATCGGCGCCAAGATCCCCGAGGCCGTGCCCTCCACCCCCGGCGAGAGCGCCGCCGAACAGCTCCGCCAGAACCTCGAACGCCTCGCCGCCGAACAGCACAGCAACGTCGTCTTCTACGCCGGTCCCAAGGGCATACTCGGGATGGGCACCCGCTGGGGCAGCTGGCAGCTCGCCGAGGAGCTCGTCCCCCTCGACCCCGGCAAGGACATCAACCCCTTCCGCAGCTGGGACATCGTCCGCGCCATCCACGACCAGCTCAAGCTGCTGGAGCGCACCCCCATCAACACCGGCGGCCTCACCGCCCCCGGTGTCGAGCACTGGGTGGTCTGCCCCATCGGCGAGGGTGCGGGCTCCGTCTCCCGCCCCGCCGGCACCGACTCGGCCACGTACCAGGTAAGGGGTTCCCAGCTCCAGGAGATCTGCGACAAGCAGCACTTCGGCAGCGGCGACCGGCACTACCTGGGCGTCCAGTTCGTGCTGTGGGACGGCCAGTTGGTCATCACGCTCCTCATCAACGTCACCGTGCTGCACAAGACGCTGCGCATCGAGGTCACCGGCCACGCCCTCGGCCCCACGCACGCGGTCTTCAACGGCCGCCCCAAAACCCGCACCCGGAGCTTCCGCAAGGCCCTCAAGTTCTGGGAGACCTGGGAGCGCACCCTGCGCGTCGTCGAACCCCGCGAGGTCGTCCGCCTCTCCGTCCGCGCGCCGCTCACCTGGTACCCGCCGCTGCTGGAGTACTGGGGCGGCAAGCTCGTCCTCCCCGAGCCGTTCGGGTTGCGCCACGCGTGGGCCGACAAGCCGTGGCGGCACCGCTTCATGGCGGACGACGCGTTGCGCGCCGCCACGCCGGTGCTGCGCGTGGTGCATCAGGCCGCGCTGCGTGTCCTGGCCGAAAACGGCGTGAACACCGAGAAGTTCGGCAACCGGGCCAACACGCTGAGCGGTGCGATCCAGGATCCGACACCGCGCCAGGCCGATGTCTATAACGCGTGATGTCCTCCGGACGGGCGCAGTGTGGCAACTGCGGGCCGTCTGTGGTTGATCGCGCAGTTCCCCGCGCCCCTTACGGGGCGCGGCACTACGCCAGAGCTCACCTGAAGATTCCCGTGTGTCCCAGCGAATACCGCCCCGGCTGGGGATACACCGCCAGCCCGTGCGGCCCCGCGCCCACCGGGATGCGGGCGATCTGGTGGCCGTCGTGGGTGTCGATCACGTACACCTCGCTGTTGTAACGCCCCGACAACCACAGCTCCTTGCCGTCCGCCGACACCCCGCCCATGTCCGGGCTGCCGCCGTCCGGCAGCTCCCACTTCTTCACCAGTTTGCGGCTGGCCAGATCCAGTACCGAGATCGATCCCTCGCCCCGGTTGGAGATGTACATCGACTTCGAGTCCCGGCTCACGTACAGGCCGTGCGCCCCCTTGCCGGTCGGCATCAGCCAGGGCTCGGTGAACCTGTCGCCGTCCAGCACCCATACCCCGTCGGCCATCATGTCCGCGATGTACCAGGTCTTGCCGTCCGAGGCGATCTTCACGTCCTGCGGCATCGCCCCGTCGAACGGCAGCTTCTGCTGGCCGATCACCTTCATCCGGGCCGTGTCCACCTTCAGCAGCTCACCGGAGAACTCGCAGGAGACGATGAAGTACCGCCCGTCCGGCGAGAAGTCGGCGTGATTGACCCCCAGGCAGCTCACCGGCTCGGTCTTCATCCGCTTCATCGTGTGGGCGTCCCGGAACACCAGCTCGCGGTCCATCGACGCCATCACCACGGCGTACTTGCCGTCCGGGGTGAAGTAGAGGTTGTAGGGGTCGTGGACGTCGACCGGCTTGCCCGCCTTGCCCGTTGCCGGGTCGATCGGGGTGAGCGTGTGGCCGCGGTCGTTGTTGACCCACAGCGTCTTCAGGTCCCACGACGGCACCACGTGCTGCGGCTGGTTGCCGACCGGGATCGTCTCGATGACCTTGTACGTCTTGGGATCGATGACGCTGACCGTGTCCGACTCGGTGTTGGGCACGTACACCCGGGACGGGAAGTTCCGCACCACCGGCGACAGGGCGTTCGGCCGGTCCGCCGCGTAGACGTCGTTCGGGTCCAGCAGCGGCGGCATCCCCGGCAGCCCCTGCGGCACCCCTCGCGCCGCCCCCTGGCCGTGTCCGCCCGGATGTGTCTGCCGGGTGCCCGGCCCCTCCTTGCCACTGCCGCCCCCGCCGCAGCCGCTGACGGCCGCCAGGACGAGGCAGAACGCCGCCGCCAGCACGGCGGGGCGGCGCAGCGGGCGCGAACGGACAGGACGGAAGGGGTGGCGAGGACCGGGACGAACGGGCGAGAACGGGATCATCGGGTCAGCAGCTCCGTAGTCGTCACCGCACGCAGACCGCGGCGGTGGAGGCCGTCGAGGATCGCGGGCAGCGCGGCGACCGTGCCGGCATGCCCGAAGTGCAGACTCACCACCGACCCGGGCCGCACCGCATTCAGCACGGTACGCCGGACCGCCTCGGGGCCGGGGTCGGTGAAGTCGAGGGAGTCCACGTCGTACGACAGGACGTGCGGGTAACCGGCCTTTCGCGCCAGCCGCACCACCTGGTCGGTGGCCCGCTGCGCCCGGGACGGCCGGAACCAGCGGCCGATGCCGCCCGTGAGCCGGCGCAGCCGGTCGGCGCACTCGGTGATCTCGGCGTAGGCGGCCTTCGCGCTCATCGAGCAGATGCTGAGATGGCGCATGGTGTGGTTGCCCAGCTCATGCCCGCCGTCGAGCACCCGGCGGGCCATCCGGGGCTGGGCGTCCAGCCAGTCGCCGACCGCCAGCACGGTCACCCGGGCCCCGGCGCGCTCCACTTCGGAGAGCAGGGCGAGGGTCGACTTCGCGTCACCTTGGCCGTGGAACGTCAGCGCGACACCGTGCCCCTGCCGCGGGCCGTGCTCGATCTGGGCGGGCAGCCCGGCCGGCAGCCGGGGCAGCACGGGCGGTGCGCCGGGCGGTACGGAGACCCTGGGCTTCGCCACAGGCGGGCGCGAGGGCTGTGCGCGGGGCGGTGTCCCGTCCTTGCCGCAGCCGGAGGCGCTCGCCCCGGCCGCTCCGGCGAGGGCGCCGCCTGCGGCTGCGCGCAGCACGGTGCGACGGTGAAGGAAGGTCACCGTCCCATTAGATCTTCTTTAGTAGGAATCTAGGCGATTTGCCCGATTCACCCTGTTCCGTGTCCTCTTGGAGAGGCCGGTACAGCCGAATTGCCGGTTTACCGGTTTATACGGTCGGCCAGACGTCGGCGAGCATCTTCCGGGTGTCCGCGAGCAGTTGCGGCAGCACCTTGGTGTGCCCGACGACGGGCATGAAGTTGGTGTCCCCGCCCCAGCGCGGGACGATGTGCTGGTGCAGGTGGGCGGCGATGCCGGCACCGGCGGTGATCCCCTGGTTCATGCCGATGTTGAAGCCGTGGGCCCCGGAGGCGGCGCGCAGCGCGCGCATGGCGCGCTTGGTGAACTCGGCCAGCTCGGCCGTCTCGGCCTCGTCCAGGTCGGTGTAGTCGGCCACGTGCCGGAACGGGACGATCATGCAGTGACCGCCGTTGTACGGGTAGAGGTTGAGCACGGCGTAGACGTACTCGCCCCGCGCGATGATCAGCCCGTCCTCGTCGCTCTTCGCCGGAATCGAGCAGAACGGGCAGCCGTCGTCGGCGCCCGTACCGGTGGGCTTGTTCTCCCCCTGGATGTACGCCATCCGATGGGGGGTCCACAGGCGCTGGAAGGCGTCGGGAGCGCCCACTCCGAACTGCTGCTCCGGCTCACTCGTCATGCCGAGAAGCATATTCCCCGGCGGGAACGCACCGGGGGGCGGCCCTTGCGGGCCGCCCCCCGGGCTTATCGTCACCGCGGAACGTCACACCTGGGCGCGGCGCTCCACCACGTCGAGGATCTTCGCGAGCGCCTCGTCGCGCGGGATGCCGTTCTCCTGCGACCCGTCGCGGTAACGGAACGACACCGTGCCCGCGTTCATGTCGTCGTCACCGACGATGATCATGAAGGGGACCTTGAGCTTCTGGTGGTTCCGGATCTTCTTCTGCATCCGGTCCGAGGAGGCGTCGACCTCCACCCGCAGGCCCTTCTTCTTCGCCTCCGCGGCGAACTCCTGCAGGTACGGCACGTGCGCCTCGCCGATCGGGATGCCGACCGCCTGCACCGGGGCCAGCCACGCCGGGAAGGCGCCCGCGTAGTGCTCCAGCAGCACGCCGAAGAACCGCTCGATGCTGCCGAACAGCGCCCGGTGGATCATGACGGGCTGCTGGCGCGAGCCGTCCGCCGCCGTGTACTCCAGGCCGAAGCGCGCGGGCTGGTTGAAGTCGACCTGGAGGGTCGACATCTGCCAGGACCGGCCGATCGCGTCACGCGCCTGCACCGAGATCTTCGGGCCGTAGAACGCGGCGCCGCCCGGGTCCGGGACCAGCGGCAGGCCCTGCTTCTCGGCCGCCCGGCGCAGCGCCTCGGTGGCCTCCTCCCACGCCTCGTCCGAGCCGATGAACTTGTCCGACTCGGGGTCGCGGGTCGAGAGCTCCAGCTCGAAGTCGGTCAGGCCGTAGTCGCGCAGCAGGTCGAGCACGAAGGTGAGGAGCGTGTCGAGCTCCTCCGGCATCTGCTCCTTGGTGCAGTAGATGTGCGAGTCGTCCTGGGTGAAGCCGCGGGAGCGGGTCAGGCCGTGGACGACGCCGGACTTCTCGTAGCGGTAGACCGTGCCGAACTCGAAGAGGCGCAGCGGCAGCTCACGGTAGGACCGCCCGCGCGACTTGAAGATCAAGTTGTGCATCGGGCAGTTCATGGCCTTCAGGCGGTAGTTCTGCCCGTCGAACTCGATGGGCGGGAACATGGCCTCGCCGTAGTGCGGGAGGTGCCCCGAGGTCTCGAAGAGGTGTTCCTTCGTGAGGTGCGGGGTGTTCACGAACTCGTAGTCCGCGTCCTCGTGCCGGCGGCGCGAGTAGTTCTCCATCTCCTTGCGGATCACCCCGCCCTTGGGGTGGAAGACCGCCAGGCCGGGGCCCAGCTCGTCCGGGAAGGAGAACAGGTCCAGCTCGGCGCCGAGCTTGCGGTGGTCGCGCTTCTCGGCCTCGGCCAGGAAGTCCAGGTGCGCCTTCAGCTCGTCCTTCGACGGCCACGCGGTGCCGTAGATGCGCTGCAGCATCGGGTTCTTCTCGCTGCCGCGCCAGTACGCGGCGGCGTTGCGCATCAGCTTGAACGCCGGGATGACCCGGGTGGTGGGCAGGTGCGGACCCCGGCAGAGGTCCTTCCAGCACAGGTCCCCGGTCTTCGGGTCCAGGTTGTCGTAGATGGTGAGCTCGCCCGAGCCGACCTCGACGTCCGCGCCGTCGTCGTGCGACGCGGAGCCCTTGAGGCCGATCAGCTCCAGCTTGTACGGCTCGTCCGCGAGCTCCTCGCGGGCGGCCTCGTCGGTGACCACGCGGCGGGAGAACTTCTGCCCCCGCTTGACGATCTCCTGCATCTTCTTCTCGATGGCCTTGAGGTCATCGGGGTGGAACGGCTTCTCGACGCCGAAGTCGTAGTAGAAACCGTCCTTGACCGGCGGGCCGATGCCCAGCTTGGCCTCCGGGAACAGCTCCTGGACGGCCTGGGCCATGACGTGCGCGGCCGAGTGGCGCAGGATGTTGAGACCGTCCTCGGAGGAGATCTCGACGGGCTCGACCTCCTCGCCGTCGGCGACGACGTACGCGAGGTCCTTGAGCTCGCCCGCGACCCGCGCGGCGACGACGGTGCGCTCGCCCGCGAAGAGCTCGGCAGCCGTCGTGCCCGTGGTCACCACGCGCTCTTCCCGCTCGGAATCGCGTTGGATGGTCACACGGACGTCTGACACCGGTCTCTCCTGACTCACGGGATGCTGCAGCGGTGCGCTGCGGCCTGAATCGTACCGAGCCGGGTGCCGTGCCCGCTAAACGGTCAGCCGTCGCCGTCCCTCTCCCCCAGGGCGTCGAGATTCTCCTGCAGCGATTTGAGCAGCCGGTCGCGCTCGGCCTCGTCCACCTCCGCGGGCAGCACGCCGCCCGCGTCGGCCAGCCGCCGGAAGCCGCTGCGGCTCTCCAGCCGCCCGGTCACCCTGACCGGCAGGCCGAGCAGGTGCGCATAACCGGCGATGCGGTAGTCCTCGTCGCCGAGCAGGGCCCGCACCTGGGTGACGTCCGCCCCGGCGAGCACCCGCAGCCGCACCGTCCCCGCTCCGCCCGGCGCCTCGCGGCGCATCCGCACCACGGCCGCGGTGAGCAGGACGGACACCGAGGGCTCGTCCCGGACGTACCGGGCACCCGCCTCGCGCAGCGCCGGGAGGTCGCCCGGGCTGAACTCGACGGGCTCGGGCCGCGCGGCGAAGCCCCCGGGCGGCCCGGCGGCGGGCGCCCACTCCACGCCGACGCGGATGCCCTCCGAGCCGCCGACGAGCGCGACCACGGCCTCGGTCAGCTCCCTGCTCACCCCGGCCGCGACGGCTGCGTCGAGGGCGTCCCAACGCCCCGTGGCCCGCTGGTAGTCACAGCCGTCGCGGGCCGCCTGCAGGGCACGCAGCAGGGCGGTGACGACGGTGCGGGAGCCGTCCGCCGGAGCGAACACGGTCACCTCGCGCCCGCCCGGCGCGGGGCCCACCAGCAGCGGCTCCAGGGCGGCTTCGGCCTCGCGGCGGCGCCGGGCGCCGTGGTGCCCGGCCGGGCCGCGGGCGGCGAGGGCGCCGGCGAGGAGCATGGCGCGGACTCCCGCCCGCAGCCGCTCCTGCGCGGTCCAGGCGGCGGCCGGGACCCGGGGGTCCGGGATGCCGCGCCACCAGCGGATCTCGTCGCTGGGCAGGTGCAGGGCGATGAGGACGGCGCGCGCGGAGGGGGCGGCGCTGCGTTCGAGCGCGGTGAGGGCCTCGGCGAGCAGGTCGGCGCTGTCGGGGAAGGCGCTGCTCTCCGGTACGAGGAGGCTGGTGCCGGCGCCCTGGGGCGGGGTCCAGCGGCTGTAGCGCCCGTGGCTGCCACCGCGGCGCCGCCAGCCGTGCCGGGCGAGCAGGGCGGCGAGGACACGGGGGTCGGGCGGCGGGGCGGGACGGGCCTCGGCGGGCCGGTGCTCGGGCCGTTGGTGCATCAGGGTCTCCCTCCCGCCCCGACCCGGTTCATGATCTCGCAGAGGGCGCGGTCGTCGAAGACGTGCGAAGCCGGGATCCGCACGGTGGTCCGGCGTCTGCCGGTCACGGGGTGCCCGGCGAGGTTGGTCCAGTAGCAGCAGTGCCGCAGTTCGAGGCGGTCGTGGCCGGCGCGGAGCCAGTCGTCCGGGGTCCGGGGCACGATCATCACGACGAGGATCTTGTGCACGGAGACCGGAGTGCGGGCGAGCTTGACCAGGTGGGCGTTGTCGATGGTGAACGGGAACGAGGTGCGGGCGCCGGGCACGACTCGCCGAGCGGTGAGCTGGTAGGTGCACTTGAGCTGCACCTTGATGGTGACTTCGTCGTCGGCGGTGTGCCCGGGGGCACTGTGGCTGACGTGCCAGTCGATGCCGTTGTCGGGAAAGGGCTGGGCGAGCGAGCAGCCGGCCGCGGCCGCCACCGCGTGCAGGTAGCCGATCTGCAGGGTCTCCATGCAGGCCGTGACGGCGAGCGTGCCGCGCACCGGCCCGGGCGGGGGGACCGGTGGGGTCAGCAGGCCGCTCGGCGGTGCGGCGGGGTCGGGCTGCGCGAGCGCCATGTCCGAAAGCCTTCCGGGCTCGCCTGTCCTGTGGTCCGTACATCTGTGTTGTCTCCGCACGAACTCCCCGCCAAACAGGGGCGGTTCGGTCCGGACGGCGGCCGGGTATCACCTGGCGGGGAGGGGAAACACGCCATTTGCCGGACAAGCGCGAGGAGTTGTGACATGCCATGCTGGTTCGAAGGACCACTCGCCGCATTCGACACCGAGACCACCGGCGTCGACGTCGAACACGACCGGATCGTGTCGGCCGCGGTCGTGGCGCAGTCACAGGCGGGGGCCTCGCCGGTGGTGACGCGCTGGCTGGTCGACCCCGGGGTCCCGGTACCCGAGGGGGCGACGGCCGTCCACGGTCTGACGGAGGCCCATCTGCAGCGGCACGGCCGGTGGCCGTCCCCCGTCATGGAGGAGATAGCCCGGGCGCTGGCCACCCACGCCGCCCGCGGCGTGCCGCTGGTGGTGATGAACGCGCCCTTCGATCTGACGCTGCTGGACCGGGAGTTGCGCCGGCACCGGGCGTCGTCGCTGGCCGGGTATCTGGCCGGGTCGCCGCTGTGCGTGCTGGATCCGTGGGTGCTCGACAAGCACCTGGACCGCTACCGCAAGGGCCGCCGGACGCTGACGGACCTGTGCGGACACTACGGGGTGGAGCTGTCCGGGGCGCACGACGCGTCGGCGGACGCGGTGGCCGCACTGGAGGTGGTCCGGGCGGTGGGGCGGCGCTTCGCCTCGCGCCTGGACCGGCTGAGCCCGGCCGAGTTGCACGCACGGCAGGAGGTGTGGCACGCGGCGCAGGCGCGCGGCCTGCAGGCGTGGTTCGCGCGCAACGGTTCGGAGGAACAGTGCGACCCGGCATGGCCGCTCCGGCCGGAGATGCGCGCCGCGGCCTGAATGCCGACGGCAAAGCACAAGGCCGGTCCGTCAGTTGACGGACCGGCCTTGCCGGGGTGGGCGATACTGGGATCGAACCAGTGACCCCTTCGGTGTGAACGAAGTGCTCTCCCGCTGAGCTAATCGCCCGGGTCCTTCTCGCGGTTTCCCGCGGGAACGCACTGAACAATACAGGTGATCGCGCCGTTCCTTCAAATTCCCGGTGCCCCGCGCTCCAGGCGGGCGCACAGTCCGCGCCGCCCGGCGCGCATCATCCACGCGTGATTGGCGAGGAAGAAGGGACGCCCGGGCAGCGCCAGGCGCCTCATCACGGGCTTGCGGACCTCCACTTCCTGTTCGAAGCGGGCCAGGCTGTCGGCCGGGCCGCGGTCCAGGACGGTCCAGCGGGCCCAGCCCTCGAGGTCGCCGGTCATGGCGATCTCCAGGACGCGGGCGACGGGGTCCCGGCGGGTCTCGCGGGCGGTGACGGTGAGCTCGTACGGCAGGAGCGAGCGGAAGCGCGCGGTGCCGCCGGTGTCGTCGACGGGGTCGACCCGCCGGACCTGCGGCCACCAGTCGGGATACTCCTCCGCGGCCTCCAGGACGGCGTAGACGGCGTCGGGGGGTGCGGGCAGCGGCCAGGCGTCGCGGAAGCGGTAGCGATGGAGGGAGCGCCGGGGCATGCCGCCAGGGCACACCAAACGACCGAGGGCCCGCAAGGTGGCATTCCTTGCGGGCCCTCGGTACCAGGGTGGGCGATACTGGGATCGAACCAGTGACCTCTTCGGTGTGAACGAAGCGCTCTCCCGCTGAGCTAATCGCCCGGGCGCACCGCAAACATTACCGCATGTCAGAGGGTGCGCCGAACCGTCTGGGCAGGGGTGGGGGCGCAGCTGCGCCCCCACCCGTCACACTCCGTGTGCACACTCCCCGCGCCCGCCGCACCGCGGCGTCCACCGGGGTATTCCGAAAATGACCGGTTCGGCGGTATACACGGCGCCACGACTGGGCCGTACGAGGTATCCGAAGAGCCTCAAAACGGTCAGAGGGGTTTACAACGGCACCGTAGGTGGCATGTCGATTTCGCCGACGTGCGAATCCCCGAGCGCACACTGAGCGAAAGGCCTTGGCGCTTATGAACACCACGGTCAGCTGCGAGCTGCACCTGCGCCTCGTTGTGTCGAGCGAATCCTCACTGCCTGTACCCGCAGGCCTGCGGTACGACACGGCCGATCCGTATGCCGTGCACGCCACCTTCCACACCGGAGCCGAAGAGACGGTCGAATGGGTCTTCGCCCGGGACCTGCTCGCCGAGGGCCTGCACCGGCCCACCGGCACGGGCGACGTCCGCGTGTGGCCGTCCCGCAGCCACGGCCAGGGCGTCGTCTGCATCGCATTGAGTTCGCCCGAGGGCGAAGCGCTGCTGGAGGCCCCGGCCCGGGCGCTGGAGTCCTTCCTGAAGCGGACCGACGCCGCCGTCCCACCAGGAACCGAACACCGTCACTTCGACCTGGACACGGAGCTCTCCCACATCCTGGCCGAGAGCTGATCTCCGGAGCGCACCAGCCCACTCGGGGAGGCAGTGCGCAGCACCTTGCACATACGGCACGACACGGCGCCGCCGCCGCGGATCCTCCGCAGCGGCGGCGCCGTCGCGTTGCGGTCTTGCGGGCGCCGGTAAGGTCGGTGCCCGCAGTCGAACAGGTGCCGCCCCGGAACCATCCGCCCCGCCCGTCCCGTCCGCCCGGCAAGGGAGCGTCCGAATCCGTGCTGATCAACCATGACACCCGGTGTGCGCTGGATGCCGTCGTCGATCTCCTCAACAGCGGCCCCGGCGATGCGCAGGAGTTGCAGGGCTTCGTCGAGCGCCACGGGATCAGCGGGATCGGGGTCCTGCAGGACGAGGACCTGCAGGCGGTGCTGGCCGTCCGGGAGCGCTTCGCGCAGGTCTTCGACTCCGAGGGCACGCGGGGCGCGGCGGAACTGCTCAACGCACTGATCGCCGGAGCGGGCACCACACCGCGGCTGACCGACCACGACGGCTACGACTGGCACATGCACTACTTCACGCCCGGCGCCTCCGTGGCCGGGCACCTGGCGGCGGACGGCGGGATGGCGCTCGCCTTCCTGCTGGTGGCGGGCGAACGCGAGCGGCTGCGGCGCTGCGCGGCGCCGGACTGCGGGCGGGCCTTCGTCGATCTCTCCCGCAACCGCTCGCGCCGCTACTGCGACGGCCGCACCTGCGGGAACCGGCTCCATGTGGCCGCGTACCGGGCGCGCCGCCGGGAGGCGGCGGACTGAGCGTCACCACCGGTAGAGGTCGTGCACCGCGGTCACCAGGATCAGGGTGGCTATGAAGGTCAGGAAGAACATCAGGGGCGGTTGCGACAGTGCGAAGAGGCAGCCGCGCGGTTCCTCGGTGATCTCGGCCGGTTCATCGTTCATCTCCGCCGATCATGACGCAGCCGGGACCCGGCTCACCGGCGAACGCGCAAACTCGGCAGGGGAGTTCGTCAGATCCCGTGCTTCTTGAGAATCGCCTCGATGTCGGAGAAATCCTCCCCGTCGGACGCGGTGGCCTTCGGCTTCGCCCTGCCCGCGGGGCGCTCGGTGCGGGTGGGGCCGATCGAGGGCGCGGAGGCGGCGGGGGCGACGGCGTCGGGCCCTGCGGCGGCGGCCGCCCGGCGCTCCTTGCGGCTGCCCCCGCGGCGGCGCTCGACGGCCCTGCTCGCGGCGAACAGCACGGCCGAGAGCGCGAGCACGGCGAAGCCGGCCCACACGGAGGGCTTGAAGATGAGGCCGGTGAGCCAGTCGACGACACCGGTCAGCACCAGCCCGACGGGGATCAGGGCGTAGGCGGCGATGCGGGTCGCGGCGAGAAAGCGCTTGCGGTAGGCCGTCAGCACGGCGATGCCGAGGCCGGCCGCGGACACCGCAGCACATACGGTCGAGGTCAGCATCCGGTCCTCCTGTCGTGACGGTCTTCTGCCTCCATCCTGCACCGGTCCGGACGGCGCGGGCCACGGCCGGGCGGGGGCTCAGGGAGATCTCCGGGTCGTCTCGGGGGCGTTCTCCTCCCCGGGACCGAGATCCCCGCGCCCCGTACGGGCTGGGAGACTGGTCCCATGAGCGACACCGACACCACCGCCCCCGTCGTCCTCGACGTCTGGTGCGAGCTCCAGTGCACCGACTGCCGTACCGCCCTCGACGACCTGCGCGCACTGCGCGCCCGCTTCGGCGACCGGCTGGAGATCCGGCTGCGGCACTTCCCGCTGGAGAAGCACAAGCACTCCTACGCCGCCGCGCAGGCCGCCGAGGAGGCGGCCGAGCAGGGACAGGCGTGGCCGTACGCCGAGGCGGTGCTGGCCCGCGCCGAGGAGCTGGAGAAGCGGGGGGAGCCGCTGCTGACCGAGGTGGCGGCCGGACTCGGGCTGGACGCCGAGGAGATCGACACCGCGCTGGTCGACGGGCGGCACATGCTGATCGTCGACGCGGACCAGGCGGAGGGCAAGGCGATCGGGGTGACCGGCACGCCGACCTACGTCATCGGTGGTGAGCGGCTCGACGGGGGGAAGAGTCAGGACGGCTTGCGGGAGCGGGTCGAGGCCATTGCCGAGCGGCTGCTTGCCGGCTGAACACTGCGGGTCGGATGGGTTGCTTGCGCCCACGCGGCGGAGCCGCATAGTGCACACAGCCCCGCGCCCCTTACGGGGCGCGGATACACGGTCAGAGCAGTTCCTTCGACAAGTGGTACTCCTCCGGTTCGTAGCCCAGTGTCTCGTACAGCCGGCGGGCCGGAGGGTTGTCGGCGAAGACGTTGAGCCGGAGGCGGTCCGCGCCGGCCGTCCTCGCCTCGGTCTCGGCCAGGAGCATCAGGGAGCGGCCGTGGCCCCGGCCGCGGTGCTCCGGGTCGACCTCCACCCGGTAGACGAAACCGCGCACGGCGGCCCACAGGGTGCCCACGCGGGTGCCGTGGTGGGTGAGGACGCGCAGCAGCATGCCTTCGGTGGCGGGACCGTCGGGGAGCAGGGCGCGGTGATCGGCCTCGGCGCGGGCGTGCGCGCGGTCGGCGGGGACGCCGTATGCGGTCCAGCGCTCCGCGTACTCCGCCCGCGCGGCCGGCTCCCAGGCCGCGAACTCCGCCTCCGTCATGGGCCGTCCGGCGGTGCCGTCCGGCAGCGACAGCGGCGGCGGCTCGGCGGACAGGAGCTTGCTCATGGTGCGGCTGCGTTCGGTGTAGCCGAGCGCGGTGGCGAGCGGCAGGCCCGCCGCGGCCTGGTCGGCGACGACGCAGAGCTCCACCCGCCGGCAGCCCCAGCCGCGCAGCACCTCCTCGGCCGCGAGCGCTGCGACCGTGCCCCGGCCGCGGCGCCGGTCGGGCACCTGGACGGCGAGCCGGACGATGCGTCCGACGCCGGGTCCGAAGCGCCGGTCGGTGGCGAGGTCGATGCCGCCCACGGGGCGGCTGTTGACGCGGATCTCGTACCGGCGGGACCGGCCGCCGTCGTCGGTGCGCTGTTCGGGGGCCGCGGGGCGCAGGGTGGTGGTCACTTTGGTGTTGTACCGGCCCCGCGGCCGTACGTCACCGGCTTTGCGGAACCCGCTTCACGGATCCAGGGCGGCCGCCGCGTGTGCGTCGAAGACCCGCATCGCCTCCGCCGTCACCGGGCCGGGCGCGCCGGGGAGCCGGCGGCCGTCGACGGTGCGGACGGCCTGGACGTCGCGGGTGCTGGAGGTCAGGAAGACCTCCTCGGCCTGCTCCAGGACGTCGAAGGGCAGATCGGTCTCCTTGGCGCCGGCCCACTCCAGGACGAGGGCCCGGGTGATGCCGGCGAGGCAGCCGGAGGCCAGGGGCGGGGTGTGCAGTTCGCCTTCGAGGACGACGAAGACGTTGGAGCCGGTGCCCTCGCAGAGCCGGCCGGCGGTGTTGGCGAACAGGGCCTCGGAGGCGCCCTGTTCACGGGCCCGGGCGAGGGCGACGACGTTCTCGGCGTACGAGGTGGACTTGATCCCGGTGAGGGCGCCGCGCTCGTTGCGGGTCCAGGGGACGGTGACGACGGCCGTGGTGTCCGGACGGCGGGAGACTTCGGTCAGGGCGACGAGGAGGGTCGGGCCGCCGTCGCCGCGGTCGGAGCCGAGCGGGGCGAGTCCTCCGGTGAAAGTGACGCGGAGTCTGCCCAGGGGCGCCGGGTTGGCGTCGAGGACGGCCGTGCAGGCGGCCCGTACCTCGTCGAGGTCCGGCTCGGGCAGGCCGATGCCGCGTGCCGACGCGGCGAGCCGGGCCAGGTGCCGGGTGAGCGCGAAGGGCCGGCCGTCGACGGTCTTGAGCGTCTCGAAGACGCCGTCGCCGACGGTGAGGCCGTGGTCGAAGACCGAGACCCTGGCGTCCGCGGGGTCGCACAGGGATCCGTCGAACCAGATCTTCACCGGATTCTCCCTCCGGGTCGCCCCCCGAGCGGCTGGTGCGTGCCCGACGCTATCGCCAGCAGCCGGGCCGCCTTGAGTTCCGTCTCGGCCCACTCCCCCTCCGGGTCGGATCCCCAGGTGATCCCGGCGCCGGTGCCGAAGCGCAGGACGGGGCCGCCGACGGCGGCCCGGTCGATCCAGAAGGTGCGGATGCCCACGGCGAGTTCACCGGTGCCGCGGTCGGCGTCGACCCAGCCGACGCCTCCGCAGTAGGGGCCGCGGGGGGCGGTCTCCAGGGACTCGATGATCCGCAGGGCGCTGGCCTTGGGAGCACCGGTGACCGAGCCGGGCGGGAAGGTCGCGGCGAACAGCTCCGCCCAGGCCCGTCCCCGGTGCTCCTCGGCTATCTCGCCGCGGACGGTGGAGACGAGGTGGACGAGGCCGGGGTGCGGCTCGAGCGCGCAGAGCGCGGGGACGGTGACGGAGCCGGTGGCGCAGACGCGGCCGAGGTCGTTGCGGACCAGGTCCACGATCATGACGTTCTCGGCGAAGTCCTTCTCCAGCAGCTCGTCCGCGACGCGGGCGGTGCCCTTGATCGGTCCGGACTCGACCGTCGTGCCGGTGCGGCGCAGGTACAGCTCCGGGGAGGCGGTGGCGACCTCCACCCCGTGGGCGGGCAGCCGCACCGTGCCCGCGTAGGGGGCGGGGTTGCCGCGGGCGAGCAGCGCGGTGAGGGCGTCGACGTCGGCGGCGGCCGGGTCGGGCAGGGGCGCGCTCAGCACCCGGCAGAGGTTGGCCTGGTAGACCTCGCCGGCTGCGATGTGCTCGCGGATGCGGCGGACGCCGTCGACGTAGGCGGCCCGGTCCAGCGAGCTGGTCCAGGTGTCGGGGGCGGGCCCGCACCAGCGGCCGGGGGCCGGGGCGGGGGCCGGGGCGGGCCGGACGTCGGCGAAGCGGGCGCAGCGCAGGCCGCCCTCGAAGTCGGCGACGACCGCCCACCACCCTGTGGAGTCCAGTGCGGCAGGGTCGCTGGTCACGTCGCGCAGGTCGGTCGCGAGCAGCCCGCCGAAGCGGGCCATGGGGGTGAGGTCGTGCACGTCAACGAGTCTATGGCGCGGTCCTCCGGGCGACCCGGGGACGGGATCGGGACGGGATCAGCGCAGCACGCTGCGGAAACGGAATTTGAGCTGGAGCCGGAATCCGCTAGAGTTCAACACGTCGCCGGGACGCGGAAGCGCCCCGGAGAAACGACAACTGCGGACGTGGCTCAGCTGGTAGAGCATCACCTTGCCAAGGTGAGGGTCGCGAGTTCGAATCTCGTCGTCCGCTCGATGTGGGGGATCTTCCCGACCCCCCGCTCCTGGTGGAGTGGCCGAGAGGCGAGGCAACGGCCTGCAAAGCCGTCTACACGGGTTCAAATCCCGTCTCCACCTCCAAGGACGATTAGCTCAGCGGGAGAGCGCTTCCCTGACACGGAAGAGGTCACTGGTTCAATCCCAGTATCGCGCACACTGATCGGCCGGAGGCCGGAGCACCACGGTGTTCCGGCCTCCGGCCTTTTGCGGCGCCGGCCTGCACACACGCTTGGCCGGGTACCTCCCCAGGTACCCGGCCATTCGTGCCGTCCGCCGCACCCCCGTCCCCACGGGGTCAGTGCCGGTCTGTCCCCGGCCCGGGCCGCTCTCCCGGGCCCGGGGCGCCCTTCAGCGCCCCAGCATTCCGGCCACGGACGACGCTTGAGTGACGACGGCGTGCCAGCCGCCGAAGGCCACCGCGAGGAAGGCCGCCAGGGGCAGCACCATCGCCGTGGCCACCAGCGGGTGGCGGGTCGGGGAGGGGCGCTCGCCGAAGATGTCCGCGGCACCGGGCGACTGCGCCCGGGCGGCAGTGCCGTGCCGTGCGGTGTCCGACATGCGTCTCCTCCCTCCGTTTCCCTGCCTGTGCGTCCCGCTGCAAGGGCGGCGGGCGTCCGACCTCGGGGGACGAGTACTGTCGCCCGCCGCTTGAGCTCCACAGTAGGCGCGGGCCGGGGGCCGGACGTCATGCCCGCGTACCGATTGCCGGGCCTCCCCGAGGATGAGGCCGCGGCCCGGGGGCTACTCCCCTGGGTGGAGAACCCGGGCCCGTACCTGGGGGACTTCCCGGAGGCGCACGCCGGCGCGGGGCCCCGGGCGCGGGTGACTTCGATCACTCGGGCCCGGCCCGGGCGCAGCGCCGCCCCGTCCGCGGCCGCTTCCCGCGCCCGCTCCGCCCGGCCGGGCCGCGGGGGCCGCCAAACCCCCTTCCGCCACGGCTTCTTGGCCCCTCCCCCGGCTCCGGCGCCCCGCAACCGGCGCCCCGCGCCCCCGCTTCGGGACCCCGGCGGGGCACCGGCAAACCCGTCGCCGACGCATGCGCGGCCTCTCAGCGCGTCCGGCCGTCAATCCGTAAGCTGTGCCACGTCAGACGCCGGGCGTGCGATGGGCGGCCAAGTGGGGCGGCCCCACCGGAGGTAGGGGACGAAGATGACGATGATGCGGCTCCGGCGCGAGGACCCGCGTGTCGTCGGCTCGTTCCGGCTGCACCGGCGGCTGGGCGCGGGCGGCATGGGCGTGGTCTACCTCGGCTCCGACCGGCGCGGCCAGCGCGTCGCACTGAAGGTGATCCGGCCGGATCTGGCCGAGGACCAGGAGTTCCGTTCGCGGTTCGCCCGCGAGGTGTCGGCCGCGCGGCGCATCCGCGGCGGCTGCACGGCGCGGCTGGTGGCCGCGGACCTGGAGGCCGACCGGCCCTGGTTCGCCACGCAGTACGTACCCGGCCCCTCGCTGCACGACAAGGTGAACGAGGAGGGGCCGCTGTCGGCCGCTCAGGTCGCCTCCGTCGGGGCCGCGTTGGCCGAGGGGCTGCTGGCGGTGCACGACGCCGGAGTGGTCCACCGCGACCTCAAGCCGTCGAACATCCTGCTCTCCCCCAAGGGCCCCCGCATCATCGACTTCGGGATCGCCTGGGCCACCGGCGCGAGCACCCTCACCCACGTGGGCACGGCCGTCGGCTCGCCCGGCTTCCTCGCGCCCGAGCAGGTGCGCGGGGCCGCGGTGACGCCGGCCACGGACGTCTTCGCCCTCGGCGCCACGCTGGCCTACGCCGCCACGGCCGACTCTCCGTTCGGACAGGGCAGTTCGGAGGTCATGCTCTACCGCGTGGTGCACGAGGAACCGCAGCTCATGGGCGTGCCCGATGCGCTCGCGCCGCTCCTCCACGCATGTCTGGCCAAGGATCCCGAGGACCGGCCGAGCACGCTGCAACTGTCGCTGCGGCTGAAGGAGATCGCCGCGCGCGAGGCGCACGGGCTGTCGGAGGTCCGTCCGCCGTCGCCCCGCCGCGAGCCGGACCGGCCGCAGGGGCGGCGGGCCGAGGAGTACGAGCGGCAGCGCACCGAGCGGCAGCCGGGCAGCGCGCCCACGCCCCGCCCGCAGGTCCGGAAGCATCCGCAGCAGGCCGAGACGGTCCGCGCGCCGCGGCCGCCCGCGGCGGTCCGCAACGGCACGCGCCCCGGCCCCCGGCGCCCGGGCCCGGACCGGCGGCTGCTGCGGCAGCGGCTGATCGTCTTCGTGGTGGTGACACTGCTCGTCGCCCTGGGCATCGCGGCGGCACAGGGCTGCCAGGGGCCGTCGCACAACACGAACGGGCAGTCGGCGACGGTGGTGCGCCCCGAAGGGGCGCGGACAGCCACCGACCACGCTCAGCTTTCCGGGCGCCCCGAAGTGACGGCGTAAAAGGCGACAGCCGCCGCCGCACCCACGTTCAGCGAGTCGATCCCGTGCGCCATCGGGATGCGGACCCATTCGTCCGCCGCCCGCAGCGCACGTGCCGACAGCCCCTCGCCCTCCGCCCCGAGCATGAGCGCGACGCGGTCCATGCGGTGCGGAGCGGCCGCGTCCATGGGCGTGGCCTTCTCGTCCGGCGTCAGGGCCAGGATCCGGAAGCCCGCCTCGCGCAGCGTCTCCAGGTCGCGCGGCCAGGTCTCCAGGCGCGCGTAGGGAACGGAGAAGACGGCGCCCATCGAGACCTTCACCGAGCGCCGGTAGAGCGGATCGGCGCAGTCCGGGGAGAGCAGGACCGCGTCCATGCCGAGGGCGGCCGCGCTGCGGAAGATGGCGCCGATGTTGGTGTGGTCGTTGACCTTCTCCATCACGGCGACGCGGCGCGCCCCGCGCAGCACATCGGCGGCGTCCGGCAGCGGCTTGCGCTGCATGGAGGCCAGGGCGCCGCGGTGCACGTGATAGCCCGTCACCCGCTCGGCGAGCTCGGGCGCGACGGCGTAGACGGGGGCGGGGGACTCCTCGATGACGTCCCGCATCGTGTCGACCCACTTGGCCGACAGCAGCATCGACCGCATGGCGTAGCCGGCCTGCCGGGCGCGCCGGATCACCTTCTCGCCCTCGGCGATGAACAGGCCCTCGGCCGGTTCGCGGCGGCGCCGGAGCTCGACGTCGGTCAGGCCGGTGTAGTCGTGCAGGCGCGGGTCGTCGGGGTCGTCGATGGTGATCAGTTCGGGCATGCCGTGCGTGCTCTTCTCGGTTGTTCTCTGGCTGCGGGCCGATGGGGGTCGATCGCGCAGTTCCCCGCGCCTCTTCGGGGCGCCCCCTTACGGGGTGTGGTACCGCGCGACCTCGCCGATCACGATGACCGCCGGTGGACGTATGCCCTCCGCCCTCACCCGCTCCGCCGCCGTCGCCAGCGTCGCGTCGACGCGGCGCTGGGCCGCCGTCGTGCCCTCCTGGACGACGGCCACGGGCGTGTCCGCGGAGCGGCCGTGGCGGATCAGGGTCTCGGCGATCCTGCCGATGTTCTCCACCGACATCAGGAGGACGAGCGTGCCCTGCAGCCGGGCCAGGGCCTCCCAGTCCACCAGGGAGCGCGGGTCGTCGGGGGCCACGTGCCCGCTGACGACGGTGAACTCGTGCGCCACACCACGGTGGGTGACGGGGATGCCGACCGCGGCCGGCACGCTGATCGAGCTGGAGATGCCGGGGACGACGGTGCACGGGATGCCGTGCTCGGCCAGGGCCTGCACCTCTTCCATGCCGCGGCCGAAGACGAACGGGTCGCCGCCCTTGAGCCGGACGACGGCCTTGCCGGCCTTCGCGTGCTCGATCAGGGCGTCGTTGATGACCTCCTGGGCCATGAACCGGCCGTACGGGATCTTCGCCGCGTCGATGACCTCGACGTGCGGCGGGAGTTCGTCCAGCAGGTCGCGCGGGCCCAGCCGGTCGGCGATGACGACGTCCGCCTCGGCGAGCAGGCGGCGGCCGCGGACGGTGATGAGGTCCGGGTCGCCGGGTCCGCCGCCGACGAGGGCGACGCCCTTGTGCCGGGGGCGGTGGTGCGGGGCGGCGAGCGAGCCGTTGCGCAGGCCCTCGACGATCGTGTCGCGCAGCGCCGCCGAGCGGCGCGGGTCGCTGCCCGTGAGCACGGCGACGGTGACGCCCTCGCTGCGGCCGGTGGCCGGGGTCCAGGCGGTGGCGGCCGAGGCGTCGTCGCTGCGCACGGCCCACACGCGGCGGGCCTCGGCCTCGGCGGAGGCGGCCGCGTTGGCGGCCGGGTCGTCGGTGGTGATCAGGGCGTACCAGGCGCCGTCGAGGTCGCCGTCGCGGTAGCGGCGGCGCTCCCAGCGCAGTTCACCGGCCTCGGCCATGGCCTCCACGGACGGCGTGGCGGAGGGCGAGACCAGCAGGACGTCCGCACCGGCCGCGATCAGCGCGGGCAGCCGGCGCTGGGCGACCTGGCCGGCGCCGAGAACGACGACGCGCCGCCCGGCAAGACGGAGTCCGACGGGGTAGGGGGCGTGCTCGGCCATGGCGGTGCGGCCTCTCGTAGTGCTGTACGGGTTCGTCGGCGCACACACCGTCGTGTGCAGGGAAGCGGGCGGGCGGGGCACACACCCTGAGGGCGTACCCCGCCTGCGACGGGTCCGTCAACCCTTCTCCGTCACGCCCGCGGTGTCAAAGGTGGCCACCTCGTGCATCGCGCGGGCGGCGCTCTGCACCACCGGCAGGGCCAGCAGCGCACCCGTGCCCTCGCCCAGGCGCAGGTCCAGGTCGACCAGCGGGCGCAGCCCGAGCTTGGTCAGCGCGGCCACGTGGCCGGGCTCCGCACTGCGGTGTCCCGCGATGCACGCGGCCAGCGCCTCCGGCGCGATGGCGCGGGCGACCAGGGCGGCCGCGCCCGCGCTCACCCCGTCCAGGATCACCGGCGTGCGCAGCGAGGCGCCGCCGAGGATCAGGCCGACCATGGCGGCGTGCTCCAGGCCGCCGACCGCGGCGAGCACGCCGATCGGGTCCGCCGGGTCCGGCTGGTGCAGCTCCAGGGCGCGGCGCACGACGTCGACCTTGCGGGCGTGCATCTCGTCGTTGATGCCGGTGCCGCGGCCGGTGATCTCGGCCGGGTCCGCGCCCGTGTAGACGGAGATGAGGGCGGCCGACACCGTGGTGTTGGCGATGCCCATCTCGCCCGTCAGCAGCGCCTTGTTGCCGGCCGTGACCAGGTCGCGGGCCGTCTCGATGCCCGTCTCGACGGCGCGCAGCGCCTCCTCGCGGGTCATCGCGGGCCCGGTGGTGAAGTCGCTCGTACCGGGCCGGATCTTGCGCGGCAACAGGCCGGGGGTGCTGGGCAGTTCGGCCGCCACGCCGACGTCCACGACACAGACCTCGGCGCCGACCTGGTTGGCGAAGGCGTTGCAGACCGCCCCGCCGCCCAGGAAGTTGGCGACCATCTGGGCCGTGACCTCCTGCGGCCAGGCCGTGACGCCCTGGTGGTGCACGCCGTGGTCGCCGGCGAAGATCGCGACGGCGGCCGGCTCCGGGATCGGCGGCGGGCACTTGCGGGACAGGCCGCACAGCTGCGCCGAGATGATCTCCAGCATGCCGAGCGCGCCGGACGGCTTGGTCATCCGCTTCTGGCGCTCCCACGCCTCGCCGAGCGCCTTGGCGTCCAGCGGGCGGATGCCGCGCAGGGTCTCGGCGAGCAGGTCGTGCGGGTCCTCGCCGGGCAGGGCGCGGCGGCCGTACGTCTCCTCGTGGACCACCCACGACAGCGGGCGGCGCTTGGACCAGCCGGCCTGCATCAGCTCGGGCTCGTCCGGGAACTCGTCGACGTAGCCGATGCAGAGGTAGGCCACGACCTCCAGGTGCTCCGGCAGGCCGAGGGCGCGGACCATCTCGCGCTCGTCGAAGAAGCTGACCCAGCCCACGCCGAGGCCCTCCGCGCGGGCGGCGAGCCAGAGGTTCTCCACGGCGAGCGCGGAGGAGTACGGGGCCATCTGCGGCTGCGTGTGCCGGCCGAGGGTGTGCCGGCCGCCGCGGGTGGGGTCGGCGGTGACGACGATGTTGACGGGCGTGTCGAGGATGGCCTCGATCTTCAGTTCCTTGAACTGCTTGGCCCGGGCCTTCGGCAGCGACTTGGCGTAGGCGTCGCGCTGCCGGGTGGCCAGTTCGTGCATCGTCTGCCGGGTCTCGGCGGAGCGGATGACGACGAAGTCCCAGGGCTGCGAGTGCCCGACGCTCGGCGCGGTGTGCGCGGCCTCCAGGACGCGGAGGAGCACTTCGTGCGGGATCGGGTCGGTGCGGAACCCCTTGCGGATGTCGCGGCGTTCGCGCATGACGCGGTGGACCGCTTCGCGCTCGGCGGCGGCGTACCCGTCGGCCGGGGGGCCGGCCGGTACGACGGGCTCCGGCTCGGCGTCCTCCGCCTCCGGCTCGGCCTCGGGGGCCGGTGCCGGGGCGGCCTGTACGGAGGCGTCCTGCTCGGGCGCGGCCGGCTCGGCGTGGGCGGGGGCCTGCTCCGGCGCCGCCTGGGCCGCCACCGGCATCACCGGCTCGGACACGACGGGCTCCGGCGCGGCCTCGTCGGCCTCGGGCGCGGCGGGGCCGGGCGCCGGGACGGTGTGCTGGTCGGCGGCCGGGGCTTCGTCACCGGCCTGCGGCACGGCAGGCTGCTCCGGCTCGGCCGCGTCGGCCGCCGCTTCGGGCTGCGGGGCGACGGCCTGCTCGGGCTCGGCCGCCGGTGCTGCCGGTTCGGTGTGCGCGGGGGGCGCCTGCTGTGCGGCGGGCTCCGGTTCGGGCAGGGGGGCGGGCTCGGCCTGCGCCGCGGGCTCGGGCGCCTCCTCGGGCTGCGGGGCAACGGCCTGCTCGGGCACGGCCGTCGGGGTGGCCGGCTCCACGGCCATGTCCGGCTCCGGCACCACGGCAACCGGCTCGGGCGCGGGCGCCTCGGCAGGCACCGGCGCCTCCGGCTCGGCAGGAGCGGGAACGGCCTGCGCCGCAGCGGCATCCGGCACCGGCACCGCGGTCTGAACGGCCACCGGCACGACGGGCTCGGGCACGACGGGCTCGGCGTGCACCGGCTCGGCCTGCGGCACGACAGCCTCCACCGGCACCACGGGCTCGGCCTGCACCGGGACGGCGTCGGCCGTCACCGGAGGCACCGGCTCCTGCGGCGCGGGGGTCTGAGGGGCCGTCGGGGGCACCGGGTCGGCCTGGGCCGGCTCTTCCGGCGCCGGGGCGGCTGCTGCCGGTACGGGCGCGGGCTGCGCGGCGACGGGCTCCGGCGCGGGAGCGCTCTCCTCCGCGACAACGGCCGGCTGCTCGACGGGCTCGGGGTGAACAGGGGCGGCCGGCTCCGCGGCCGGGGCGGACTCGCCCGCCACGGGCGCCACCTGATCCGGCGCCACGGCCTGCTGCACAGGCTCCTCGTGCGCAGGGACGGCCACGGGCTCCGGCGCCGCAGGCGCGACCGGCTGCGGCGTCTCCTCCTGAACCGGGGCGGTCTGCTCCGGCACGACCGCGGCCGGGACCTGCTGTGCGGGCTCCTCCGCAGCGGGCACCGCCGGCGCCTCGGGCACGGCGGCAACGGTCTCGGGCGCCTGCTGCACCGGCGCGGCCTGCGCGGGAACGGCCGCCTCGGCCGGCGGCTGCACCGGCTCGGGACCGCCGGCGGACGGCACCGCACCGGCCACTATCGACTCGGCGGCGCCCCCGGCCGGGGTGACGCCGCCGGTGTTCTGCGACGGGACGAACGCCACAACCGGCTCCGCGACGGGTGCAGCCGGGGCCGCGTCGGTCTGGGGCGCGAGCGGGCGGACCGGCGTGGCGGCCGGCGGCTGCGGGGCGGCCGGGCCGCGGTCGGCGAGGGAGCGGACGACGCCGCCGCTCGACGGGTCCGGCACGGGCGGGCCCATGTGCAGCGGACGGCGGGCCGCCGAGGGAGCGGCCGGTGCGGCGGGTGCCGCCGGGGGCGGGGTGCGGACGCCGGTGTAGTCGACGGAACCGGTGTCCCGGCCGCCCGACTCGTGCGTGCCGCCGCCCTGGAGGGTCGGCTGTTCCATCCAGGCGCCCTGGGCACCCGGCATCAGCAGCAGGTCGTCCTCGTCGGCGGTGTCCGCCTGGTCGAGGAAGGTGTACGGAGCCGGGTTTCCGGTGTCGGCAGGAGCCGGCGCATCCGCTGGGAGCGGGTGTCCGGGCAGTGCGCCTGCGTTCTCCGGCTGTTCCTCGCCCGGGAACCGGCCGGTGTCGGTCATGCGTACCCCTCGCCCATCGGTAGTGCTCCTTCCAACCGCTGACGCCCCTACACAACAACGAGCGTCCATGCCTCGCGGCACGTGCGTGCCACCGCTGCCACCCTGCCCTGTGCCCGCCAAAAGGGGGACGCGTTCGGTGCATTGATGACTGTGGTGTCCGACACCGGGCGGCCGCACAACGATCCGCCAGCCTACCCCGGTCGGGTGTACGTCCGCGATCTCACCCGTGGGGGCGATGGCCGCTGAGCAGGAAGGTTACGGCCCGTTCGCGCTCGGTCCAGGCGCTTGTGTCCAACTCCACTGCCTGCAGCAGGGTGCACTCCACCGCGTAGCCGCCCTCGGCGAGGACGCGGCCGACGGCCTCGGCCTCGTCCCGGGTGGCCGCGTGGCTGACGATCCGTTCGGGGCGGCGTGCCGCGCACGCGGCGACGACCGGGGCGCCGCCGCCTGCGACGCGCACGACGTCGGGTTCGGGGAGGTCCTCCAGCACCTGGGGCGCGGTGCCGCGGACGACCTGGAGCTGCACGCCGTGGCGGCGCGCGGCGGCGGCGGTGCGGGCGCAGGCCTCGGGGTCGCGGTCGACGGCGATGACGGCGGCGCCGAACCGGCCGGCCTCGACGGCGGCCGCGCCGCTGCCGGAGCCGATGTCCCAGACCAGGTCGCCCACGCGGGGCCCCAGCCGGGCGAGTTGGGCGGCCCGCAGCTCGGTGGACTCGCCCTCGCCGAGCGGGCTCCCGTAGGCGTCGGCGGGCAGGGCCCAGCCGCGGACGGCCGAGGGGTGGCCGGGGTCGCGCCCGGCGATCCAGCCGCCGCCGGCGGCGGTGGTGCCGGAGCCGCCGATGACGATGACGACGTTCGGGTCGCGCCAGCTGTGGTCGGCGGCCCGGTCGGAGGTGAGGACGGTGACGCACTCGCGCTCGGTGCCCAGTTCCTCGCAGATGACGAAGGTGCGGTGGACGGGGCCGAGCAGCAGGGCGAGTTCGGCGGGGCCCGCACCGGGCGAGGTGAGGACGGCGACCTTGGGGTGGGCGCGGCAGACGTTGACGGCGCGGCGCAGGTCGCGGGCGTGGGCGACGACGACCTGGGCGTCGTCCCAGGGCATGCCGGCCCGGGCGAAGGCGGCGGCGACGGCGGAGACGGCGGGCACCACCTCGACCTCGAGGCCGTGTTCGGGGGCGCGCAGGGTGCGGACGACGCCGAAGAAGCCGGGGTCGCCGTCGGCGAGTACCACGGCGGAGCCGCGGTGCTGGGCGATGCGGCGGGCGGCGAGGTCGACGCTGCCCAGCCGGATGCGCTCGGCGCCGGGCGGGATCTCGGGCAGGGCCAGGTGGTGTGCCGCGCCGGCGACCAGAGTGGCGGCGCCCACGGCGGAGCGGGCCGCGTCCGTCAGCGGTGAGCCGTCCCACCCGATCACCGTGACCCGGTCGGCCATCGTCGTCTGTCTCCTGGGCTTGTCTCGGGTCGGGCGTTTCGGTCGGCCGCACGGCGGTGCGGGCAGGGTGAGAGTACCCCGGGCACCCCCTAGGAGCGGGGCGGGCACGGGAGAGGTCAGCGCCAGTCGGGGAAGGCGGCGGCGTAGTCGGTGTAGTCGTAGCCGCCGGTGTGCTGTTCGCGCACCTCGTCGAGGTCCTCGGGGAGCAGGCTCCAGACGATGAGGTCGGTGCGGATGTCCGTCCAGCCGCCGTCCTCGGTGCGGCTGCGCGCTATCCAGGCGTTGCGCAGGACGCCCTCGCTGATGCAGCCGATCTTCTGGGCGACCTGCTGGGCGGCGGTGTTGTCGGCGGCGGTGCGCAGTTCGAGGCGTTCGAACTTCTGGTCGCGGAACAGCCACTGGGCGGCGGCGAGCACGGACTCGCACGCGTAGCCCTCGCCGCGGGCCCAGGGCGCGGTGACGTAGGAGACCTCGGCGCACAGCGTGCGCCAGTCGGTGTTGCGCAGGTACACGGCGCCGACGAGACGGGAGGTGAGGAACTCGGTGACCGCAAAGACGATTCCGCGCCCGGAGGTGCGTTCCCCGGGGGCACGGTGCAGGGCCCAGTCGCGGGCTTCGGCGGTGGTGTAGGGGTACGGGGCGGTGGTCCAGGCGGTGATGAGCTCGTCGTTCATCATCTCCGCGAGGGCGGGCACGTCCCCTGCCTCGAACGGGCGCAGCACCAGCCGGTCCGTACTGATGGAGATGTCCGGAAAGGTGGAAGTCATGCGCTGCTCCAACGCCGAGGGAGGGTGAGCTCGGGTTCGCTCGGGTGCACCAGCATGCAGCATCGGCATGTGAGTGCGCCAAGCGCGTGGGCCCCGCGCACGCCGGGGCGCGCGCGGGGCCTGCGACCGTACGGACGGCCGAGATTACAAGGTGTCAGCTCTTGACGGGGCCGAAGGCGGGGATGACGGCGCCGTTGCTGAACTTCTCCTGGATGAACTTCTTCACCTCATCGGAGTTGAGGAGCTTGGCCAGCTTCTGGATCCGCGGGTCCGCCTCGTTGCCCTTCTTGACGGCGAGGAAGTTGGCGTACGGGTTGTTCTCGGCCTTCTCCAGGGCCAGGGAGTCCTTGGCCGGGTTGAGCTTGGCGGAGATGGCGAAGTTGCCGTTGATCACGGCGGCGTCCACGTCGCCCAGGCGGGCCGGGATCTGGGAGGCCTCCAGCTCGGTGAACTTCACGCCCTTGGCGTCCTCGACGTCGGAGAGCTTCGCCTCGGCGCCGACGCCGTCCTTGAGCTTGATGATGCCGTTGTCGGCGAGCAGCCTGAGCGCGCGGCCCTCGTTGGTGGCGTCGTTGGGGACGGCGACGGTGGAGCCGGAGCCGATGTCGGCGACCTTCCCGGCCTTCTTGGAGTAGAGGCCGAGGGGCTCGATCTCGACGTTGACGACGGGCACGATGTCCGTCTTGTTCTTCTTGTTGAAGTCGTCGAGGTAGGGCTTGTGCTGGAAGAAGTTCGCGTCGACCTCACCGCTCTGGGTGGCGGTGTTCGGCAGGACGTAATCGTTGAACTCCTTGACCTCCAGCTTCAGCCCCTCCTTGGCCGCGAGGTGGTCGCGGACGAAGTTGAGGATGTCGGCGTGGGGAGTGGGGCTGGCGGCGACGACGAGCTTGGCCGCCGGGTCGGCGTCCTTGCCCTTCTTCTCCGAGGCGGAGCTGGTGTCGGAGGGGGCGCTGCAGGCGCTCAGGCCGAGGGTGAGCGCGGCGGCTGCCGCCACGGCGGCGGTGAGCTTGACGGTGGTGCGCACGAAGAGTGCCTCTTTCCTGGATCACGAGGTGATGCCGCCCGGCAAAGGGTCCGGGCTCGTGGGGGTTCCGCGGGGCCGCCGGCCCCGGGGGATCAGGGGGTTTTCGCCGTCTCGGCCGGCACGTCCACCACGGGGACGGGCTGGGCCACGGCGGCGAGGGACGCCGTCCGGCGCAGGCGGCGCAGGCCCACGGGGGCGGCCTGGCGGCCGCCGCGCCGGGAGAGGCTGCGGACGACGAGGTCACCGGCGAGCTGGACGAGCGTCACGATGACGATGAGCAGCACGATGGTGGTGTTCATCAGGCCGGTCTCGTGGCGCATGTAGCCGTAGGTGATGGCGAGGTTGCCGAGCCCGCCGCCGCCGACCGCGCCGGCCATGGCCGAGTAGCCGATGAGGGCGATGACCGTGGTGGTCAGCCCGGCGACGAGGGAGGGCAGGGCCTGCGGGAGCAGCACCTTGAGGACGATGGTCCAGGTGCCGCCGCCCATCGACTGCACGGCCTCGACGAGGCCGTGGTCGACCTCGCGGACGGCGGTCTCCACCAGCCGCGCGAGGAACGGGATGGCGCCGATGGTCAGGGCCACCACGGCCGCGCTGGGGCCGATGGAGGTGCCGATCAGAAGGCGGCTGAAGGGGATCAGCCAGACCAGGAGGATGATGAAGGGCAGCGAGCGGCCGAGGTTGACGACCGCGCCGAGGACCTTGTTCACCACGACGTTCTGCAGCAGCGCCCCGCGGTCGGTGAGGACCAGCAGGATGCCCAGCGGGAGTCCGCCGAGGACGGCGTAGACGGTGGACCACCACACCATGAAGAGGGTGTCCAGACAGGCGTCGCGCAGCAGGGGCTGCATCTCGGTCCAGGTCACTTGGCACCCTCCTTCAGGGCGGCGGCGGGTGCCGGCGTGTTGACGTCCGCGATGTCCACCTGCAGGCCCTGCTCGCGCAGGAAGCCGATGGGGACGACGTTGTCCTCGAAGCGGCCGGGCAGTTCGATGCGCATCCGGCCGATCTGCTTGCCGCCGACGGTGTCCATCGCGGCGCCCAGGATCGAGATGTCGACGTTGTAGGTGCGCGACAGCTGGGAGATCACCGGCTGGGTCGCGGCCTCGCCGTGGAAGGTGACGTCCACGACGGTGCGGTCGGGCCCGGAGGGCTCGCCGCCGACGGGGAAGAGTTCGGCCGCGAGCTCGGAGCCGGGGGTGGCCAGCAGCTCGGCGACGGTGCCGGACTCCACGACGCGGCCGCCCTTCATCAGGGCCGCGGAGTCGCAGATGGTCTTGACGACGTCCATCTCGTGCGTGATGAGCAGGACGGTCAGGCCCAGCTGCCGGTTGAGGTCGCGCAGCAGCTGGAGGATGGAGCGGGTGGTCTCCGGGTCCAGCGCGGAGGTGGACTCGTCGGAGAGCAGCACCTTGGGGTCGCCGGCCAGGGCGCGGGCGATGCCGACGCGCTGCTTCTGGCCGCCGGAGAGCTGGCCGGGGTAGGCCTTGGCCTTGTCGGAGAGGCCGACCAGGTCGAGCAGTTCGAGGGCCTTGCGGCTGCGCTCCTTGGCGGGGACGCCGAGGATCTCCAGCGGCAGCTCGATGTTGGCCTGCACGGTGCGCGAGGACAGCAGGTTGAAGTGCTGGAAGACCATGCCGATGCGGCTGCGTGCCCGGCGCAGTTCGGCACCGGCGCGCGGGCCGCGCCCGGCGAGCGCCGTGAGGTCCTGGCCGGCCACGGTGACCGTGCCGGAGCTGGGGCGCTCCAGCAGGTTGACGCAGCGGATGAGGGTCGACTTGCCGGCGCCGCTCTGGCCGACGACGCCGTACACCTCGCCCTCACGGACGTGCAGATCGACGCCGTCGAGGGCGGTGACCTCGCGGCCTCGTGAGCGGTAGACCTTTGTCAGGCCCGTAGTGGTGATCACAGAGTTTCCGTCACTGTCGAGTGCGCGGCGATGGTGACGCCGGCGCACGGGCATGCATTGCGGAATGCGGCATCAGGGGGGATCGTCCCCGGAGGCGCTGGAGCGCGGCTCGGGGGTTCCTGGTGACGCGGGGCCGAGCGGTCCGGGCGGCGGAAAAGGCCGACGCCGGGCTCAGGTGGGTCTCGCTTCGGGGCGCGAGGCAAAGGGGCCCTCAGCAGTCACACATTCGACACATGCAACGAGCACCGGGCGTCATCATCGCCTCGGTCGCAAGGGTGCGGCTGCTCGTCGTGGTCATGCGGGCCAGTAAAACAGAAGTGCGTGCGAATCAGCCACGCCCGTCCGAATACCGGACAGGCGTGATCACAACGTGGTCCGCCAGGGCCGCGCGCGGGGGCCCGCGAGCGGGCCACTACAGTCGTCCCATGCCTGTCATGCCCCATCCGTCCGTCCGCGCCGCCCGGGGGCCGCGGTGATCGACGCGCTGACGCTCGCCGTCGGTCTGACCGCCCTCGCGCTGGCCGCCTGGTGCGGTTTCGCCTTCTCGCGCGACCAGGCCACCAAGGACTGGCACTTCATCGGCATGGCCGTGGTCACCCTGCTCGCCGTGATCCAGCTCGCCGTCGGCGTGGTGCGGCTGGCGGGCGGCGACAAGCCCCACCAGGGCACGACGATCTTCGTCGCGTACCTGCTGGGCTCGGCCGCCGCGATCCCCGCCGCGGCCTTCATGTCGCTGGCCGAACGGACCCGATGGGGCTCGGCCACGGTGGCGGCGGGCGCCGTGATCCTCGCCGTGCTGGAAGTACGGCTCTACGACATCTGGGGAGGCTGACCGTGACCGAGCCCACCACCGCGTCCGACGCCGCCAAGGGCGGCTTCGACCTCGGCCAGGGCCCGGGCAGGCTGCTGGTCTGGCTGTACGGGGTGTTCACCGTCGCCGCCGCGTCCCGCTCGGTCGTCCAGATGCTGCTGGACTTCGGCCGCGCACCGCTGGCCTACGTCCTGTCGGCGGCCGCCGCCGTGGTGTACGCCTTCATCACGTACTCCCTGGTGCGCGGCGGGAACACGGCCCGCAGGGCGGCGCTGGTGTGCTGCGCCGCCGAGCTGGCCGGGGTGCTGCTGGTCGGCACCTGGACCCTCGTCGACCCGTCCGCCTTCCCCGACGCCACCGTGTGGTCGGACTTCGGGATGGGCTACCTCTTCATCCCGGTGATCCTGCCGGTGACCGCCATGATCTGGCTGCGCCGCGCCGGCCGCCCGGACACGGCGGACCGACGGGCCTGACGGGCCGCCGACGGGCCCCGGAGCGGCTCAGGCGCTCGTCACGTAGGCGGGCGCCGCGTCCTTCTCCAGGGTGATGAGGGTCAGTGTGCGGGTGACCTCCTGGGTGCCGACGGGCGCGTAGCCGCAGCGGCGGTACAGGCGCAGGCCGCCCTCGCCGCGGCGGCCGGTGGCCAGCCGGTAGCGCTTGGCCGCGCACTCCTCGGCCAGCCGTTCCTCGATCGCCGTCAGCAGCCGGCCGCCCAGGCCGTGCCGCCGCATCCGCGGGTGCACGATGAGCCCCGTGATGACGGCCGTGCCGTCGGCGCCGGCGGTGCCGCGCACCGAGCCGACGACCTCCGCGCCGAGCCGGGCCACCAGGACGCGGCTCCCGGCCAGTTCGGCGCGCAGGGCGTCGAGGCTCTGGGTCAGCGGCTCGATGGACCAGTCCCCGTGGAGTTCGGCCTCGTCCTGGTAGCAGAGGTACTGCAGTTTGAGGATCTGCTCGGCATCGCTGTCGCCCGCAGCCGAGATGGTCACGCTCATGCCCATGCGCACGCCTCCCGTAATCGCTCCGCCTTCGCAGGAGCCGCCCAGATGCACGCCGCTCCGTGGCGCCGGTTGTCTAACGCTCCTCTCCCCCGCGTCCAGGAGCCGCAATCTCCGCCATGAGCATTCTGCGCAGGCATCCCAGGCAGCGGGAACGTACAGGCCCCAAAGATCCTTGTG
This sequence comes from Streptomyces sp. AM25, assembly GCF_058146165.1. NCBI lineage: Bacteria > Bacillati > Actinomycetota > Actinomycetes > Kitasatosporales > Streptomycetaceae > Streptomyces > Streptomyces sp. AM25. Next base: position 207,973 of record NZ_JBKIWN010000004.1, on the reverse strand, counting down.
AGATACCCAACTCCCCTGCGATTTCTCGGTATGTCGGATCACGGGAGGAGAGCAGGGCCGAGAGCAGCCCGGGACAGCGGCCGGGCAGGCGGCGGACGGCGGCCCGCAGCTGCCGCTTGGTCTCGGCGGCCAGCACGGCCTGTTCCACCCCCGACTCCAGCCGCCCGCCGGACGGTTCGGCGGCGACCGGGTCGTAGGGCACCTCGCGCCGGGCCCGGCGGCGCCAGGCGCGGGCCTCGGCACGGACCGCCGCCCGTATCCGCAGCGCGGTGTCGGCCGTCCGGGACAGCGCCCCGGCACCGCTCAACAGCCTGAGCCAGACGGCCTGTTCGAGGTCGGCCGCCTCCATGCCGGCCGCGTGGGCCTCGGCCGCGCACTCGGCGGCCAGCAGGGGGCGCAGCCGGGTGAGGAGATCGTTCGGCGTCATGCGGGACGGGACATCCGGCCCCGCCCGGGCGGTTTCCGGAACGGTGGGTAATCACTCGTCCGAGTGGATTACCCACCGCCATGAGGAAACCGGAGGAGACCGGAGGTCACTTCTTGAGGAAATCCGCCCGTGCGAACGCCGCCGTGTCGCAGTTGTCCGAGAAGATGCCGTCGATGCCCGTGGCGTAGTAGGCCTTGAAGGCCCCGAAGGCGTCGCCGTAGGCGTTCGGGTCGCTGCCGCACTGGAAGTCCGCGGGCAGGAAGGTGTTCTCGTTGCGCATGGTGTACGGGTGCAGGATGAGGCCCACGGCGTGCGCGTCGCGGACGAGCGTGGTGGGCTTGCCCAGCTTGCCGCCCGCGTCCCGGGGGATGATCTGCTGCACCCACGGCCCGATGCCCTCGGCGAAGCCGGCGATCCACTTCAGGCCCTGCGGCGTGATGAGGTCGGCGACGGTGCGCGGGTCGCCCGCCTCGACGAAGTCCCAGGGGCGGGTCTTGAGGTCGTCCAGCAGGAAGATCTTCGGGGCGTGGACGCCCAGCTTCGTGAGCCGCTGCAGGCTGCCCGGCTCGAAGGACTCCAGGAACTGCGGCGAGTCGGCGCGGTGCCGGCCGTACCGGCGCAGCAGCTTCGCCAGCGGCTCCTCCAGGCCGAGGCCCAGCTTGCGGAAGTAGGTGGGGTGCTTGGTCTCCGAGTGCAGCCAGACCCGCCGGCCGCGCTTGCGGCCCTGCTCCTCGGCCCACTTGAGGACCTCTTCGAAGGTGGGCACGTCCCAGCGGCCGTCGTAGAGGGTGTTGTGCTGCCGGTTGCCCGGGATGCGCTCCTTGGCGCGCAGCCGCTTGAGCTCGGCGAGGGTGAAGTCCTCGGTGAACCAGCCGGTGTGGGACTCGCCGTCGACGACCTTGGTGGTCTTGCGGGAGGCGAACTCCGCGTGGTCGGCGACGTCGGTGGTCTGCGTGATGTCGTTCTCGTGACGGCAGACGAGGTGCCCGTCCTTGGTGGGGACGAGGTCCTGCTCGATGACGTCCGCGCCGTTGTCCAGCGCGAACTGGTAGGAGCCGAAGGTGTGCTCCGGCCGGTATCCGCAGGCACCGCGGTGCCCGATGACCGTCGGCACCGGGAGGTCCTTGTACGAACCGCCCTTGCCGTGGCCGCCCGCGCTCCGCTGCTGCGCCGCTGCCGCCGGGCCCGCCCCGCTGCCCAGGACGACCGCTCCCGCGCCGAGGGCCGCCGCGGCCCCCAGCAACGAACGCCTGCCCGGACGCTGCTCCTGCTGCATGTACGCTCCTGCTCCTTCCTCCGGCGCCGCACTGTCCGGCACCTGTCAGACGAGGTGATCGTAAAGTCGTTCGACCGCTGCCCAGAAGGACATGGCCGAAACAGAGGGCCAACTCACGTCAACACTCTGTTTCGTGTCGCCAACCCGGTGTGCACAGCACCCGTACCCGCGAGTATCGTCAGCGGCTGCGCTGACATGACCACCACGACCGGAGGACCCGTTGTCCCGCATTGTGCTCAAGGCGATTCTCGGATTGCTCATGCGCGTCCTGTACCGACCGAAGGTCGAGGGGGCGGAGCGCATCCCCGGGGACGGGCCGGTGATCCTCGCCGGGAACCACACGACGTTCATCGACTCGCTGTTCGTGTCCCTGATCGTCAAGCGCCAGGTCTACTTCATCGGCAAGAACGAGTACGTCACGGGCAAGGGCCTCAAGGGCCGCCTGATGGCGTGGTTCTTCCGCTCCTCGGGCATGGTCCCGGTCGACCGCGACGGCGGCAACGGCGGTGTGGCCGCGCTGATGACCGGCCGCCGGATCCTGGACGAGGGCAAGGTCTTCGGCATCTACCCGGAGGGCACCCGCTCCCCCGACGGCCGCCTCTACCGCGGCCGCACCGGCATCGCCCGGCTGACACTGATGACGGGCGCGCCGGTGGTGCCGTTCGCGATGATCGGCACGGAGAAGGTGCAGCCGAGCGGCAAGGGGATCCCGCGCATCGCCCGGGTGACGGTCCGCTTCGGCGACCCGCTGGACTTCTCCCGCTACGAGGGCATGGACCGCGACCGCTACGTGCTGCGCGCCGTCACCGACGAGGTGATGAGCGAGGTCATGCGCCTGTCGGGCCAGGAGTACGTGGACATGTACGCCACGAAGGCGAGGGCGGCCTGACGACACTTCGGCTGCGGGTCGGTTCGTGGCTGGTCGCGCAGTTCCCCGCGCCCCTTTCGGGGCACGAGGAACTGCGGAGGACCACGCCTACAGCGCGAAACAGTGCGGCTGGAACTCCGGGTCCGCCGGCCCCTTGCGGCCGAGCGCGTTGAGCACCCACTGCGCCACGACCGGGTCCTTGGTGGCCTGGTCGTGCATGAACGGGTCCAGCGGGCACTTGTCCTGGAGCACGACGTTCGTCAGGTGCTCGGACGGCCCGGTCAGCAGGGCGCTGGTGTAGGGGACGACGACCTCGTCGTGGCGGGTCGTGATGACGGTGTAGTCCGGACCGGCCGGCGTCTCGTCGCCCGCGTTGAGCTTCTTCATCAGGTCCGAGCCCACGCGCTGGTCGAGGCAGGACGGGCAGACGGTGTAACCGGCGGGGATCGCCAGCGGGTTGGTGGTCCCGTGGTTGGACGGGACGATGCCGACGAGGTCGTTCACCTTGTCCGCGCCGCCGAGGAACTTCACGTAGTAGCGCGGCATCATGCCGCCCTGGCTGTGGCCGACGATGTCGACCTTCGCGGCGCCCGTCGCGCCGCGCACGGCCTCGACGAAGTCCCGCAGTTCGGCGGCCGCCTGGGGTATCGGGTCGGTCTCCATGTGCCCGTAGTTGAAGGCGAAGACGCAGTAGCCCGCCTCCTTGAGCTTGGGCGAGAGGGCCGCCCAGTTCTCGGCCATCAGCTTGAACGTGCCGTTGACCAGCACGACCGGCTGCGGGTGGGCCGAATCCGGCTTGCAGGACCAGTCGTTGGCGCCCTTCGGCGGGACGTCGAGCGGCGAGGCGGAGGCGGGTGACGCGGCGAGGCCCGTGAGGCTCAGCGCGGCGGCGGCCGCGGCGGCGATCAGGAACCGTGCTGTGGTGCGCAGGCGCGTGGGACGCATGGGGGGGATTCCTTTGACACAGGGGCGTCCCGGAGGACGCCTCGTCCGAACCGCGTTCGACAATGTCGACCGGTGGACGAGATGTTCTCGGGCGCGTCAGGGCCGCGTCAAGGCAGTTACCGGCTGGTAAACATCACACGGCCCGGGGCTTGAAGCCCCGGGCCGTGTGATGCTGGAATGCTCAATCGAGCAGTGGACGACTCAGCCGCCCGCACCCTCCGCGAGCCGCTGGCCGCGCAGCAGGAACCAGGCCGCGACCGCGGTCCCGGTCAGCACGACCGCACCCACGCCCGAGGCGATCCGCAGCCCCTCGACGAAGGCGTCCTGCGCCGAGGAGAGCAGGGCCGCCCCCGTGTCGGCGGGCAGCCGCCCCGCGGCCTCCACGGCGCCGCCGAGCGACTCGTGCGCCCCGGAGGCGGCGTCCGCGGGGACGCCCACGGGGATCGCGAAGCCGCGGTAGACGCCGGTGACGATCGAGCCGAGGAGGGCGATGCCGAGCGCGGCACCGAGTTCGTACGCGGTCTCCGAGACGGCCGCGGCCGAGCCCGCCTGCTCCTTGGGCACGCTGGAGAGGATCACGTCGGCGGTGACGGTGAACGAGAATCCCGCCCCCACGCCCACGACCAGCAGGACGGCGCCCAGCAGCGGGTAGGGGGTGGTCGTCTGGAGCCAGGCGAGCACCGCCAGCGCGATGCCGATCGCGCCGAGCCCGCCCGAGACCACCGACCGCACCGAGAAGCGCCGGGCGGCCTGCCCGGCCAGCAGACCGGCCGTCACCGCGCCCACGGCCGCAGGCAGTTCCGCGAGCCCCGCCTCCAACGGGCTTCGGTCCTGCACCAGTTGGAGGAACTGGGAGAGGAAGAAGACCAGCCCGGACAGGCCCAGGATCGTCAGCAGGTCGGCCAGTACCGCGCCGGAGAAGCCGCGGTGGTGGAAGAGCCGCATGTCCAGCAGCGGCGCGGGCAGCTTCAGCTGGCGCCGGACGAACCACACCAGCGCGCCCACACCGACGACGGCCGCCACCGCGACGGGCAGGCCGAAGCCGATCGTCGCGCCCTCCTTGATCGCGTAGACCACCGCGATGATGCCCACCATCGACAGGGCCACGCTGAGCAGATCCCAGGGGCCGGGCGAGGGGTCGCGCGACTCGGGCAGCAGCTTGAAGCCGACCAGGACGAGCACGGCCATCACCGGCAGGTTGATCAGGAAGACCGAACCCCACCAGAAGTTCTCCAGCAGGAAGCCGCCGATGACCGGCCCCACGGCCGCGCCCGCCGAAGCCATCGCACCCCAGATGCCGATGGCCAGGCTGCGCTCCTTGGGGTCGTGGAAGAGGTTGCGGATGAGCGCCATGGTGGACGGCATCAGCGTCGCGCCCGCCACGCCCAGCAGAGCGCGGGCCACGATCATCATCTCGGGGCTGGTCGCATAGGCGTTGAGCACCGAGACGGCGCCGAAGGCCACGGCGCCGACGAGCAGCAGCCGCTTGCGGCCGATGCGGTCGCCGAGGCTGCCCATGGAGACCAGCAGACCGGCGATGACGAAGGAGTAGACGTCGCCGATCCACAGCAGCTGGGTCCCGGAGGGCTTCAGGTCCTCGCTGAGGAAGGGCGTCGCCAGGCCGAGCACGGTCGCGTCGACGGCGACGAGCAGGACGGCCAGGACGAGCACGGCCAGCGCGAGCCAGCGACCCGGGCGCGGGGCGTCCGCCGCGTCCGGCGCACCGGACGGCGGGGAGACGGTCTCATGACTCACGGTTCCATCCTCCGTCGCAGGGCGCCCCCGAGCAGCAGCTCGGAGACCATGTGGCTGATGTCCCGGGCGGCCACCCTGCCGTCCTGGACGGACCAGGCGCCGGAGGCCACGAGGCCGTAGTAGGCCTCGGTGAGCCAGGCCGGGGAGAGGTCGAGGCGGAAGGCGCCCTCCTCCTGGCCGCGCCGGAACAGCCCGGTGATCCGGGCGTCGAGGCGGTTCCAGCCCTCGTTCATGCCGCCCTCGTAGAGCTGGTTCTCGCCGTAGAGGAAGGCGAGGACCCCGGCGACGGGCTCGGTGCACGCGATCATCCGGCGCGCGGCGTCCGCCGCGTCGCCCTCGTCCAGGCGGGCCTCGTCCAGGGCCCGGCCGAGCCGCTCGATGCCGTGGTTCTCCAGCGCGCGGACGAGGGCGTCCCGGCCGGCGAAGTGCCGGTGCAGGGTGGCCCGGCTGATGCCGGCGCCCTTGGCGATCTCGTCCATGGAAGCGGTCGGCTTGCGGGTGAGCAGGCCGGCGGCTGCTCTCAGTACCTGGTCTCGATCCACGCTCATGAGACGACGATAACCTGAATGAGACACTGATGTCTCATTCAGGTTATCGATGTCTCAGAATGGGAAGCGATCAGGCGCGTTTGGCGTCCGCCCACTCCCGCTGCACGGCCAGGTCCGTCTTGACCTCCTGCAGCTGGACCACCACAGCCGACGGGGCCGTGCCGCCGCGGCCGTTGCGGGAGGCGAGGGCGCCCGGCACCGTCAGGACCGAGCGGACCTCGGGCGTCAGGTGCGGCGAGATGGCGGCGAACTGCCGGTCCGTGAGCCCGTCCAGCTCGATGCCCTGCGCCTCGCACTCCTTGACGCAGGCCCCTGCGACCTCGTGCGCCACCCGGAACGGCACGCCCTGCTTGACCAGCCACTCCGCGATGTCGGTGGCCAGCGAGAAGCCGGCCGGGGCCAGCTCCTCCATGCGCGCCCGGTTGACGGTGAGGGTCGCCATCATCCCGGTGAAGGCCGGAAGCAGGACCTCCAGCTGGTCGCAGGAGTCGAAGACCGGCTCCTTGTCCTCCTGCAGGTCGCGGTTGTACGCGAGCGGGAGGGCCTTGAGGGTGGCCAGCAGCCCGGCCAGATTGCCGATCAGCCGGCCGGACTTGCCGCGGGCCAGCTCGGCGATGTCCGGGTTCTTCTTCTGCGGCATGATCGAGGAGCCGGTGGAGAAGGCGTCGTGGAGCGTCACGAAGGAGAACTCCTTCGTGTTCCAGATGATCACCTCCTCCGCGAGCCGGGACAGGTCGATGCCGATCATCGCCGTGATGAAGGCGAACTCGGCGGCGAAGTCCCGGGAGGCCGTGCCGTCGATGGAGTTGCCGGAGCTGCCGCGCTCGAAGCCGAGGTCGGCGGCGACCGCCTCCGGGTCCAGCCCGAGGGAGGACCCGGCCAGCGCGCCCGAGCCGTACGGGGAGACGGCCGTGCGCTCGTCCCACTGCCGCAGCCGCTCCGCGTCCCGCGCGAGGGCGTGCACGTGCGCGAGGACGTGGTGCGCGAAGAGCACGGGCTGGGCGTGCTGCAGGTGCGTACGCCCGGGCATGGCCACGTCGGGGTGGGCCTCGGCGAGCCCGACCAGAGCCTCCTGGAGATCGGTGATCAGCCCGCCGATGATCCGCGCATGGTCGCGCAGGTACATCCGGAAGAGCGTGGCCACCTGGTCGTTCCGGGAGCGCCCGGCGCGCAGCTTGCCGCCGAGCTCCGGGCCGAGCCGCTCCAGCAGGCCGCGTTCGAGGGCGGTGTGCACGTCCTCGTCGGCGACGGTGCCGATGAACGTCCCCGCGGCGACGTCGGCCTCCAGCTGCCCGAGGCCCTCGGTCATCCGCTGGAGCTCGTCGACGCTCAGCAGCCCGGCCTTGTGCAGGACGCGGGCGTGCGCGCGGGAGCCGGCGATGTCGTACGGGGCGAGCCGCCAGTCGAAGTGGACGGAGGCGGAGAGCTTGGCGAGGGCCTCGGCCGGCCCGTCGGCGAACCGGCCGCCCCAGAGCCGTACGTCGTTGCTGCCGTCGTCGGTCACAGGGCCAGGTCCCGCTTCGCGGCGATCTTCGAGGAGAGCCCGAAGATCTCGATGAAGCCCTTCGACATCGACTGGTCGAAGGTGTCGCCCGTGTCGTAGGTGGCGAGGTTGAAGTCGTAGAGCGACTGCGCGGACTTCCGGCCCGTGACCACGGCCCGGCCGCCGTGCAGCGTCATCCGGATGTCACCGGAGACGTGCTCGTTGGCCTCGGCGATGAAGCCGTCCAGGGCCCGCTTGAGCGGGGAGAACCACAGGCCGTCGTAGACCAGCTCGGTCCACCGCTGCTCGACCTGCCGCTTGAACCGGGCGAGCTCCCGCTCGACGGTCACGGCCTCCAGCTCCTGGTGCGCGGTGATCAGCGCGATGGCGCCCGGCGCCTCGTAGACCTCGCGGGACTTGATGCCGACCAGCCGGTCCTCGACCATGTCCAGCCGGCCCACGCCCTGGGCACCGGCTCGCTCGTTGAGCTGCTGGATCGCCTGGAGCACGGAGACGGGCTTGCCGTCGATCGCGACCGGGACGCCCTGCTCGAAGGTGATGACCACCTCGTCGGCCTCCCGGGGGGTGGCCGGGTTCGCCGTGTAGTCGTAGACGTCCTCGATCGGGGCATTCCAGATGTCCTCCAGGAAGCCGGTCTCGACGGCCCGGCCGAAGACGTTCTGGTCGATCGAGTACGGCGACTTCTTGGTCGTCGCGATCGGCAGGCCCTTGGCCTCGCAGAAGGCGATGGCCTTGTCCCGCGTCATCGCGTAGTCCCGGACCGGGGCGATGCACTTCAGCTGCGGGGCGAGCGAGGAGATGCCGGCCTCGAACCGCACCTGGTCGTTGCCCTTGCCCGTGCAGCCGTGGGCGACGACGCTCGCCCCGTGCTTCTCGGCGGCGGCCACCAGGTGCTTGACGATCGTGGGCCGCGACAGGGCGGACACCAGCGGGTACTTGTCCATGTACAGCGCATTGGCCTTGATCGCCGGGAGGCAGTACTCCTCGGCGAACTCGTCCTTGGCGTCCGCGACCTCGGCCTCGACCGCACCACAGGCGAGCGCACGCTTGCGGATGACGTCCAGGTCCTCGCCGCCCTGGCCGACGTCCACGGCGACGGCGATGACCTCGGCGCCCGTCTCCTCGGCGATCCAGCCGATGGCGACGGAGGTGTCAAGGCCGCCGGAATAGGCGAGTACGACGCGCTCGGTCACGGGGGTTCTCCTTACGGTGCGATGCGCTGCGCTCTCATGCGCTGGTGGGCATAACTATGCAGTGCGCCGTATGTTTCGTCAATAGCTCGAGGGAGTGAATCCGGTCGGACCAAGCGTCAGCGGCACGGTCTACGATGCGACTATCGAGGAGCCCCAGTCAGGGAGGTTGCCCATGACCGTGCAGTTCGACTACCTGCACAACGCCATCGACCGCGCATCGTCGGTGATAGCGGGCTTCAAGATCGAGGCGGTGGGGGACCGGATCATCATGACGCCGCAGAGCAGCGTTCAGAGCGAGACGATCGCCGACGTGATCGATGCGGCACGGGCCGCGCTCGGCAGGAAGCGTGCATACTCGGACGTTCTCGTCGAATTTCCCGGAGAGCCCGAGCGCTGCCCGGACGTGGCCATCGTCGAAGCAGGGGCGGGGGAGCCCTTCTCCTACGAGGATTTGCTGGCCGCCATCGAAGTCGTCTCCTCGAAGTACGACAAGAGCGACTACATGGTCAAGACAGAGCAGTACGCCCGCTTCAACATCCCGGTCCACCTCATCATCGATCCGTTCCGGGGCGAGTGCGACCTGCTCACCCGCCCGGTGGACGGCACATACGCCACCCGTGACCTGTACAAGTACGGCGAGACCATTCACCTCCGGTTGAGCGACGGCAACGAGGTCGGCATCCCCACGGGCACCTTCGACCGCAGGTCCTGATGATCGGCGGGCCATATGCCCGAATTACGATGCCTCCGTCACAACCGGCCGACGGGGGAACGCGCCACGTGAACAAGCGGACCGACCCGGCCCGCATAACCGTCAAATCAGCCCAGTCCGGGCGCATGCTTCCGTCGGAGATCGCCACAGCCGAGGACTGGGTCGCCCTCGACCTGGCGGTACGCCAGGACCTGTGGTCCTTCCCCTGCACCGACTGGCTTCGCGCCGGGGACGAGCCGCCCAACGAGCCGTCCCTCGCCATCGCCCTCTGCAACCCGAACGGCCACATACGCCAGGCGGCTCTCGCCGCTCCCGGCGCCGCCGCCCTCCTCCCCCCGTCACCGTCCGCTGCGCGGACCGGGTCGAGCCGGTGCGCGAGCAGGCTCGGGAACTGCTGCGGGCCGCCCGCCGCCTCGGGCACCGGATCGCCGTCGAGCAGGGCCGGTTCTCCCCCGCCCGCCTCGCGGAGATCGCCGCTGCCGACAGCGACATCGTCGTCCAGGACGTCTGCGCGAATGCGGCGCTCGCCGCCGCAGCGCAGGACGGGAAGTACGGCGAGACCATCGAGCCGCTCCTCGGCTCCCGCCAGTCCCGCGTCCGCGCGGCCGGCGTGACCGCGCTCAACCGGACCGGGGGCACCGCGCGGGCCACGCCCTTCCTGGCCGACCGCCCCGACCGCGTACCGGGCCCTTGCCGACGAGGACCGTGCCCAGCTGGACGCGCTGCTCGACCGCGCCGCGGCGACGGTCGGCGAGCGCCGGACATCCGTGCTGCGCTGGTACCTGCAGGTATCCCGCTGACCCCGGATTTGGATCACGGGGCGGAACAGGATATTTTCTTTCTGCACGCCCCACCGGGAACAACCCGGAGGGAACGGGCACCGGGACGTGGCGCAGCTTGGTAGCGCACTTGACTGGGGGTCAAGGGGTCGTGGGTTCAAATCCCGCCGTCCCGACCGGATGAGCAGGCTTAAGTCCAGCTCAGAGGCCCTGTCTCCGCAATCGGAGGCAGGGCCTCCGTCGTATCGCCGTAGAGGGCCGAGTCGGGGATCCAGGAGCCGTGGATGCCGGCGGTGACGCGGCGGGGCAGGTGGACGGTGGCGATGCGGCCGAGGTCCGAGGCGTCGAGGACGAGGAGTTGGGAGGCGTCCTGCTTGAGGTCGGAGACGACCGTGAGCAGGTAGCCGTCGTCTTCGCAGGTCGCGCCGGCGGCGGGGACGAAGACGGCCTCGCTGGGGAGCCGGGCGTCCCCGGCCTCGTGGAGGTGGCGGGCGCCGGTCGCGCGGTCGTACTTGACGATGCCGTAGCCGCCGAAGCCGTTGCGGTCGGGGAAGGACACGGCGTACTGGTAGCGGTGCTCGGTGCCGGTGAACTCCTCGTTGAGGGTGGGGAATTCGACCGCGAGGTCGTCGACGGTCCGCTCGTCGACGGTTCCGGCGGTCAGGTCGATCGTCCAGCGGCGGGTGCAGGAGCGGGCGTTGGGCTCGGTGCCCCGGCCGGGGGCGCCGACCCACCAGTTCCACGAGAGCGCGAAGCCCTCGCGGTCGACGGTGGGGCCCTCCAGGACGATGCGGCCCCGGGCGTCCTCGTAGGCGTTGGCGGTGTGCAGCATGTTGCCGGGCGCGATGGGGAACCAGCGGATCCTCTCGGCGCCATGGCGGCCGCGCGGCATCACGCCGATGCGGGCGGGCTGGTCGTCGCTCCAGCCGTACGGGATGCCCGAGTGCTCGGTCGGGTCGAAGGTCACCGAGCCCTCGACGAAGACCACGTGGTGCCGGGTGATCGCGAAGTCGTGCTTGAGCGAGGCGGTGGCACCGGGGATCTCGGCGCTGTGGGTGATCTCCCCCTGCGCGTCGGCCACGTAGTGGATCAGGAACGGCGGGAAGGGGGAGGAGCCGAAGAAGTACAGCTCCCCGGTGGCGGGGTCGGTTTTCGGGTGCGCGGTCATCGCGCTGCGCAGCCGGCCGTCGAAGTCGTGGGCGCCGACGGTGTCCAGGTCCCGGGTCAGCTCGAAGGGGAAGTTGGCCTCGCACAGGGCGAGCAGGCGGCCGGCGTGTTCGATGACGTGGGTGCCGGCCGTGCTGGCCGCCAAGTCGGGTCCCGTCCCGGTCGGGCAGGGGGCGCCGTCGAGGGCGGGGGTGCGGACCCAGCGGTTGCGGTACCACTCGGCGCGGCCGTCGCGCAGGCGGATGCCGTGGACCATGCCGCTGCCCTTGAACCAGTGGGTGGGGGTGACGCCGGGCTTGGGGTTGTGGCTGTTGCGGATCAGCCGGCCGGTCAGCTCCGGGGGCAGGGTGCTCTCGACGGTGAGGCCGGTGGCGGTGATCTCGTCGACGGCCGGCTCGTAGTGGCCGGTCAGGTACGGCTTGCCGGTCATGGCAGGAACCTCGTTTCAGGGAGTCAGGACGACCTTGCCGGTGACGGTGCCGGACTCCGCCAGGCGCAGGGCCTCGGCGGCCCGGCTGAGCGGCAGTTGGGCGGCGATCCGGGGTGCGACGTCGCCGCGGCGGACGGCGGTGAAGACCTCGGTGAGGTCGGCCCGCAGCCGGGCGCGGAAGCGGTTCTTGTCCAGTGCCCTGCCGGCCCAGATGTTGTAGAAGCAGGCGTGGCGCCCGTTGGGCAGGGTGTTCCAGAGCCAGGTGCGGGCGAGGGTCTTCAGTACGGGCCACTGCTTGGAACCGGTGTCGTCGCGGGTGGAGGCGCTGCCGTAGGAGACGAGGGTGCCGCCGGGGGCGAGCAGGTGCCAGGAGTCGATGACGCTCCGGCCGCCGACGTGGTCGAAGACGGCGTCCACCCCGCCGGGCGCCAACTCCCGGACCCGGGCGGGCACGTCGCCGGCACGGTAGTCGACCGGCGTGACCCCCAGCTCCCGCAGGGCGTCGTGGTGCCGGGCCGAGGCCGTGCCGATCACCTTCACGCCTGCCGCGCGGGCGAGTTGGACCAGGACGGAGCCCACACCGCCGCCGGCGCCGTGCACCAGGACGGTCTGCCCGGCGCGCACCCGGGCCTTGCGGTGCAGCATCTGCCAGGCCGTGATGCCGTTGACCACGACCGCCTCGGCCTCCGGCGCCGCGAGGTCGTCCGGGACCTGCACCGCGTCCGCGGCGTCGAGCACCACGTGGCTGGCCCAGCCGCCGACCTTCACCAGCGCGGCCACCCGCCGGCCGGCCAGGCCCGGGTCGACTCCCTGTCCGGTCGTCAGCACCCGGCCGACCAGGTCGTATCCGGGCACGAACGGGAACGGCGGCTGGTCGTAGTACCGCCCGCGGCGCATCTGCTGCTCGGCGAACGAGACGCCGGTCGCCTCCATGGCGATCACGATCTGCCCCTGTCCGGGCTCCGGTACGGCGGTTCGGCGGATCTCCAGACCTTCCGGAGCCACGATGCCCGGCAGAACGACCTGGATGCGGCGCTCGCTGTCCATGATCGCCTCTCCTCTCGATAGATGGCGTAGATGGTTTCGCGTTCGTTAGAAGTTGTAACCGACCGGCGCGCGAGAGTCAATAGCGAGAGTGATAGCCTCTAACCAAGTGGTGGAGTGGTGGTGCTTCAGTACCGCGAGGACGGGAGACGGGTCATGGCCGAGCCGGATACGAGGACTCCGAGGGAGCGGTACCGCACCCAGGTGCGGGAGGAGATCAAGCAGCACGCCCGGCAGCAGATCGCCGCAGCCGGGGCCTCCGCCCTGTCCCTCAACGCCATCGCCAAACAGATGGGCATGAGCGGGCCGGCTCTCTACCGGTACTTCGCCAACCGTGACGAGCTGATCACCGAACTCGTCAGAGACGCCTATCGCAGCCTGGCCGACACCGTCCGCACCCGTGCCGAGGCCGGTGCCGATCTCGCCGGCCTGGCGCACGCCCTGCGCCGGTGGGCCCTGGACGACCCCCAGCGGTACTTCCTCGTCTACGGCACCCCCGTGCCCGGATACCGGGCGCCCGAGGACACCACGCGGATCGCCTCCGAGATCATGGCGCACCTCATCGACGCCTGCGCCGCCGCGCCGTCGCCCGCCGCGCCGCCGTCCCCGCTCGACGCGCACCTCGCCGAGCACCGGGCCTGGGCGGGAGAGCACCCGGCCCCGCCGTCAGCGCTCCGCCGCGCCCTCACCTTCTGGACCCGTCTCCACGGCGCGCTCTCCCTCGAACTCGCCGGCCACTTCACCGGCATGGGATTCGACCCCGCGCAGCTCTACACCGCGGAAACGGAAACTCTCTCCGGCAGTTGACGGTGCGGAGGGCGCGCCCACGCGGGGGCGCGGCAGCGGGACGGCCCAGGAGAGGGCCGTCCCGCGCTCAGAGCTCCTTCTGCGCCAGCCGCAGCAGATGGTCCGCCAGCGCCTGGCCCCCGCCCGGGTCCCGGCTGATCAGCAGGAGCGTGTCGTCGCCCGCGATCGTGCCGATGATCTCGTGGACGCCCGCCTGGTCGATGGCCGAGGCGAAGAACTGGGCGGCGCCCGGCGGGGTGCGCAGGACGACCAGGTTGGCGGAGGCCTCGGCCGAGATGAGGAGTTCGGCGGCGAGGCGGCCCATGCGGGCCTCCGAGGCGGATTCGCCGAGGGGCGCGCGGGGGGTGCGGTCGCCGCCCTCGGAGGGGACCGCGTAGATCAGTTCGCCGCCGGTGTTGCGGATCTTGACCGCGCCCAGCTCGTCGAGGTCCCGCGAGAGCGTGGCCTGGGTGACGGAGAGGCCGTCGTCGGCGAGCAGCTTGGCCAGCTGGCTCTGCGAGCGCACCGGCTGCCGGCCGAGGATGTCGACGATCCTGCGGTGGCGCGCGGTGCGGGTCTGCGGCACGGCCGGTCCGCCGCCGCCGTGGAACGGCTCGGTCTCCTGCGCCTCGGGCATCTTTACGTCAGTCTCCGGATCATCTCGTTCCTCCTGCGGCGTCCAGGACGCCGGGCAGGGCCTGGAGGAACGTCTCCACGTCATCGTCGGTGATGACCAGCGGAGGTGCGAGGCGCACCACGTCGGGTGCGACCGTGTTCACCAGGAGGCCGGCTTCCTGTGCAGCCTGCTGCACCTTCGGTGCGAGGGGCTCGGACAGGACAATACCCAGCAGCAGGCCCGCACCGCGGACGTGGTCGACGAGCGGGTGGTGGAGCGCAGCGATCCCGTCACGCAGCAGAGCGCCCGTGTGCTTGACGCGGTCCAGGATCCCGTCCGCCTCCAGCGTGTCGAGGACGGCCAGGGCGGCCGCGCAGGCGACCGGGTTCCCGCCGAACGTCGAGCCGTGCTGACCGGCCGTCAGCAGGTCGGCCGCGGTGCCGAAGGCGACGGTGGCGCCGATGGGCAGTCCGCCGCCCAGGCCCTTGGCAAGAGTGATCACATCCGGTTCGATCCCGTGCGCAAGGTGGTCGAACCAGTATCCGGTACGGCCGATACCTGTCTGGATCTCGTCCAGGACGAGCAGGGTCCCGGTGGCCCGGGTGATCTCGCGGGCGGCGGCCAGATAGCCGGGCGGCGGGACGACGACGCCGTTCTCGCCCTGGACCGGCTCCAGGATCACCATCGCCGTCTCCGTCGTGACCGCCGCGCGCAGCGCCTCGGCGTCCCCGTACGGCACGTGCGTCACGTCCCCGGGCAGCGGCAGGAACGGCTCCTGCTTCGCGGGCTGGCCGGTCAGGGCGAGGGCGCCCATGGTGCGGCCGTGGAAGCCCCCGGCGGCCGAGACCATGTGCGTCCGGCCCGTGCGCCGCCCGATCTTGAACGCCGCCTCGACCGCCTCCGCACCGGAGTTGCAGAAGTAGACGCGCCCGGGACGGTCCGCCAGGGCGAGCAGCCGCTCGGCGAGGGCGACGGTGGGCTCGGCGGTGAAGAGGTTGGAGACGTGGCCGAGGGTCGCGATCTGGGCGGACACCGCCTGCACGACCGCGGGGTGCGCATGGCCGAGGGCGTTGACGGCGATGCCGCCCACGAAGTCCAGGTAGCGCTTGCCGTCGGCGTCCCACACCGCCGGGCCCTCACCACGCACCAGGGGAATGCTCGGGGTGCCGTAGTTGCCCATCAGGGCACCCTGCCAGCGCCGGGTGAGCTCGTCGTTGGTCACGCCTGCCCCTCCTCCTCGTCCGGCACGACCATCGTGCCGATGCCTTCGTCCGTGAAGATCTCCAGCAGGATCGAGTGCTGGACCCGTCCGTCTATCACGCGGGCGTTGGTGACGCCGTTGCGCACCGCGTGCAGACACCCCTGCATCTTGGGCACCATGCCGCTGGCCAGCTGCGGCAGCAGCTCCTCCAGCTCGCTCGCGGTGAGCCGGCTGATGACCTCGTCGCTGTGCGGCCAGTCCTCGTACAGGCCCTCCACGTCCGTGAGGACCATCAGCGTCTCCGCGCCCAGCGCGGCGGCGAGGGCGGCCGCGGCCGTGTCGGCGTTGACGTTGTAGACGTGACCGTCGTCGCCGCTGCGGGCGACGGAGGAGACGACGGGGATGCGGCCGTCGTCCAGCAGCGTCTCGATGGCGCCGGTGTCTATGGCGGTGATCTCGCCGACGCGGCCGATGTCCACGCGCTCGCCGTCGACGTCCGCGTAGTGCTTGACCGCGGTCATGGTCCCGGCGTCCTCGCCGGTGAGGCCGACGGCCAGCGGGCCGTGCTGGTTGAGCAGCCCGACCAGCTCGCGCTGGACCTGTCCGGCGAGCACCATGCGCACGACGTCCATGGCCTCGGGCGTGGTCACCCGCAGCCCGGCCTTGAACTCCGACTCCAGGCCCATCCGTTCGAGAGCGGCGCTGATCTGCGGGCCGCCGCCGTGCACGACGACCGGGCGCAGCCCGGCGTGCCGCAGGAAGACGACGTCCTTGGCGAAGGCGGCCTTGAGCGCGTCGTCGACCATGGCGTTGCCGCCGAACTTGATGACGACGGTCTTGCCGTGGTGGCGCGTCAGCCAGGGCAGCGCCTCGACGAGGGTCTGCGCCTTGGGCAGGGCGGTGTGCTTCCGGGTCGGGGTGCTCATGAGGAGTACGCGCTGTTCTCGTGGACGTAGTCGGCGGTGAGGTCGTTGGCCCAGATCACGGCGGACGCCGCGCCCTCGGCGAGGTCGGCGGTGATGCGGACCTCCCGGTAGCGCATGTCCACCAGGTCGCGGTCCTCGCCGACCGAGCCGTTCTTGCAGACCCAGACGCCGTTGATGGCGACGTTCAGCCTGTCCGGGTCGAAGGCGGCGGAGGTGGTGCCGATGGCGGAGAGCACCCGGCCCCAGTTGGGGTCCTCGCCGTGGAGGGCGCACTTGAGGAGGTTGTTGCGGGCGATGGACCGGCCCACCTCGACGGCGTCGTCCTCGGTCGCCGCGCCGACGACCTCGATGCGGATGTCCTTGCTGGCGCCCTCGGCGTCCCCGATGAGCTGGCGGGCCAGGTCGTCGCAGACGGTCCGCACGGCCTCGGCGAAGGCGTCCGGGTCCGGGGTGATGCCGGAGGCGCCGGAGGAGAGCAGCAGCACGGTGTCGTTGGTGGACATGCAGCCGTCGGAGTCGACCCGGTCGAAGGTGGTGCGGGTGGCGGCGCGCAGCGCCTCGTCCAGGCCGGCGGCGTCGACGTCGGCGTCGGTGGTCAGGACGACGAGCATGGTGGCCAGGCCCGGTGCCAGCATGCCGGCGCCCTTGGCCATGCCGCCCACCGTCCACCCCTCACCTTGGGCGAAGGCGGTCTTGTGGACGGTGTCGGTGGTCTTGATGGCGATGGCCGCCTTCTCCCCGCCGTGCGGGGACAGCGCTGCGGCGGCCTTCTCGATGCCGGGCAGCAGCTTGTCCATCGGCAGCCGGACGCCGATCAGGCCGGTGGAGGCGATGGCGATCTCACCTGCGTTGTGGCCGAGCACCTCGGCGGCCTTCTCCGCGGTGGCGTGGGTGTCCTGGAAGCCCGCCGGGCCGGTGCAGGCGTTGGCGCCGCCGGAGTTGAGGACGACGGCGGAGACCTCCCCGCCCTTGAGGACCTGCTGGGACCACAGGACGGGCGCGGCCTTGACGCGGTTGGCGGTGAAGACACCGGCGGCGGCCCGGCGGGGACCCTCGTTCACCACCAGGGCCAGGTCGGGGCTTCCGCTCTCCTTGATCCCGGCGGCGATGCCCGCCGCCGTGAATCCCTGTGCTGCGGTGACGCTCACTGCATCTCCTTGTCGGCCTTCTGGGGGGACGGGTCCTGCGGAACGGCACGCCGGGGGCGGGCCGGGGTCTCGCACGGCGCCAGCCGCGCGAGGACGGTGGCGACGATCTTGCGCACGGTCATGGCGCCACCCCCGTGGCCGGCAGGCCGAGGTCCTCGGGGAGGCCGAGGGCGAGGTTCATGCTCTGCAGGGCGCCGCCCGCGGTGCCCTTGGTGAGGTTGTCGATCGCGCTCACCACGACGATGCGGGACGCGTCCTCGTCGAGTACTGCCTGCACCAGGGCGGTGTTGGAGCCGAGGACGGCACCGGTGGACGGCCACTGGCCCGCGGGCAGCAGGCGGACGAACGGCTCGCCCTCGAAGGCCTTCTCGTACGCCGCGCGCACGGCCTCGGCGGTCGTGCCCGGGCGGGCCTTGGCGCTGCAGGTGGCGAGGATGCCGCGGGGCATGGGCGCCAGGGTGGGGGTGAAGGAGACGCCGACCCGCTCCCCCGCGACGGCGGAGAGGTTCTGGATCATCTCGGGGGTGTGCCGGTGGCCGCCGCCGACGCCGTACGGGCTCATCGAGCCCATGACCTCGCTGCCCAGCAGGTGCGGCTTGGCCGCCTTGCCCGCGCCGGACGTGCCGGAGGCGGCGACGACCACGGCCTCGGGCTCGGCGAGCCCGGCCGCGTAGGCGGGGAAGAGCGCGAGCGACACGGCGGTCGGGTAGCAGCCGGGCACGGCGATCCGGCGGGCGCCGCGCAACGCCTCGCGCGCGCCGGGCAGTTCGGGGAGGCCGTAGGGCCAGGTGCCGGCGTGCGGGGAGCCGTAGAAACGCTCCCACTGCGCCGCGTCGGCGAGCCGGAAGTCCGCGCCGCAGTCGACGACCAGCGCCTCGTCGCCGAGTTCCGCGGCGACGGCGGCGGACTGCCCGTGCGGCAGGGCGAGGAAGACGACGTCGTGCCCGGCGAGCGCCGCGGTCGTGGTCGGTTCCAGCACCCGGTCCGCCAGTGGCGACAGGTGCGGCTGCAGGGCCCCGAGGGGCTGCCCGGCGTTGGAGTTCCCGGTCAGGGCGCCTATGCGGACGCCGGGGTGCGCGAGGAGCAGGCGCAGCACTTCGCCGCCTGCATATCCGCTCGCTCCGGCCACTGCCGCGCGTATCGCCATGGGTCCGTCCCTCCTCCTGGGTTGGCATGACTATACGGAGAGCTGCAGTTTTATGCAATACCCGGAGGGGGGTGCGCATAAGGCTGCGTCGATGGTCGAACCCTCTAAATCACGGAAGCCGGACTCCGTGGATCACGGCATTTTTCCTGCAGCTCTGCGCTGGCAGAGTCGCTGACGAGTTGTTTCGAGTTGTTCGACCACAACAAAGGGGGTTGCAGATGAACGGCATGAAGGACGTGGTGGTCACCGGTCTCGGGGCCACCACGCCGCTCGGCGGGGACGTCGCCTCGACCTGGGCCGGGATGCTGGCCGGGGAGTCGGGCATCCGCGCGATCGAGGAGGAGTGGGCGCAGCGGCTGCCCGTCCGGATCGCAGGCCGGCTGGCGGCCGAACCGGCCGGGGTGCTCGACCGGGTGCAGGCCCGCCGCATGGACCGCTGCGAGCAGATCGCGCTCGTCGCCGCGCGCGAGGCGTGGGCGGACGCGGGGCGCCCGGAGGTCGATCCGGAGCGGCTGGCCGTGGTGATCGGCACGGGCACCGGGGGTGCGCTGACCCTGCTCGGCCAGGACGACGTCCTGGAGACCTCGGGCGTCCGTAAGGTCTCGCCGCACACCGTTCCCATGCTGATGGCGAACGGTCCCGCGGCCTGGGTCAGCATCGAGCTCGGGGCGCGGGGCGGCGCCCGCACGCCGGTGAGCGCGTGCGCGTCCGGGGCCGAGGCGATCGCCATGGGCCTGGACCTGATCCGCCTCGGCCGGGCGGACGTGGTGGTGGCGGGCGGCACCGAGGCCTGCGTCCACCCGCTGCCGCTGGCCGGCTTCGCCCAGGCCAAGGCGCACTCGACGCGCAACGACGAACCGGGGCGGGCCTCACGGCCCTTCGACGCGGACCGGGACGGGTTCGTCATCGGCGAGGGTGCCACGGTGGTCGTGCTGGAGCGCGCGGAGTTCGCCGCCGCGCGGGCGGCGCGGGCGCACGCGGGGCTGGCCGGGGCCGGAGTGACGTCGGACGCGTTCCACATCACCGCGGCGCACCCCGAGGGGCAGGTGCGGGCGATGCGCGGCGCGTTGGAGAGTGCGGGGCTCTCCCCGCGCGATGTCGGGGTGGTCCATGCGCATGCGACGTCCACGCCGCAGGGGGACCTGGTGGAGGCCGAGTCGGTGGCGGAGGCGGTCGGGCTGCACGCGGCCGTGACCGCGACGAAGTCGATGACGGGGCACCTGTTCGGCGCGGCGGGGGCCGTGGGGGCACTGGCGGCGATTCTCGCGGTGCGGGACGGGATGGTTCCGGCGGTGCGGAACCTTGAGGTGCTGGACCCGGAGGTGAAGCTGGACGTCGTGGCCGGGGGACCGCGGCGGGGGCGGTACGAGGCCGCGTTGGCCAACGCCTTTGGGTTTGGCGGGCACAATGCGTCGCTGGTGTTCACGCGGGTGGGGTGAACGGGGCGTTCCCGGGGGCTTCGCCCCCGGACCCTCTCGGGCCTCAGACGCGGGCCGGGCTGAGCTTCTCGGGGCGCACCGCGTTCCCCGCACCCGGCCGCAGCCGCACCGCGCCCGCCACCGCCCCCACTGACACCAGCGCCAGCAGGCAGAAGGCCACCCCGTACGCGGCACCCGGCCGCAGCCAATCCCCCGCGCGGAGGGCCACCGTGGCCGCCGCCACACCGAGGCCGGCCGCCGCCTGCTGGGCCGTCGCCTGGAAGGTGTTCGCATGCCGCATCCGCTCCTGCGGGACGTCCGCGAAAGCGATGACCTGGTAGCACGTCAGCCCCAGCGAGCGGGCCGCGCCGCTCACCACGGCCAGGGCGGCGATCAGCACGACCGGCGTGCCGGCGGTCAGGAACCCGCACAGGGCCGTCGTCACGACGACGCCCACCGCGGCGGTCACCAACAGGGGCCGGAAGCCGAAGCGTTGGAGCAGCCGCGTCGTCGCCGGCTTGATCCCGATGTTGCCGACGAAGACGAACAGCACCACCGCACCAGACTTCACCGCGCTCCAGCCGAAGGCCTCCTGGAAGAGCAGCGGCAGCAGGAACGGGACCGCAGCGACCGTGATCCAGAACAGTGAGCCGCCGGACACCGACGCCCGGAAGGCCGGGATCCGCAGGGTGCGCAGGTCGACCAGCGGGTGTCGGGTGCGCAGCAAGTGCCCTGCCGCAGCGGCCGGCAGCACCACGGACAACGCGCCGAACACGGCCACCGGCGTCCACTGCGCATGCGGATCCGACAACAGATGTGCCGTCCAGGTCAGCGCGCCCAGGCCCGTTGAGGTCAGCAGGACACCGGTCCGGTCCAGCCGCGGCGGAGCCGCACGGCCCGGCTCGTCGTCGATCAGGCGCCACGCGACGGTGAACGCCAGCATCCCGAGGGGGATGTTGAGGAGGAACATCCAGGGCCAGCTCGCATACGTGGTGATCAGGCCGCCCAGCAGCGGCGCGATCACGGGTGCCACCAGGGCGGGCCACACGATGTACGCGATGAGCCGGGGTATGTCGGGCTTGTCCGCCCCGGACACCACCATCAGCCGCCCCACCGGCACCATCATCGCGCCCCCGGCGCCCTGCAGGACGCGCATGGCGACGAGCCGGCCGAGGCTCGTGCTCAGCGCACAGCCCAACGAGGCCACGGTGAACAGGGCGATGGCCGCGAGGAAGACGCGCCGGGGGCCGAAGCGGGCGGTCAGCCAGCCGCTGAGCGGTATCAGGACCGCCAGCGTGACCAGATAGGCCGTCACCACCAAGCCGATCGCCGTCGGGGCGACACCCAGTGCGGCACCCATCCGGGGTGCGGCGGTCGACACGATCGTGCCGTCGAGGTTCTCCATGAAGAAACATCCCGCGACCAGGAGCGCGGTGTTGCGGTGTTTGCTGTCGATCACCCGTTCATGGTGAGCGGCACTGACACTTGCCCACAAGTTCCGAATGAGCACATTAGAGTTGCACTCCATGCAACTCCCCGACATGAACCTCCTCCCCGCCCTCCACGCCCTGCTCCGCGAGAGCAGCGTCACCGGCGCCGCCGCCGAGATGAACGTGTCCGCCTCCGCCATGAGCCGCACCCTGGGGCGGCTGCGCCGGGTGGTCGGGGATCCCCTGCTGGTGCCGGCGGGGCGCAGGCTGACGCTCACCCCGCGGGCGCTGGAGCTGCGGCCGCAGGTCGAGGCGGCGCTGCTCGGGGCGCTGGCCGCGCTGCGGCCGCCGCAGCCCGTCGACATCGCCACCGTGGAGCGGGAGTTCACGCTGCGGACCAACGACGGGCTGGCCGTCGTCCTCGGCCCCGCGCTCACCGAGCGCATCGCGCAGGAGGCGCCCGGCATCCGGCTGCGGATCCTGCCCGAGGGCGACGAGGACCCGGCGGACCTGCGCGACCGCATCGACCTGGACATCGGCGCCCTGCCCGGTCTCCCGCACGACGTGCGCAGCAGTCCGCTCTCCCGGCACCGCCACGCCACCGTCGAACGCACCGGCGCCCCGTGGGCGGACGAGCCGTTCACCGTCGAGCGCTTCGCCGCGGTCCCGCACGTCGTCTCCTCCCGGCGCGGCAGGGCTCACAGCGTCGTCGACGAGCGGCTGGCCGAACTCGGCCTGACCCGGCGGGTCCTGGCGACCGTGCCGTCCTTCGTCACGGCCTGCTTCCTCGTGCTGCAGTCCGACGCCCTGGCCCTGCTGCCGGAGGCGGTGGCCGTCCGGGCGGCCGGAGTGATGCCGCTGCGGGTGCGGGAGATCCCGCTGCCCCTGCCGCCGGTCGCCACCGGCATGGCCTGGCACGTCCGCGTCGACGCCGATCCCGCCCACCGGTGGCTGCGGGCCGCGGTGGCCCGGATCGTGGAGCAGGAGGACCGGGCGCTCAACTGAGGGCGGTACGCAGCCGGTTCACCCCCTCCTCCAGCTCCGCCGCGCCCGCCACGCCGGCGAAGCTCAGGCGGACGTGCGGCGCGGGCGGCTCGGCGGAGAAGTACGGGCGGCCGGGGGCGACGGCGACGCCGGCCCGCAGGGCGGCCGCGGCCAGGGCGTGTTCGTCCGTGCCGTCGGGGAGGCGTGCCCAGAGGTGGAAGCCGCCGGGCGGCACGAAGTCCACGGCGGTCTCCGGGAGTTCCCGGCGCAGGGCGGAGAGCAGTGCGTCGCGGCGGGTGCGCAGGGCGGCGGCGACGGCGCGCCGGTGGCGGGGCCAGGCGGGCGAGCCGACGAGTTCGAGGGCGGCCTCCTGGAGCGGGCGGGGCACGAAGAAGCTGTCGACGACCTGGATCGCCCGCAGCCGGTCGAGGACCGGGCCCCGGGCGGCGAGGGCGCCCACGCGCAGGCTGGGCGAGGTGAACTTGGTGAGCGAGCAGACGTGGACGACGATGCCGTCGGGGTCGTCGGCGGCGAGGGCGGGCGGCAGCGGCGGGGCGTCCTCGTGGGCCAGGCGGCGCGCGAAGTCGTCCTCGACGACGAACGCCCCGGCCTCGCGGGCCGCCCGCAGGACCTCCTGCCGCCGCTCGGGGGCCAGGACGGCGCCGGTCGGGTTGGCGAAGAGCGGCTGGCAGACGAACACCCGGGCGCCGCTGGCCCGGAAGGCCCGTTCCAGCAGGTCGGTCCGTACGCCCCGGTCGTCCGCGGGTACGGGCACGGGGCGCAGCCCGGAGGCGCGGGCGGCGGCGAGCATGCCGGGGTAGGCGGGGGACTCGACGAGCACGGGGGCGCCGGGCGGGGCCAGGGCGCGCAGCGCGGTGGTGAGGGCGCTCTGGCCGCCCGCGGTGATCAGGACGTCGGAGGGGGCGAGGGTGCCGGAGGGGCCGCCGATCTCGCGGGCGAACCAGGCCCGGAGCTCGCCGACTCCTTCGACGGGCGGGCGGCCCCACGCCCCGGGGCGGCGCCCGGCCCGGCCGAGGGCGGCGGCCATCGCGCTCTCGGGCTGCAGGACCGGGTGGAGGTAGCCGCTGTGCAACTCGATGACGCCGGGCGGGGGTTCGGCGAGAGTGGCGAGCACGCCGGAGGCGTCCACGGAGCGGGGGACCGCCTCCTCGCCGGTCTCCGCGCTGAGTGCGATCTGCTGCCAGGAGGTGTCGCCGCTCCGGGCGGGCCGTCCGGCCCGTTCCGCGCGGAAGGCGCCGGCGCCGGGCCGGGTGACCACCAGGCCCTCGGCGGCCAGGGCGGCCAGCGCACGGGTGACGGTGACGGGGCTGACCCGGAAGCGTTCGACGAGGGCCCGGCTGGACGGCAGTTTCTCGCCCGGCGAGTAGCGGTCGAGCTCGATGCGGAGAGCGCCGGCCAGTATTGCCACGCTGTTAGGCTCACTCATGAAAGCACAAGATAGCGCTATCGACAGCAGTGCGATAGCGGTGAACGGAGGAACGCTACTGGCCGCGCTCGGCGTGGTGGCGTTCTCGCTGACCTTCCCGGCGACCGCCTGGGCCCTGGAGGGGTTCGGGCCGTGGTCGGTGACCGCGTGCCGGATGACCCTGGCGGGGCTGGCGGCGCTCGGCGCCCTCCTGGCGCTGCGCGCGCGGGTGCCCCCGCGCCGGCACTGGGGCGGGCTGTGCATCGTGGCGGGCGGCGTCGTCGTCGGCTTCCCGCTGCTGACCACGCTGGCCCTGCAGACCTCGACGACCTCGCACGCGGCCGTGGTGGTGGGCCTGCTGCCGCTCACCACGGCGGCGTACGCGGCGGTGCGGACCCGTACCCGGCACCCGCGCACGTTCTGGGCGGCGGCGCTGGCCGGGGCGGCCGTGGTCGTCGCCTTCGCCCTGCTGCAGAGCGGCGGGGCGCCCTCCCGGGGCGACCTCCTGCTCTTCGCCGCCCTGGCGGTCTGCGCCGCGGGTTACGCCGAAGGGGGGCGGCTCGCCCGGGAGATGCCGGGGTGGCAGGTCGTCGGCTGGGCCCTGGTCCTCTGCCTGCCCGTGGCCGTCGCAGGGGCGGCCGCCGCGCTGACCGCCGAGCCGGTGCGGCTCGGCCGGCACGCGGTCTCCGGGCTGGTGTGGCTGGCGCTGGGTTCGCAGTTGCTGGGCATGGTCGTCTGGTACCGCGGCATGGCCGCGATCGGGGTGGCCCGGGCCAGCCAGTTGCAGCTGGCGCAGCCGCTGCTCACGCTGGTCTGGTCGGTGGCCCTGCTGGGCGAGCGACTGTCCCCGGCGGCGCCGGCCGCCGCAGTGGGGGTGCTCGTCTGCATCGCGGTGACGCAGCGCTCACCGTAGACTTGGCAGCATTCCCACAGGGCACGTGTCCAACCTCATCGGAAGGGGCACCGTCGATGCATGCGAGCAAGGGCGACCGGCTGGTGGTGCACGGCAGGGTGGTCGGGCAGCAGGACCACGTCGTGGAGATCGTGGAGGTGCTGGGGCCCAAGGGCAATCCGCCGTACCGGGTCAGGTCGGAGAACGGGCACGAGACGATCATGTCTCCCGGGCCCGACTCCGTCGTCGACCACCGCAAGGCCTCGGGCAAGGCCTGACAGGCATCCTGCTCAGCGTGGCGGGCGCGCGCGGTGCGGATAGTGGTCCCGCACCACGCGTGCCATCGCCCCGATCGGGTCGGAGACCACCTCCTTGGCCGAGAAGTAGACGTTCCCCTGCACCTCCGGGTGGGCCGCGTCCAGCGTGAGGTGGCGGGAGAGTTCGGCCGGGTCCTGCCAGGGCGCGGGCTGCGCGGGGTCGCCGGCGCGGTAGAGGGCCTCGCCGATGTAGAGGTGCACGCCCGTGCCGCGGACGGTCTCCGCCCACCAGGGCACGAGCTTCGCGTAGTCGGCGGCGCGGTTGCCGATCTCCCAGTAGACCTGCGGGACGATGTAGTCGATCCACCCCTTGCGGACCCATGAGCGGGTGTCCGCGTGCAGGTCGTCGTAGGTCTGCACGCCGGCCCGGGTGTCCGAACCCCGGGGATCCGTCGTGCGGTTGCGCCACACGGCGAACGGGCTGATGCCGAACTGCACGTGCCGCTTGCGGTGCTTGATGCGCTCGCCCGTCTCCCGGACCAGCCGGTCGATGTTGTCGCGCCGCCAGGCCGCCCGGTCGGGGAAGCCGGCGCCGTAGCGCCGGTAGGCCGCCGTGTCGTCGAAGACCTGGCCGGAGACGGGGTAGGGGTAGAAGTAGTCGTCGAAGTGCACCCCGTCGAGGTCGTAGCGCCAGACGGCGTCCAGCATCGCGTCCTGGACGAAGCGGCGGACCTCGGGCAGGCCGGGGTTGTAGTAGAGCTTGCCGCCGTAGGGCAGCACCCAGTCCGGGTGCACCCGTGCGGGGTGCGTGGGCACCAGCCGGCCCGGGTCGGTGTGGTTGGCCACGCGGTACGGGTTGAACCAACCGTGCAGCTCCAGGCGGCGCTTGTGCGCCTCGCGCACCGCGAAGGCCAGCGGATCCCAGCCCGGCGAACATCCCTGATGACCCGTCAGGTATTCCGACCAGGGCTCGTAGCGGGACGGCCAGAAGGCGTCCGCGGTCGGACGGACCTGCAGGATCACGGCGTTGAGCCGGCGGGCCACGGCGGTGTCGAAGAGGGCGAGCAGCTCGGCCCGCTGGCGCTCCGGGTGCAGGCCGGGCCGGGAGGGCCAGTCGATGTTGGCGACGGTCGCCGTCCACATGCCGCGGAACTCCCGCTTCCACCGGGTCCGCCCCTCGGGTTCCAGGGCCCCGGCCTCGCCGGCCGCCAGCAGGGTCGTCATGGCTCCGGCAGCAGCCACGGCGAACCCTCTTCGGGTGATTCGCCCCATATGCGCGCCTCCTTGAATGCGCCCTGTCAGAACAGTCACACCGTCTGCATCAGCATGCCCGCCCAGGGCCCTCCGCACCGCACACTTGCGGAGGTAACGTCGTCGGAGAGTCCTTGACGAGTGCACTGCAGACGAGTGCAGTGCAGGATCAGCGAAGACCGAAAGGCACGATGTGAGCGACATCGAACGCGTGGGAGTGGTGGGCTGCGGCCAGATGGGCGCCGGTATCGCGGAGGTGTGCGCCCGCGCCGGCCTGGAGGTCAAGGTCGCCGAGACCACCGGCGAGGCCCTGGAGCTGGGCCGCACCCGGCTGACCAACTCCCTCGGCAAGGCCGCCGAGCGCGGCAAGATCACCGAGGCGGAGCGGGACGCCACCCTGGAGCGGCTGAGCTTCACCACGGACCTGGGCGAGTTCGCCGACCGCGACCTGGTCATCGAGGCCGTCGTGGAGAACGAGCAGGTGAAGACGGAGATCTTCCAGGTCCTCGACCAGGTGGTGACCCGGCCCGACGCGATCCTGGCCTCCAACACCTCCTCCATCCCGCTGGTCAAGCTGGCCGTGGCGACCTCCCGCCCCGACCAGGTCATCGGCATCCACTTCTTCAACCCGGCCCCGGTGCAGCAGCTCGTCGAGCTGATCCCGGCGCTGACCACCTCCGAGGAGACGATCAAGCGCGCCGACAGCCTGGTCGGCCAGGTCCTCGGCAAGCACGGCATCCGCGCCCAGGACCGCTCGGGCTTCGTCGTCAACGCCCTGCTCATCCCCTACCTGCTGTCCGCGATCCGGATGTTCGAGTCGGGCATCGCCAGCCGCGAGGACATCGACAACGGCATGGAGCTCGGCTGCGCCCACCCCATGGGCCCGCTCAAGCTCTCCGACCTGATCGGCCTGGACACCGTCGCCTCGGTGGCCGACAGCATGTACGCCGAGTACAAGGAGCCGCTGTACGCCGCTCCCCCGCTGCTGCAGCGGATGGTCGACGCGGGCCGTCTGGGCCGCAAGACCGGTTCGGGCTTCTACACCTACTGAACCGTCCCGGGCCGGCGCGCCCCCCTTCACACGGGGTGTGCGCCGCTGACCCGCGAACACCCTCCGCACACGCTCCCGCCCCGCCCTCCGACGCGGTTGACTCGCCTCAGCAGGCAAGCAGCAGATTCACCTTCCGGAAGGGGTACGGACCGTGACCATCCATCCCGAGCACACGGCCGCGAAGGCGGCTGAGCTCGCGGAGCTCCGGCGCAGCTTAGATGTGGGTGTCGTCCGCATCGACGGCCGGCTCGCTCTGCTGACCCAGCGCAGCGAACAGGCGGAGCACGAACTGGAGGAGATGGCCGGGCGGCTGCGGGCCCTGGAGCACGGCCGGTGGCCCCTGCCGTCGCTGGCCGCGCTCACCGGCCTGGCCGGCCTGGCGGTCGCCGTGTGGCAGGCGTCCGGCCGATGAGCGCGGGGTGTGCGTGATTCATCCTGCGGCCCCCGTGGTCCCCGTTGTCCCCGTTACCGGCCCGCTCAGCCGAGCCGGATGTGGTGCAGCAGGAGCAGGGCCGCCGCCATGTTGGCCGCCGGCACCTCGCCCCGGGCGATGAGGTCGGGCACCAGCTTCAGCGGCACCCACTCGCGACGGTCCGACTCGAAGGCGTCCTCCGGGTCACCGATGTACTCCGCCTCGTCCGCCCAGTAGATGTGATGACGGGCGTCGGTGAGCCCGTTGGACGGCTCGACGGACATCAGATGCCGCAGGGGCCCCGGCCGCCACCCCGTCTCCTCCTCCATCTCCCGGGCCGCGGCGCTCTCGATGTCCTCGCCGTCGTCGACGACGCCGGCCGGCAGCTCCCAGCCCCAGTTGTCCGTGATGAAGCGGTGCCGCCACAGCAGCAGGGCCTCATTGGCCTCGTTGACCACCGTGGCCACGGCGACGGGCCGCAACCTGATGAGGAAGTGGTCGAGGTGGCGGCCGTCGGGGAGTTCGACGTCCGCGAGATTGACCCGGAACCATCGGTTCTCGTAGACGGTCAGCTCCCTGAGATTTTTCCAGCGCACGTGCTTGCCACCTTCCGCCGAGGTGGCCACCTCCCGGGGGCTGTCCTCACCAGGGTCACAAGGGCACGCGCAACGCCCCGTCGATCATCTCGGCGGCCTCGGCCGTGGCCGCGCACCCGCTTTCGATCAGGTGCTCGCGCACCGCCCGGAGCCGGTCCCGTAAGCGCTGCGACTCCATGCCTCTCGCCTGCTCGGTCATCTCCCGTGCGGTGGCCACCGCCTTGTCCGCGTCTCCCTGACGCAGCTCGATGTGCGTGAGCATGGCGAGCCGGTGGACACGCCCCCGGTCGTGCGCGGGGGTGTCGACGGCCCGGTCCGCGTGCTCACGGGCGGGTCCGAGGTCACCGAGGCTCAACAGGGCCTCCGCCACCTGCACGTTCACCAGCCCCGGCTGCACATAGCCGGTCTCGGCGGGCTCCTGGCCGCGGTGGATGTGCTCGGCGGCGGACTCGGCGCGCCGGATGCAGGCCAGTGCCCCGGCCCCGTCCCCGAGCCGGGCGTAGGCCTTGGCCTGCATGGCGTAGAGGTCGGCGGCGAGCGCCGGGGTGAGCTGCGGGCCCGCGGCCCGCAGCGCCGACTCGGCGAAGGCGACCGCCTGCCGGTACTCCCCCATGAAGAGCGACTGGTTGACGAGGAGCGCTATGACGTACGCCCCGAGCCCCCGGTCCCCGCTGGCCTTGGCGAGCCGCAGCGCCTGGTGGAAGTAGCGCTGGGCCAGTCCGTGCGCGTCGGAGTCGTAGGCGCAGATGCCGGCGACGGCGACCAGGCCGCCGGTGGCGCGGTGCAGCTGGCGCCCCATCGCGTCGGAGTAGCTGCCGCGCAGCAGGGGTGCGGCCTCGGCGTTGAGGAAGCCGACGACCCTGCCGCGGGTCGCCACTCCCCCGGCCTTGCGGTACATCTGCTCGTAGTGCGTGCGGGCGGCACGCAGCATCTCGATGTCGTCCATGGAGACCCGGGTCAGGCCGCGCCGGGAGACGTCGGCGTCCTCGGGCGGGTTCTCCCACTCCCAGACCGGGATGACGGCGGGGGTGCCCGTGACGGCGGGCGCCCGCACGATGTGTTCCCGCTGCTGTTCGTCGGAGCGCCACAGGGCGGTGGCGCGCTCGACGAAGCCGGACAGCGGGGTCCCGGGCGCCCTCGGGGTGCCGGGGGTGCCGAGGCCGATGTCGTCGAGGGTCAGCGCGCGGTGCAGCCGCTCGCCGAGGACCTCGCAGATCAGGTCCGGCACCTGGCCGCGCGGCCGCTGGCCCTTCAACCACCGGGCGACGGCGGTGTGTTCGTAACGCAACGCCAGTCCCCGGGCCCGGCCCGCCGCGTTGATGTGGGCGGCCAGACCGGCGTGGGAGATCCCCGCCTCGTCGAGGACGGCGTCGAGCAGTGTGTTGGGCTCCATCCTTGCCCTCCGGTGCGCTCGGTGGGATCAGCGTAGTGGGGATCCGTTCGCACGGGGTGTGAACGGGCCATCGGTGCCCGGGGGTTCAGGACCGGCCACAGGGCAGGGCGAGCGGACCGGACAGCCGCGGGCCGTCGTTGCCGATGGCGAGGAGGGCGAAGTCGTCGGCGAGCAGGCCACGGGTGTGGCGCAGCAGGGCGGCCCTGACGCGCTCGACGATCGCCGCGGGCGCCGGCGGGGCGCTGCGGATGGCGTCCGCCAGGGCTCCGGCCAGCGGGAAGAGCCGGCCGGACCGGTCGCGGGCGTCCTCGGCGCCGTCCGTGTGCAGCACCAGGGCG
Organism: Streptomyces sp. AM25; assembly: GCF_058146165.1. Classification (NCBI taxonomy): domain Bacteria; kingdom Bacillati; phylum Actinomycetota; class Actinomycetes; order Kitasatosporales; family Streptomycetaceae; genus Streptomyces; species Streptomyces sp. AM25. The sequence continues at coordinate 178,053 of NZ_JBKIWN010000004.1, read as the reverse complement.
TCGCCGGGCGCGAGCGGCGGCAGGGTCACCAGGGGAAGCTCGGCGGGGAGCGGGAACAGCCCCAGCGGGGGCAGGGGTTCGCCGGGCTGCAGGGCGACGACCCGCGCGGTGCCGTCCGGGGTGCGGGTGAGGTGGTGCGGCCAGGGGTGCCCGCAGTTGAGGGCGGCGACGCGGCCCTCCTCGCGCACCTCCAGCAGCAGGACGGTGGCGAAGTCCTCGGTCTCCGGCGGGCCGGAGCGCGCCTTCTCGGTCAGGTGACGCTGCAGCGCACGCTCCAAGCGGCGCAGCACGTCGGGCAGTTCGGCCTCGTCGTGCGCGGCGTCGCGGAAGGAGCCGAGCAGCGCGGCGACGGTGGCGATGGCGGGGATGCCGTGCCCGCGCACGTCGCCCATGACGAGGCGCACGCCGTGCGGGGTGGCGAGCACCTCGTAGAGGTCCCCGCCCATCAGGGCCCCCTCGCTGGCCGACAGGTGGACGCCGGCCAGGGTGATGCCCTCGATCCGGGGCGGCAGCGGGCGCAGCACGGCCAGCTGGGCGGTGGCCGCGACCTCCCGGACCCGCTCCAGCTCGCCGAGCAGCCGCAGCCTGCGGCCGCTGGCGAGATAGCTGGCGACGACGACGGCGAGGATCGCGCAGCACGTGCCGAGCCGGGCGGCGGCCCCCGCCCGGGCGACCGGGCCGACGGGCAGCAGGGCGAGCAGCGCGCAGAGCCCTCCGAGCAGGACGCACCGGCGGCGGCCGGTGCCAGCACAGGCGATGGCGGGCGCGGCTGCGAGCAGCTGCATGAACTCGGTGCCCAGGGGGCTCACGCATTCCCAGGCCAGCACTCCGGACACCCAGAGCCCGGGCAGGACATAGACGAGAGCCCGTCGGCACCGCAGAAGAGCCCCGGTACGGATCATTCCGTCGGTCCCCCTAGCGCAACGACGGGCCGATTCTCGCCGACGCATTCCGGCCTGGGGAAGGTGATGTCGCCCCGGTTCCACCCTATTGAGTGATATTCAGCAGGCGTTGACTGACAGAAGTGCGGTATAGCGAAGGGCGCCCCGGAGAACCGGGGCGCCCTGGGGCACTGCGTCGGGAAGCGGGCGTCAGCCGCGCAGGACCGCGCCCGTCCGCTCGACGGCCGACTGCACCGCGGCCTCGCGGGCGGCCGTGGCCTCCTCGGCGGTCAGGGTGCGGTCGGCGGCGCGGAAGCGCAGCGCGTAGGCCAGCGACTTCTTCCCCTCGCCCAGCTGCTCGCCGGTGAAGACGTCGAACAGCCGCAGTGACTCCAGGAGTTCGCCCGCACCGTCCTTCAGCGCCGCCTCGACGTCGGCCGCGGGGACCGAGGCGTCCACGACGAGCGCGACGTCCTGCGTGGCCACCGGGAACGCCGACACGTGCGGGGCCTCGACCGGACCGGTGCCCGCCCGCTCCAGGAGGTCGAGGTCGATCTCCATGGCGCAGGTGCGCTCCGGCAGGCCGAACGCCTTGGTGACGCGCGGGTGGAGCTCACCGGCGTTGCCGACGAGCGTCTCCGCACCGTCCACCACGGCGAACAGCGCGGCGCAGCGGCCCGGGTGGAACGGCGCCGTCTGGTCCTGGCGGACGATCAGCTCGACGCCGGCCTCGCGGGCGACCGTGCGGCCCGCCTCGACGGCGTCCGCCCAGCCGGCCGGGCGGCCCTTGCCCCACCAGCCGGCCTGCTCGCGGGCACCGGCCAGGACGACGGCCGCACGGCGCGGCTGCCGGGGCAGCGCGGCGTCGAGCGAGGCGATCTCCTCGTCGGTCGGGCGGCGGTCGATCGGCAGCCGGGCCGGGGTGGCCTCCTCGCCGGTGGGCAGGAAGACCAGGCCCGTCTCGAAGAGCGCCAGGTCGTGCTCGCCACGGCCGTCGTTGCGGCGCAGGGCCGCGAACAGCCCCGGCAGCATGGTCGTGCGCAGGGCCGGCTCGGTGTCGGAGAGCGGGTTGGCCACGCGCACCACGGTGCGGCGCGCGTCGTCCGCCTCCAGGCCCAGGTGGTCCAGCGCCTCGTCCCCGAAGAAGGGGTAGTTGAGCACCTCGGTGTACCCGGCACCGGCCAGCGCCCGGCCCACCCGGCGGTGCAGGCGCTGACGGTTCGTCAGGCCGCGCCCGGCGGGCGGCTGCGGGAGGGTGGCGGGCAGGTTCTCGTAGCCCTCGAGCCGGATGACCTCTTCGGCCAGGTCGTTCGGGTCGGTGAGGTCGGGGCGCCAGCTGGGCACGGTGACGATCAGCTCGTCCTGCCCGTAGACGTCGCAGCCGACCTGCTGGAGGCGGCGGACGACGGTCTCCCGGCCGTACGCCACGCCGGCCACGCGGTCGGGGTGGTCGGCACGGACGGCGATCGTGCGGGGCGCGCTGGGCGCGGTGATCTCGGTGACGCCGGCCTCGGCCGTGGCGCCGGCCAGCAGCACCAGCAGGTCGACGGTGCGCTGGGCCGCGGCGGAGGCGGCCTGCGGGTCGACGCCGCGCTCGAAGCGCTTGGACGCCTCGGAGGTCAGCTTGTGGCGCCGCACGGTACGGGCGACCGGCACCGGGTCGAAGTGCGCCGCCTCGACGACGACCTCGGAGGAGCTCTGCACCGCCCCGTGGTCCGCGATCTCGGTGTCGGCGCCGCCCATCACGCCCGCGAGGCCGATGGGGCCGCGGTTGTCCGTGATGACCAGGTCCTCGGCGTCGAGGACGCGCTTGGTGCCGTCGAGCGTGGTGAGCTTCTCGCCGGGCTGCGCACGGCGCACGCCGATCGGGCCGTCCAGCCGCGAGCGGTCGTAGGCGTGCAGCGGCTGGCCGAGCTCGAGCATCACGTAGTTGGTGATGTCGACCGTCAGCGAGACCGGGCGCATGCCGGCCTTCTGCAGCCGGCGCTGCAGCCAGATCGGCGAGCGGGCCTCGGAGTCGATGCCGGTGACCGTGCGCGCGGTGAAACGGCTGCAGCCGGCCGGGTCGGCGATCTGCACCGGATAGCCGTGGGCGTTGGGCGCCGGGACGTCCAGCAGGGCCGGGTCGCGCAGCGGCAGGCCGTAGGCGATGGCGGCCTCGCGGGCGATGCCGCGCATCGACAGGCAGTAGCCGCGGTCGGGGGTGACCGCGATGTCGAGGACCTCGTCGACGAGCTGGAGCAGCTCGATCGCGTCGGTGCCGACCTCGTGCTCCGGGGTGAGCACGATGATGCCGTGCGAGCCGTCGTCGCCCAGGCCGAGCTCGTCGCCCGAGCAGATCATGCCGCGCGAGACCTTGCCGTAGGTCTTGCGCTCGGCGATGGCGAAGTCGCCGGGCAGGACGGCGCCGGGCAGCGCCACGACGACCTTGTCGCCCACGGCGAAGTTGCGGGCGCCGCAGACGATCTCCTGCGGCTCGCCGGTGCCGTTGGCCTGCCCGACGTCGACCGTGCAGAAGCGGATCGGCTTGCGGAAGCCCTCCAGCTCCTCGATGGTCAGCACGCGGCCGACCACCAGCGGGCCGGTGAGGTCGGTGCCGAGCTGCTCGACGCGCTCGACCTCGAGGCCCGCGGCGATGAGCTTGGCCTGGACGTCCCGGCCGGTCTCACCGGCCGGCAGGTCGACGTATTCCCGCAGCCAGGAAAGCGGGGCGCGCATCAGATCTCCATCCCGAACGGCCGGGTGAAGCGGACGTCACCCTCGACCATGTCTCGCATGTCCTCGACGTTGTGGCGGAACATCAGCAGTCGCTCGATGCCGAAGCCGAACGCGAAGCCGCTGTACTTCTCCGGGTCGATGCCCGCAGCGATCAGCACGCGCGGGTTGACCATGCCGCAGCCGCCCAGCTCGATCCAGCCCTCGCTGGAGCAGGTGCGGCAGGGGCGCTCGGGGTCACCCGCCGAGGCGCCGCGGCACACGTAGCACTGCATGTCCAGCTCGGCCGACGGCTCGGTGAACGGGAAGTAGTTGGGGCGCAGCCGGGTCGTCAGACCCTCGCCGAACAGGGAGCGCACCATGTGCTCGATGGTGCCCTTGAGGTCGGCCATGGTCAGGCCCTCGTCGATGGCGAGGAGCTCGACCTGGTTGAAGACCGGCGTGTGCGTCGCGTCGAGCTCGTCCATGCGGTAGACGCGGCCCGGGCAGATCACGTAAATGGGCGGCTCGCGGTCCAGCATGGTGCGGACCTGCACGGGCGAGGTGTGCGTGCGCAGCACGACCTCGGACTCCGCCTGCTGGTCCGGGCCCTGGACGAAGAGGGTGTCCTGCATCGCGCGGGCCGGGTGGTCCTTGGCGATGTTCAGGGCGTCGAAGTTGAACCACTCGGCCTCGACCTCGGGGCCCTCGGCGACCTCGTAGCCCATGGCCACGAAGACGTCCTCGATGCGCTCCGAGAGCGTGGTGATCGGGTGGCGGGCGCCGGACGGGATGCGGTCGTGGGGCAGAGTGACGTCCACCGCCTCCTCGACCAGCACCCGGGCGTCGCGCTCGGCCTCCAGCTCGGCCTGCCGGGCGGCGAGGGCCTTGTTGACGGCACCGCGGGCCATGCCCACGCGCTTTCCGGCCTCGGCCTTGGCCTGCGGGGGCAGGGCGCCGATCTCGCGGTTGGCGAGGGCGAGCGGGGAGGCGGGGCCGGTGTGCGCGACCTTGGCCTCGTGGAGGGCGTCGAGGCTCGCTGCGGCGGCGAAGGCGGCGAGCGCCTCGTCCCGCATGCGCTCGATCTCATCCGGTTTCAGTGCCTCGACCTCGACAGGGTCGTACGACTTATTGGGTGCCGACATCTCTTCCCGTGCTTCCGATTGGCTTTGGCTGGCTTCGCTGCGCTGCGCGGCTTCGCCCCGACGGCTTTGGACCGAGGCGGTGCCAAAGGTGCCAAAGGTCGAGTCTAAGGGGCGCGTGGAGGGGGGCGGCCCGTGGGCTTGGGTCAGAGCCGGTCCAGGAAGGCCGGGGCGCCCACGGGCAGGGTGAATCGGAACAGGGCGCCGCCGCGGGCGGCCCGCCCGACCGTGATCGTCCCGCCGTGGGCGTCGATGATGCCCTTGACGATGTAGAGGCCCAGGCCCGTGCCGCCGCGCTTGCTGCCGCGCCAGAAACGGGTGAAGACGCGCGTCATGGACTCCTCGGGGATGCCGGGGCCCTCGTCGCTCACCGTCACGGCCGTCCCCTCCCTCCGCGCGGTCAACAGAGCCGGTGCCACCTCTATGGTCACCCTTCCCTCGCCGTGGCGCACGGCGTTTTCCAGGAGGTTGCCCAGGACCTGGTCGACCTTGTCCGGATCGGCCCACAGCGCGGGCAGCGGCTGGTCGGCGACCTTGACGACGAAACGCTCGCGCGGCTGGCCCGCCCGGGTGTGCGCCGCGATGTGCCGGTGCACGGCGGCGACGATGTCGACGGGCTGGCGGTGCACCTCCAGCCGCCCGGAGTCGATCCGGGAGATGTCGAGCAGCTCGGCGATCAGCCGGGTGACCCGGTCGGCGTCGGCGTCGACGGTCTCCAGCATCAGCCGCTTCTGGTCGTCGGTGAACCGCTCCCACTTGTTCAGCAGCGTGGCGGTGAAGCCCTTGACCGAGGTCAGCGGCGAGCGCAGCTCGTGGGCGACGGTGGCGATCAGCTCGGCGTGGCTGGCCTCGGTGCGGCGGCGCGCCTCGGTGCCGCGCAGCTGGACGACCACGCGCACCACGCGCCCGGTCGGCTCCTCGCGCACGTACCGGGCGGAGACCAGCACCTGGCGGCCGCCGGGGAGCAGCAGATTCCGCTCCGGCTGGCCCGCCCGGATGGCGAGGCCGCCGTACGGGTCGGTCAGGGCCCACCAGCGGCGGCCGTCCAGGTCCTCCAGCGGCAGGGCCTTCTCCAGCGGCCGGCCGAGCGCCTCGGCGGAGCAGAGGCCGGTGATCCGGGCGGCGGCGGCGTTGAAGCAGGTGACGCGGCCGGTCTCGTCGGCGACGACCAGGCCGTCCGGCAGGTCGTCGGGGTGCGGCAGGGGCCCGTCGGCGACCGCGGGCGCCGAGCGCCCGGCCGCGTTCCCGGACGTCCTGACGTTCATCACCCGACACCCCTCCCGAGCCCCAGGAGCGCCACCCTACTAGCTGGAGGTCACGGAGCGGCACCCTCCGGACGCGCGCTGCGCACGGGCGGAGGCGTACAGGCACACGGCGGCGGCCGTGGCGAGGTTGAGGCTCTCGGCCTTTCCGTGGATCGGAACGCGCACCACGGCGTCGGCGAGTGCGCGGGTCTCCTCCGGCAGCCCCCAGGCCTCGTTGCCGAAGATCCAGGCGGTGGGGCCGCCCATGGCGCCCTGGTCCAGCTCGGCGTCCAGGTCGCGGTCGCCCGCTCCGTCGGCGGCCAGGATCCGGGCCCCGGCGCCCTGCAGCCCGCGCACGGCCTGCTCGACGGGGACGCCCACGGCGACCGGCAGGTGGAAGAGGGAGCCCACGGAGGCGCGGACCGACTTGGGGTTGTAGAGGTCCACGGAGGCGTCCGTCAGCACGACGGCGTCCGCGCCGGCCGCGTCCGCGCAGCGCAGCACCGTGCCGGCGTTGCCGGGGTCGCGGACGTGGGCGAGGACGGCCACCAGCCGGGGCCGGCCGGCCAGGATCTCGTCGAAGGGGGTGTCCAGGAAGCGGCAGACGCCGACCAGGCCCTGCGGGGTCACGGTCTGCGAGATGTCGGCCACCGTCTCGTCGGTGGCGTGGTGCACCCGGACCCCGGCCGCCAGCGCCGCCTCGATGATCTCGGAGTGCCGCACGGCGGCCTCGGCCGTGGCGAAGAGCTCGACGAGGGTGGGCTCGCCCGCGGTGCGGTGCTCGATGGCCTCGCGGACGGCCTGCGGGCCCTCGGCGATGAACCGGCGCTCCTTGACCCGGAAGTTTCTCCGGGCCAGCCGCCGGGCGGCGACGACACGGGGGGAGCGCGGGGAGATCAGCTCGGGGGTGCCCATGGGCGGCGGCTCACTTCACTGGGTGGGGCGTACGGGCGCGGGCGCGCGCCGGGTGACAGACGGCAGCGGACCCGCAGGCCGCGGGGGCCTGCGGGTCCGCTCGGATGCCGTGGGGCGCCGGATCAGGCGGCGGCCTTCGGGGCGTTCACGTCGGCCGGCAGCGCCTTCTGGGCAGCCTCGACGAGCGCGGCGAACGCGTTGGCGTCGTTGACCGCGAGGTCGGCCAGGATCTTGCGGTCCACCTCGATGTTGGCGGCCTTCAGACCCTGGATGAGGCGGTTGTACGTCATGCCGTTCTGGCGGGCAGCGGCGTTGATGCGCTGGATCCACAGCTGACGGAAGTCGCCCTTGCGCTTCTTGCGGTCGTTGTAGTTGTAGACCAGGGAGTGGGTGACCTGCTCCTTGGCCTTGCGGTACAGGCGCGAGCGCTGACCGCGGTAGCCGCTGGCCTGCTCGAGGATCGCCCGGCGCTTCTTGTGGGCGTTGACTGCCCGCTTGACGCGTGCCACTTGTTAACTCCTTGTAGCGGGGTCGCGGTGGATTCTCACGCGACCCGGAAATCGAATGGGTCCCGGTCGGACGCGCACCCCGCGTGCGGGGTGCAGGGCGTCACTTGCCGAGAAGCTTCTTGATCTTCGCGGCGTCGCCCGGGGCCATCTCGGCGTTGCCGGTGAGGCGACGCGTCAGCTTGGACGACTTGTGCTCGAGCAGGTGGCGCTTGCCGGCGCGCTCGCGCAGGACCTTGCCGGAGCCAGTGATCTTGAAGCGCTTGCTGGCACCGGAGTGCGTCTTGTTCTTCGGCATCGCGCCGTATCTCCTCGTCGGTGGCGCTCCGGCCCGCCGGGGGGCGGGCACGAACGAGCGTCAGCTGTTTCGATTGCTGTCCGGGGCTCTCACCCCGGGGCGATCCGGGGCGGGGCCCCGGGATCACGCCTCTGCAGGCTCCTCGGCGGCGTCCGCGTCGTCCGCAGCGCCGACCTGGCGGCCGGCCTTGCGGGCGGCCTGCGCCTCGCGGGCCTCGGCCATCGCCTCGGTCTTCTTCTTGTGCGGACCGAGGACCATGATCATGTTGCGGCCGTCCTGCTTGGGGTTCGACTCGACGAAACCCAGGTCCTGGACGTCCTCCGCGAGGCGCTGCAGCAGTCGGTAGCCCAGCTCGGGCCGGGACTGCTCGCGACCACGGAACATGATCGTGATCTTGACCTTGTCGCCCTGCTTGAGGAACCGGACGACGTGACCCTTCTTGGTGTCGTAGTCGTGCGGGTCGATCTTCGGCCGGAGCTTCATCTCCTTGATGACCGTGTGCGCCTGGTTCTTGCGCGCCTCACGGGCCTTCATGGCCGACTCGTACTTGAACTTCCCGTAGTCCATGAGCTTGCAGACCGGCGGGCGTGCGTTCGCCGCCACCTCGACCAGGTCGAGGTCGTACTCCTGCGCAAGCTCCAGGGCCTTCGCAAGCGGCACAATGCCGACCTGCTCGCCGCTGGGACCGACAAGTCGCACCTCGGGAACGCGAATCCGGTCGTTGATGCGGGGCTCGGCGCTGATGGATCCTCCTCGGTAGCACCACACGGCCGTCCGGCGGACAGCCGCGTCTGTTGTACGTACGGACCAACCGCGCCGGTGCACAAAAAATGCCCCGGACGGCACAGGCGGGGCTCCAATAAACCGGAACACCGCCACGGAAAGCCGCGGGGCGCATCGGGCGGCTCCATCGTCCGTACGGAACGATGGCCACCGCCTGACCGGAACGACCTGCCGACCCGGGGTCGGCGAGGTGGGAGTTCGGAGCCTCCACTTGTGGGCCGGGCACGCACGTGTCCAGCCGGTCGAAGGACCACTTTACCAGCTGTGGAGCAGAGGGCCCAACCCGTGGCGAACCGATTCGGTGACGGCACGTATCGTGTGCGGCATGAACGACGCGACCCCCGCCGGCGAGAAGCCCGACTTCGACTCCCTGACCCGTGACATCGCGGAGGTGCCCGCGGTCGAGGTGATCACCACGGTGGCGGTGCACCTGATGAGCTCGGCGGCGGTCAACCTGGGCCTGGCCGAGGAGGGCGACGCGCACAAGGACCTGGACGAGGCGCGGAAGCTGATCACTGCGCTGGCCGGTCTGGTGACGGCGAGCGCCACCGAGATCAGCAACTTCCATGCGGGGCCGCTGCGCGACGGACTGAAGTCGCTGCAGCTGGCGTTCCGCGAGGCCAGTGTCGTGCCCGACGAGCCTGGGCAGGGGCCCGGGGAGAAGTTCACCGGGCCCGTCTACGCCTGATCTTCGGGTGCGGGCCGGCTGTGGCCGGTCGCGCGGGTGCTCTCAACCCTCCGGCTTGCCCGTCAGGTGGCCCGGCGGGGCCTCGTAGGTGCCGGAGGCGATTTCGTCGGCGACCAGGACCGGGGCCTGCGGCGGATGGGTGAGCCGGTGCGCGTACGCCGCCAGCACGGCGCCCACCAGGGGCGCGATCACGAACAGCCACAGCTGGGAGAGTGCGCCGCCGCCCGCGAAGAGGGCGGGGCCGATGCTGCGGGCCGGGTTCACCGAGGTGCCGGTCAGCGGGATGCCGACCAGGTGGATCACCGCGAGGGCCAGGCCGATGGCCAGGCCGCCGAAGCCCACCAGGGCGATCTTGTGGGTCACCGCGAGCACGACGAAGACCAGCAGGAAGGTCAGGACGACCTCCGCGAGGAACGCACCGCCCGTGTTGATGTGCACGGCGGAGCGGTCACCGAAGCCGTTGCTGCCGAAGGAGCCGCTGGTCTTCAGCCCCGGCACCTGTTTGGCCAGCAGGAACAGGATCGCCGCTCCGACGATGCCGCCCAGGATCTGGGCGATCCAGTACTCGATGGCCGTGTGCAGCGTGATCCGCCGCTCCACCAGCATCCCCAGCGTCACCGCCGGGTTGACGTGACAGCCCGAAACCGGGCCCAGCGCGTACGCCAGGGCCAGAAGGGTGAAGCCGAAGGCCAGGGAGATGCCCAGCACTCCGATGTAGTCGGCCGCCAGGACGGCGGAGCCCACGGCGAAGAAGACCAGCAGCAGGGTCCCGAGGAACTCGGACGCGATGGCGCGGGTCTTCACGGGATTCAACTGCAGGGTGTCCAGCTTCAGGGCGACCATGGCGACCTCCTGGATCTCGCGGACCGTCCCTCTCGCATTGTCGGACGGTCCGCCCCGGGTCGCCTGTCGGAGATCAGCGGCTGAAGAGCGGCTCCCCCGGGACCGCCGCCTCCGGCGGCAGCAGCGCCAGGTCCAGGCCGCGCACCAGGCGGGCGCGCAGCACCTCGTCGGCCGCGAGGGCCTCGGCCACCCGCGGCACCGTCTCGCCGGGCACCGTGCCCGGGACCAGGGCGAGGGCCAGGGTTCCGTCGGCCTCGGCGGATGGGGCCAGATGGGCGCGCAGCACGCCGGGCTCGGCGGCCAGCACCGCGCGGAGCGCCTCCGCGACGGCCGGGTCGGCCAGGGGGTCGGTGCTCTGCCGGCCCTCGGCGAGGGCGAGCAGGGCCCGGCCGGTCAGCGGGTACGTCACCGGGCCGGCGAGGTCGAGGACGATCGTGTCCGCCTTCTCGTGCGCGGCGGCCTGCAGCGCCTGGTGCAGGGGCACGGCCACGGGGCGGGCGTCGGCCCGCCAGCGGGCCAGCGTCTCCAGGGAGGTGAAGGCGGGCAGCGCCTTGCGGCCGTCCGGGGCCTGCAGGGTGGGGACGGCCATGTCGCTGGTCTTCTCGCGCTTGAGTCCGTCCGGGCCGGTCTCCACCTCGCCGAGCACGGCGACGACGGGGACGAGGAGCCGGGCGCCGCGGAGGGCGGCGAGGACGCGGTCCTCCTGCGCCGGGTCCGCCGCCCATGCGGTCAACGCCTCCGCGAGGGCGGGGTCGGCAGAGCCGTCGTCGTCGGCGAAACCGGGGTCAGGGATGTTCTTGAGGGCCACGGGGGCCAGGGTATCGGGGGTGGTGGGGTCGGTCGGCTGCGGGTCGTTCGTAGCTGATCGCGCCCACGCGGCGGAGCCGCAAATCGCAACAGCCCCGCGCCCCTTACGGGGCGCACCCCCTGGTTGTGGGCAATCGTTCCGCAGGGCTGGGGGCACCTCCCAGCGGTAGCTGGGGGAGGGTGGGCACAACCCGACCACCGGGCAGCAACCACCCCGCGGTACCCCCGATCACCGTCGCCGCAAGGCAAAGGCGGCGCCCAGCAACAACGCCCCCGCCACCCCGGCAAGCACCGCCGCCGTGCGGGGGCCGGTGTCCCCGGCCGCGCCCGGGCGTGGCCCCGTCCCCGACCCGAAGTACCGGGCCCCGTACGCCCGTGGTGCCAGGTCGTCGCGGCCCTGGCGCGGAGCGTCCGCTATGGCCGCCGCGGGGTTCACCAGCCCCGCTCCCACCCCGTCGTTGCGGCCCCCGGCCGGTGCATCCTGGGCCGTTGACGTCAGCAGCCGCCGCACCTGCACCGGGCTCAGCCCGGGGTGCGCGGCGCGGATCAGGGCGACGCAGCCCGAGACGAAGGCGGACGCCGCGCTCGTGCCCCAGCCCTCGTAGTAGCGGCGGTCGGGGTCGGCGATCACAACGTCGACGCCGGGCGCGCTCACGGCGGCGTACCACCGGCTGGTGGAGAAGGCGGCGCGGTTGCCGTAGCGGTCGACGGCGGTGACGGCGATGACCCCGGGGTAGGCGGCCGGGTAGGAGACGTGGTCGCCGTGCTCCCCGCCGTTGCCGGCCGAGGCGACGACGACGGCGCCCTTGGCGAGGGCGTACTGGACCGCGGCATCCTCCCCGGGCTCGGGGTGGGCGGTGTCGCTGTCGTCGCCGAGGGACAGGTTGATCACGTCGGCGCCGTGGTCGGCGGCCCAGCGGATGCCGTCCGCGAGTGCGCCGCCGCGCGAGCTGCGGGCCTTGGGCCGGGCGGGGTCGTTGTCCTCCAGGATCACCCGCACCGGCAGGATCCGGGCCTCGGGCGCGACGCCCACGACGCCGTCGCCGTCGTCCCTGCCGTGCCCGCGCCCGGCGACGATGCCGGCCATGGCGGTGCCGTGCCGCGCCCACGTGCGGTCCCCGGGCGCGGCGCCGAAGCCGATGAAGTCCTTGCCGGGCAGCACCCGGCCGCGCAGGTCGGGGTGGCCCTCGTCGACCCCGGTGTCGAGGACGGCGACGGTGACGCCGGCGCCCTTGGTCGTCCGCCAGGCGTCCTGGACGTGCAGGGCGTCCAGCGCCCACTCCTGGTCCCGTATCGCATCGGCGCCGGCCGGCCCCGCGGTCAGGACGACGAGCGCGGCGGCAGTGGCGACGGCGGTCAGGGCGCGGGCCCTCACGGGGTCTCCCCGTCCGCCGTGCGGGCCGCCTCGCGGTAGCCGCGCTCCAGCTGCGTGGCCAGTGCCGTCGCGTCGTCGCCCAGTCCCGCCTGGGCGACGACGGTCGTGGCGCCGGGGTCGGCGGCCGCGGGGGCCGACTGGGGCGGGACGCCGGTGCGGCCGTCCGCGAAACCGGTGACCGCGTAGACCACGGCCGGGAGGTCCATGAGCACCGTGATGCGCCAGCTGGCGCGCTGCGCGTCGCCGAAGTTCCCGGCGACGGTACCGGCGGGGGCGTAGGGGCGGGGCATCAGGTCCGTGCGCTCGTCGAGGTGTTCGTCGGAGAAGCGGTCGTTGAGGGCGCGCATGCCCGCCCGGCCGGTGTCCGTGATCAGGAGGCCGACGGTGGTGACGCGGGTGGAGGTGGCGTCGGCGTAGGTGGCGCGCAGCAGGCGCCGGCAGCCGACCGGTGCCAGAGCCCTGGCCAGCAGCGGGTCGAAGGCGTCGGTGCAGCCGCCGTCGGGGGCGACGCCGAGGCGTGTCCAGTCGCGGGCGGCGCCGCCGGGGCCCGCCGCGTCGCTGTGGACGGCAGGGGGGAAGAGGCGGTCGACGGGCACCTCCTGCCAGCGGGTGGCGCCGCGCACGTAGGCGGCCTCGGCCGCGGACGGCGCGTCCGGCCCGTTCACGAGCCAACTCCCGGCGAGGGCCCCGGTGATGAGCCCCGTGCCGAGCACCCCGCACACGGCCGCCGCGACGGTGCGTCCGGTGGTGCGCCGCGGCGGGCGGGCGGGGTACGGCGGGATGCGGGGCGGTGCCGCCGGGCAGGGCGGGGCGTCCGCTTCGGTGCTCACCCTGTGCTCCCCCTCGCGAGCCGGCTCGCCGTATCGCCCGATCGCCTTTCGGGGCAGGCCGGTTCGTATCACGACATCTCGCCGCCGCGGCTCCACGGCCGGACGTCCGCGCCACTCTACGGGGCCTCCGGCGGCCCCGGCCATCCGGCCTCGCGCGGCCTCTGTTCAGTGCTGATCGGCTCTGGCAGGCTGCGCCCATGCCGTCAGCGACCGCACGACGCGTCACCGGCTCCGCCGCCGACCGGGCCCGCTACGACCGGGCCACGGGCGGTCTGAGCGCGCCGCTGGCCGTGGTCGACCTCCGGGCCTTCGACGCCAACGCCGCCGACCTGGTGCGCCGGGCGCGGGGCAAGCCGGTGCGGGTGGCGAGCAAGTCGGTGCGCTGCCGGGCGCTGCTGGAGCGGGTGCTGGCCCGGGACGGGTTCTCGGGGGTGCTGGCCTACACGCTCGCCGAGGCGCTGTGGCTGGCGCGTTCGGGCGTCGACGACGTGCTGCTGGCCTACCCGTCCCCGGACCGGGCGGGCTTCGCCGAGCTGACCTCGGACGCGAGGCTGGCGCGCGCGGTGACCGTGATGATCGACGACCCGGCCCAGCTCGCCCTGGTCGAGTCCGCCCGCGCGGGGCGCGAAGAGGTGCGGGTCTGCCTGGAGTTGGACACCTCGCTGCGGCTGCTCGGCGGCCGGGTGCGGCTGGGGGCGCTGCGCTCCCCGGTGCGCGACCCGGAGCGCCTGGCGGAGCTGGCGCGCTCCGTCGGGCGCCGGCCGGGGGTGCGGCTGGTGGGGGTGATGGCGTACGAGGCCCACGTGGCCGGTGTGGGTGATGCCCCGGCCGGGCACCCGGTACGGGCCCGGGCCGTGAGGCTGATGCAGGCCGCCGCCCGCAGGGAGCTCGCGGTCCGCAGGGCGGAGGCCGTGGCGGCGGTGCGGGCGGTGGCGGACCTGGAGTTCGTCAACGGCGGCGGCACGGGCAGCGTGCAGCACACCGCGGCCGAGGCGGCGGTGACGGAGGTCGCCGCGGGGTCGGGGCTGTTCGTGCCGCGCCTCTTCGACGACTACACGTCCTTCCGCGGCCGCCCGGCGGCCCTGTTCGCCCTGCCGGTGGTGCGCCGCCCGGGCGTGGGCGTGGTGACCGTGCTCGGCGGCGGCTATCCCGCCTCCGGCGCGCCGGGCCGCGACCGGCTGCCGGTCCCGTACCTCCCGGCGGGCCTGCGCCTCGCGCCGCAGGAGGGCGCGGGCGAGGTGCAGACGCCGCTGCTGGGCCAGGCCGCCGACGACCTGCTGATCGGCGACAAGGTGTGGTTCCGGCACGCGAAGGCGGGCGAACTGTGCGAGCGCTTCGCCGCGTTGCACCTGATCGACGGGGACCGTGTCACGGAGACGGTGCCGACGTATCGGGGCGAGGGGTACACGTTCCTCTGAGAGGTTCCGCGCCCCGTCAGGGGCGCGGGGAACTGCGCGACCAGCCCCCACCGGCCCGCAGCCGACGCACTACCGCGGGGTTCGGGGCGCGAAGCCCCGAGGACCTCGGCTGCGGACGCATCGTGGCTGAGCGCGCAGTTCCCCGCCCCCCTTACGGGCCCCTACGTCAGAACGCCCCGTCCATCTGATCCGGCACCACAGACCCGTCCGCCCGCCGCACCGGCCCGTGCGACCCGTCCGGCGCCGTGTACGCACTCGTCGCACACGCGTAAGCGTCCCGCTTCCGCGGCATCGGGTCGATGAACATCGGGTTCGCCACCCAGCGCCCGTCCGCGTCGTCGTACGCCCGGCACATCAGCTCGGCCTTGTTCCGGTTGATCGCGACGTGGGCGCCCGTCGCGTCGCCGACGAACGTCACGTCGGTGTCCGCGTCGCCCGCGCCGAGCGCGATGCGGTGCGCGGCGTCCTGCCGCTCCCACGCCTTCGCGCCCTTGATCTTGAAGATCTCCTGGTTGATCAGGCACCGCTTGCCGTCCATGTACGGCAGCGCCTCGCCCTTCCCGTCCGGGACGTCGCCGCAGCCGCGGATCCCGGTGGTCAGGCGGCCCTTCTGCACGATGCTGCGGATGCCGATGGTGTGCTTGCGGTCGATGCCCACGCCGCCCGACCAGGCCTCGGCGATCGGCTCGGAGGAGGCCGAGACGATGTAGACGTCGAATCCGGCCTTCTTGAGCGTGCGGATCAGGTCCTTCTGCTGGTCGTAGTAGCGCACGTAGCCGGCGAGCTTGTGCGTGCCGACCGTCTGCGTGCTGCCGACGGGTGCGGCCAGCTGCTCCGCGCGGGCCTTGCGGGCGAAGGAGGTCAGGGCGGCCGGGGTGTGCCCGGCGAAGAGCTGCGGGATCCAGGCGTACGCGGGCACGGTGCGCCGGTGGTTCCAGTCCCCGGCGAAGGCGGCGGCGCCGCTCATGGTCTGCGACTTCTCGCGGATCTCGAAGATCTCGTCGGCGCAGGCGGTGTTGCGGGAGGTGGGCAGCGGGCGGCCGGCCGGCACGGTGGTGCCGCAGGCCCGGGTGAGGGCCTCGTCGGCGGCCGGGGTCAGCCACTTACTGGTGTCCTTCCAGGACTTCGGCCGCAGGATCTTGTCGTGCTGCAGCGCCCAGGCGAGCGTGGCGTCGGTGATGTCGTTCTTGACGACGGTGTTGTCCCAGTCGAAGGCCGCGACGGGACGGGGGCCGCCCTTGCCCGAGCACGTGCCGCGCTCGTCGATCATCTTCTGCAGCTTCGCGCGGTTGTCCCCGTACCAGGGCAGCTTCGTGTCCAGCTGCGGGCAGGCGGCCGGCCGGGAGTGGGCGGTGGCCGCCCCGGCGGGCAGCGGGGCGGCGAGGGTCGCGGCGGCAGCGAGGCCGACGACTATGGCGGTCTTCTTGCGCATCAGAACTCTTCGGTGCAGAAACGGGCAGGGCAGAACACCGGAACCGACCGGACGGCCGGTTCCGGCTTCGATCATGGACCCTACACAGGGGTCACATAGGCGCCCGCGATGCCTCCGTCCACGAGGAACTCGGCGGCGTTGACGAACGACGAGTCGTCGCTGGCGAGGAAGGCCACGGCGGACGCGATCTCCTCGGGCTCGGCGAACCGGCCCACGGGCACGTGCACGAGCCGGCGCGCCGCCCGCTCCGGGTCCTTGGCGAACAGCTCCTTGAGCAGCGGGGTGTTCACCGGACCCGGGCACAGCGCGTTCACGCGGATGCCCTCGCGGGCGAACTGCACGCCCAGTTCGCGGGACATGGCCAGCACGCCGCCCTTGGAGGCGGTGTAGCTGATCTGCGAGGTGGCGGCGCCCATGACGGCCACGAAGGAGGCGGTGTTGATGATGGAGCCCCGGCCCTGCCGCTGCATGTAGGGCAGGGCGGCCTTGCAGCAGAGGTAGACGGAGGTCAGGTTGACCTCCTGGACGCGCTTCCAGGCGTCGAGGCCGGTGGTGAGGATGGAGTCGTCGTCGGGCGGGGAGATCCCGGCGTTGTTGAAGGCGACGTCGACCGAACCGTAGGTGTCGAAGGCCGTCTTGAACAGCGCCTCGACCTCCTCCGGGCTGGTGACGTCGACCTTGACGAACAGGCCGCCGACCTCATCGGCGGCGGCCTTGCCCGCCGTCTCGTCGATGTCGGCGCAGACGACGTGCGCGCCCTCGGAGGCGAGCCGCCGCGCGGTGGCCAGCCCGATGCCGCTGCCGGCTCCGGTCACGACGGCCGTGCGGCCCACCAGGCGGCGGCAGACGGGGGTTGGCTCGGTCATTACTCTGGCCTCTCTCTGGTGGTGCATGACGGTCGGGCGAACACGGGGCCGGCCGGGGGTCCGGGGGTGCCCCCCGGGGATTTCAGCCCTCGGTGCTGATGAAGACGTTCTTGGTCTCCGTGAAGGCGGACAGGGCGTCGGGCCCGAGCTCGCGGCCCAGGCCGGAGCGTTTGAAGCCGCCGAAGGGCGTCCAGTAGCGCACGCTGCTGTGGGAGTTGACGGAGAGGTTGCCCGCCGCGACGGCCCGCGAGACGCGCAGGGCGCGGGCGACGTCCCGCGTCCACAGCGAGCCGGACAGCCCGTAGTCGGTGGCGTTGGCGAGCCGCACCGCCTCCTCCTCGTCCTCGAAGGGGATGACGACGGCCACCGGTCCGAAGACCTCCTCGACCGCGGCGCGGTCCTCCGGGCGGCCCTCCAGCACCGTCGCCGGGTACCAATACCCCTTGCCCGCCGGGGCGTTGCCGCGGATGGCCGCGTGCGCGGTCTCGGGGACGTACGAGCGGACGCGCTCGCGGTGCGCGGCGGAGACGAGCGGGCCCATCTGCGTGCCGGGGTCGGCGGGGTCGCCGGTGACCCAGGACAGCACCGCGGGTTCCAGGAGCTCCATGAAGCGGTCGTAGACGGAGCGCTGGACGAGGATGCGGCTGCGGGCGCAGCAGTCCTGTCCGGTGTTGTCGAGGAACGAGCCGGGGGCGGCGGCCGCGGCGCGCTCGATGTCGGCGTCGGCGAAGACAATGTTCGGGTTCTTCCCGCCGAGTTCGAGGGTGACGCGTTTGACGTCCGCCGCGCACGTGGCCATGATCTGCCGCCCGACGGCGGTGGAGCCGGTGAAGACGACCTTGGCGACGCCGGGGTGCTCGACCAGGGCGTTGCCGGTGACCGGCCCGGCTCCGGGCAGGACCTGGAGGAGCCCTTCGGGCAGCCCGGCCTCCAGGGCGAGTTCGGCCAGCCGCAGGGCGGTCAGCGGGGTGGTCTCGGCGGGCTTGACGAGCACGGCGTTCCCGGCGGCCAGCGCGGGGGCGAAGCCCCACGCGGCGACGGGCATGGGGAAGTTCCAGGGGGCGATGACGGCGACGACGCCGAGCGGCTCGTGGAAGGTGACGTCCAGCCCGCCGGCCACGGGGATCTGGGCGCCGAGGAGCCGTTCCACTCCCCCGGCCGCGTAGTCGAGCAGGTCGCGGACGTTGCCCGCCTCCCAGCGGGCGTTGCCGACCGGGTGGCCCGCCTCGCGGACCTCCAGGAGGGCGAGTTCCTCCAGGTGGCCGTCCACGGCCGCGGCGAAGCGGCGCAGCGCGCGGGCGCGGTCGCCGGGGGCGAGGGCCGCCCAGCCGCGCTGTGCCGCGGCGGCGCGGCGGACGGCGGCGTCCACGTCCTCGGGTGCCGTCGCCCGGACGGTGGCGATCAGTTCCTCGGTGGCGGGGTTGATGATCTCGTGCTGATCGTTCAAGATCGCGTGTCCTTACAGGCGTTCGAAGGAGCGGAACCGCTCCCAGTCCGTGACGGCGGTGTCGTACGCCTCCTGCTCGACGCGGGCCATGTGCCGGTAGTGCTCGACCACGTCGTCGCCGAAGGCGGCGCGGGCTATCGGGCTGGCCTCCCACAGCTCGGCCGCCTCGCGCAGGGTGGCGGGGACGTGCACGGCGTCGCCCGCGTACGCGTTGCCCGTGCACACCTCGGGCAGTTCGAGCTCGTGCTCGATGCCGTACAGCCCGGCCGCGACCATGCCGGCGACGGCGAGGTAGGGGTTCACGTCGCCGCCCGGCAGCCGGTTCTCGAAGCGGTGGGAGTGCCCGCGGCCGACGACGCGCAGGGAGCAGGTGCGGTTGTCGGGACCCCAGGCCACGGCCGTGGGGGCGAAGGAGCCGGGGCGGAAGCGCTTGTAGGAGTTGATGTTGGGGGCGTAGAGCAGGGTGAAGTCCCGCAGCGCGGCGAGCTGTCCGGCCAGGAAGTGCCGCATGACGGGGGACATGCCGTACGGGCCGCTGTCGTCGGCCATGACGGGGTGTCCGGCCTCGTCGCGCAGCGAGAGGTGGATGTGGCAGGAATTGCCCTCGCGCTCGTCGTACTTGGCCATGAAGGTGAGCGCCATGCCCTCCTGGGCCGCGATCTCCTTGGCGCCGGTCTTGTAGACGGCGTGCTGGTCGCAGGTGGTGAGGGCGTCGGCGTAGCGGAAGGCGATCTCGTGCTGGCCGAGGTTGCACTCGCCCTTGGCGGACTCGACGGTCATGCCGGCCGCGCCCATCTCGTTGCGGATGCGGCGCAGCAGGGGCTCGATGCGGCCGGTGCCGAGGACGGAGTAGTCGCAGTTGTACTGGTTGGCGGGGGTCATGTCGCGGTAACCGCGGCTCCACGCCTGCTCGTAGGAGTCCCGGAAGACCATGAACTCCAGCTCCGTGCCCGCGTACGCGGTCCAGCCGCGCTCGGCCAGCCGGTCGAGCTGGCGGCGCAGGATCTGCCGCGGGGAGGCGAGGACGGGCGAGCCGTCGTGCCAGGCGAGGTCGGCGGTGAGCAGGGCGGTGCCGGGGTTCCAGGGGGTGCGGCGGAGGGTGCCGAGGTCGCCGTGCAGGGCGAAGTCGCCGTAGCCGCGCTCCCAGGACGACATCGCGAAGCCGTCGACGGTGTTCATGTCGGTGTCGACCGCGAGGAGGTAGTTGCAGCCCTCCGTGCCGTGGTCGAGGGCGTCGTCGAGGAAGAACCGGGCGGCGAACCGCTTTCCCTGGAGCCGTCCTTGCATGTCCGTGAAGGCGAGGACGACGGTGTCGATCTCCCCGGCGTCGACGAGCCGGCGCAGTTCGTCGACGGCGAGCGGGGGTGTGCGGTCTGCCACGGTGGTGCCTCCCTGTCGGGCCTTCGGCGGTGCGACCGGAGGTCTTAAGGTAGGCCGGTAGACCATTGATTGGGAAGGGGGCCGATGAACGAGAATGCGGATACGGCGGAGCGGCTGGCGCCGGTGCTGCGGCCGGTCCGTGCGGGCAACGGCTTCGAGGAGGCCCTGCAGCAGATACTCCAGCTCCTGCGTCTGGGCCTGGTCGCGCAGGGCGAACGGCTTCCCGCGGAACGGGAGTTGGCGGACCGGCTGCACATCAGCCGGGTGACGCTGCGCGAGGTGCTGAAGGTGCTGCACGACCAGGGGCTGGTGGAGAGCCGGCGCGGCCGCTACGGCGGGACGTTCGTGCTCGCCCGGCCCGTGGCCTCCGGCGAGGCCGAACTGCGGCGCCGGGTCGCGGCGGTGGACGTCGAGGACACGCTGCGCTTCCGCGAGGTGCTGGAGACGGGCGCGGCCGGGCTGTGCGCGGCGCACGGGCTGACCGGGGCGCAGGCGCACCGCCTGGAGGAGGCGCTGGCCGCCACCCGTGACGCGCCCCTGCACGACTACCGCCGCCTGGACACCCGGCTCCACCTGACCTTGGCCGAACTGTCGGGTTCCCCCTCACTGGCCGCGCAGTACGCTGCCGTGCGCGCCACCGTCAACGACCTGCTGGACTGCATTCCGCTGCTGGTACGGAACCTGGAGCACTCTCAGCGGCAGCACGCCGCACTGGTGGAGGCGGTGCTGGACGGGGAGGCGGACCGGGCGCGCGAGGTGATGCGGGAGCACTGCTGCGGCACGGCGGCGCTGCTGCGGGGGTTTCTGGTGTGACGGCCGGAGTTACGCGGGATTGACGCACGGGGGTTGCCTTTCTCCTGCCCACCCGGCAAAGGTATGGCGCAAAACCATTGCCCGAAGGAGCGGCTCATGGCCGATCGCACTGCGCCCGCCTGTCCGCCCGCCCCCGAGGATGCGTACCTGGAGAAACGCACCTTGCGCCGGGGCAGCGCAGGCCCCCTGCTGCTCACGGGCCTCGGCGTGGCCTATGTCGTCTCCGGCGACTACTCCGGCTGGAACTTCGGCCTGGCGCACGGGGGGTTCGGCGGACTCGCCGCAGCCGCTGCCCTGATGGGCCTGATGTACACCTGCATGGTCTTCGCCCTCGCCGAACTGGCCGCCATCCTGCCCACGGCGGGCGGCGGTTACGGCTTCGCCCGGCGCGCGCTCGGCCCGTGGGGCGGCTTCCTCACCGGGACCGCGATCCTCATCGAGTACGTCCTGGCGCCCGCCGCCATCTCCATCTTCATCGGGGACTACGTCGCCTCGCTGCACCTGTTCGGCCTCACGTCCGGGTGGCCGGTGTATCTCGCCTGCTTCGCCGTCTTCATAGGCATCCACCTGTGGGGCGTGGGCGAGGCCCTGCGGTTCTCCTTCGTGGTGACCGGGATCGCGGTCGCCGCGCTGCTGGTCTTCGCCGCCGGGGCGTTCACGCACTTCGACGCGGGGCGGCTGGACGACATCCCCGTCGACCACTCGGCCTTCGGGGCCTCGTCCTGGCTGCCGTTCGGGGTGCTGGGCATCTGGGCGGCCTTCCCGTTCGGCATGTGGTTCTTCCTCGGGGTCGAGGGGGTGCCGCTGGCCGCGGAGGAGACGAAGGACCCGGCGCGCACGCTCCCGAAGGCGATGGCGACGTCCATGGGCATCCTGCTGCTCCTCGCCCTGCTCACGTTCGTCGCCGCCGGCGGGGCGGGCGGGGCCGACGCGATCAAGGAGGCGGGCAACCCGCTGGTGACCGCGCTGCAGCCGGACGGGCACGCCACGGCATTGAGCAGGATCGTCAACTACGCCGGTCTGGCAGGCCTGGTGGCCTCCTTCTTCTCCCTCATCTACGCCGGCTCGCGCCAGCTGTTCGCCCTCTCCCGCGCCGGCTACCTCCCCCGCTTCCTCTCCCTCACCAGCCGCCGCAAGGCCCCCTGGCTCGGCCTGCTGGTGCCGGGCACCCTGGGCTTCGCCCTCGCCGCGGCGACGGGGGACGGGGCGCGCATGCTCAACGTCGCGGTCTTCGGCGCCACCATCTCGTACGCGCTGATGTCGCTCTCCCACATCGTGCTGCGCCGCCGGGAACCGGGGCTGCACCGCCCGTACCGCACCCCGGGCGGGACGGTGACGTCGACGGTGGCCTTCCTGCTGGCCTGTTCGGCGCTGGTGGCCACGTTCCTGGTGGACGTGACGGCGGCCTTCATCGCGCTGGGCGTCTACGCGGTCGCGGCGGCCTACTTCGGGTTCTACAGCCGCCACCGCCTGGTGGCGAACGCGCCCGAGGAGGAGTTCGCGGCCCTGGCGGCGGCCGAGGCGGAGCTGACGCGCGAGTGACGGAACATAGCGAAAGGACCTGGAAAGACATGCCCGTTCAGCCTCTCATCGGCGTCACCACCTACCTGTGCCGGGCCCGCTGGGGCGTCGCGTGGGACCTCCCGGCGGCGCTGCTGCCGGATGCGTACCCGCAGTACGTCCGGCGCGGGGGCGGCCTGGTGGCCATGCTGCCGCCCGACGACCCCGCGGCGGCGGCCCCGTTGCTGCGTCGCCTGGACGGGCTCGTCCTCGCGGGCGGCGAGGATCTCGACCCGGCGCTGTACGGGGAACAGCCGCATCCGCGCGCGGGTGCGCCGGTGCCCGCACGCGACCGCTGGGAACTGGCGCTGCTGGAGGCCGCGTTGGAGCAGGGCGTGCCGGTGCTGGGCATCTGCCGCGGCATGCAGCTGATGAACGTCCACGCGGGCGGCACACTGTGCCAGCACCTGCCGGACGAGGTGGGGCACGAGGGGCACAACCCGGTGGTGGGCGCGTTCAGGGACCATGCGGTCACGGTGGTGCCGGGGACCCGGACGGCGACGTTGGTGAAGGGCCCGGCGGTGGCGACGCACCATCACCAGGGGGTGGCCCGGCTGGGCCGGGGGCTTGTCGCGTCGGCGCATGCGGAGGACGGGACGGTGGAGGCGGTTGAACTGCCGGGTGCCGGCTTCGCGGTGGGGGTGCAGTGGCACCCGGAGGTGGGGGACGAGTACGGGCTGGTGCGGGGGGTGGTGGAGGCGGCGGAGGGATGAGGCCCTGCGTGATCGCGCCCCGAAGGGGCGCGGGGCGGTGATATATGCGGCTCCGCCGCGTGGGCGCGACCAGCCACGACGAACCCGCAGCCGACGCACCGCGCTTCCCGCGGAGCGCTCAAGGGATCCGGGGCGCAGCCCCGGGAGACGACGGGCGCGTCAACCCCAGCAGGTCACGCGCCGGCCCCGTCGGCCGGTGCCCGTGCGGCCACACCGCCCGCAACGCCCGCCGCAGGGCGAGCCCCGCCACGTGGATCTCGACCAGCCGCCCGGACGCGAGTTCGTCCCGCACCGCGAGTTCGCTCAGCACGGACGGCCCCGCGCCGCTGACCACGGCCGACTTCACGGCCGTGGTGGACGCCAGCTCCAGGAGCGGCGGTGCCACGCCGCCCAGTGCCGCGTCCAGCACCTGCCGCGTACCGGACCCCCGCTCGCGGAGGATCAGCGGCGTGGCCGCCAACTCCCCCGCGTCCAGCGGGGAACGGCGCCGTGCCCACGGGTGCCCCGGCGGAGCCACCACCACGAGCCGGTCGTGCCCCACGGTCGCCCCGTCGAGCCCGGCCGGCACGTCGAGCCCCTCGACGAAGCCCAGGTCCGCCTCCCCCGCCAGCAGCCGTTCCGCCACCGCCGCCGAGTTGCCGGCCAGCAGCGACACCGCCGTACCGGGCCGCTCCCCGCGCAGCGCGACCAGCCAGCCGGGCAGCAGGTACTCGGCGATCGTCATGCTCGCCGCCACCCGCAGCCGCGAGTCGCGGCGCCCCCGCAGCGCCTGCGCCCCCGCGTCGAAGGCCTCGGCCGCCTCCACGACCCGCCGCGCCCAGTCGGTGACGAGCACCCCGGCGTCCGTCAGCCGCGAGCCGCGCGGCGACCGCTCCACGAGGGCCACGCCGAGCAGCCGCTCCATGCTGCGGATGCGCCCGCTGGCGGCGGGCTGGGTGATGCCCAGTTCCCGCGCCGCCCGCCCCAGGCTGCCCAGCCGGGCCACGGCGAGCAGCAGCTCCAGCGCCCCGAGGTCGGGCACCCGGTGCGCCAGCGGCACTTGCGGACCGTCTCCCTCGCCCATAACCCCAGCTTATGCCCTCATAGCTGCAACGGCCCTGGTGGGAGCCGTTCCGGGGGGAGATCGTGGACCCATGAGACACCTCGGCCCCAACTGGTACGCCTCGGTCATGGGCACGGCGATCGTCGCCGCGGCCGGCGCCGCCCTCCCCCTGCACGCGCCCGGACTGCGCGGCGCGTACGAAATCGTGTGGGCGCTGGCCGCACTGATGCTGCTGACGCTGCTCGGGGCGCGGGCCGTGCACTGGGCCCGCCACTCCGACCAGGCCCGCCGACACCTGGACGACCCGGCCGTCGCCCCCTTCTACGGCTGCCTGGCCATGGCCCTCCTCGCGGTGGGCGGCGCCACCCTCTCCGTGGGCTCCGGGGTGATCGGGCAGGACGCGGCCGTGGCCGCCGACGCCGTGCTGTGGACCGCCGGCACGGTCGTCGGCCTGGTCGCGGCGGCCGGTGTCCCGTACCTGATGGTGACCCGGCACCGCATCGAGCCGGGCCAGGCCTCCCCGGTGTGGCTGCTGCCCGTGGTGGCCCCGATGGTGTCCGCCGCGCTGGGCCCCGCGCTCGTGCCGCACCTGCCGGCCGGACAGTGGCGGGACGCGATGACGCTGGGCTGCTACGCGCTGTTCGGCATGAGCCTGCTGACCGTGCTCCTCATCCTGCCGCTGGTCTTCTCGCGGCTGGTCCACCACGGCCCGCTGCCCGTCGCGCTCACCCCGGCGCTGTTCCTGGTGCTGGGCCCGCTGGGCCAGTCCGTGACGGCCGTCAACAACCTCGCCGACGCCACCGCGGGCGGCCGGTACGCCTCCGCCACGGCCGCGTTCGCCGTGCTCTACGGCGCCCCCGTGATCGGCTTCGCCCTGCTGTGGCTGCTGCTCTCCGTGGCGATGACGGTACGGGCCTTCCGGCAGGGCATGGGCTTCGCGATGACCTGGTGGGCGTTCACCTTCCCCGTCGGCACCTGCGTCACCGGCGCCGCCGCGCTGGGCCGCCACACCGGGCTGCACGCCTTCACCTGGCTGGCCGCCGCCCTGTACGTGCTGCTGGTGACCGCCTGGGCGGTGGCCGGGACCCGCACCCTGGCCGGACTGGTCAGCGGACGGCTGCTCGCAGCGCCCGCCCCAGCACCTCTGGCGCCCGTGTCAGTGACGGTCCGTACCACGTGAGATGACGCCCGCTGACGAGCGCGGACGGCAGCCCCGGGAACGCCTCGGGGCCGTCGTCGTGCGCGAAGCGGTAGGGCTCGTCGGGCAGGACGACCAACTGCGCGCCGCACGCGTTGAGCTCGTCCAGGGGGATGCGGGGGTAGCGCTCGGCGTGCCCGGCAAGGATGTTGACCACGCCGAGACGGGCGAGGAGATCGCCCGCGAAGGTGTCCCGGCCCAGCACCATCCAGGGCCGGCGCCACACGGGCACGACGGCCCGTACCGGGGGCCCTGCGGGCGGTAGTTGGCGCCAGGCGGTGCGGGCTGCGTCGAGCCAGGCGGGGCGAGGCAGCCCGCATACATCCACCAGGACGCGTTCCAGCTCGCTGAACGCCTGCTCCAGCGTGCGGATCTCGGTGACGAGCACCGGGATGCCGGCGGCCCGCAGGGCGGCCAGGTCCGGGGCGCGGTTCTCCTCCTCGTTGGCGATGACGAGGTCGGGCGCGAGGTCCGCGATGCGGGCCGTGTCGGGGTTCTTGGTGCCGCCGATGCGGGCGACGTCCAGGCCGGCGGGGTGGTCGCACCAGTCGGTTGCACCGACGAGCAGTCCGGGCGCGGTGGCGGCGACGGCCTCGGTGAGGGAGGGGACGAGGGAGACGACGCGGCAGGTGGTCATGGGGTGATGATGCGCCCCGGAAGGGGCGCGGGGAACTGCGCGATCAGCCACGACGCGCCTGCAGCCGACGTTCCCGGGGCTGCGCCCCGGACCCCTGGGGCGGTGCGTCGACTGCAGGCCGGTGGGGGCTGATCGCGCAGTTCCCCGCGCCCCTTACGGGGCGTCCCGTCGCGCCCACGCGGGGGGACGCACATTGTGCGACCCCCCGCCCCTTCAGGGCGCGACCACGCGCTGCTAGTGCACCGGCGCGATCTCGTCCTCCAGCCCCGGCCGTGCGTCCAGCCAGCGCCGTGCGGACTCCTTCTCCTTGCCCTTGCCGCCCTTCTGGATCTCCGCTTCCAGGGACGACAGGTCCTTCTCCGACATCTTGAAGTTCTTGATCCACTCCGCGATCTTCGGGAAGTCCTCGGCGAAGTCCTTCTTGCCCACCGCGTGGATCTGCTCGCCCTCGCCCCAGGCGCCCTTGGGGTCCTTGAGCTTCTTCAGGTCGTAGGTGCCGTAGGCCCAGTGCGGCGACCACAGCGTGGTCACGACGGGTTCCTTCTTCTTGATGGCCCGGTCCAGGTCGGCCAGCATCGTGGCCGTCGAGGACGAGACGACCTTGTACTCGCCGTCGAGGCCGTACTCCTTGAGCACCTTGTCGTTGAGCTTGCCCATCATGCCGGCGCTGGCCTCGATGCCGACGATCTTCCCGCCGAACTCGGAGCCCTTGCCCTTCAGGTCCGCCAGCGAGTCGACGTCCTTGACGTACGAGGGCACGGTCAGCTCCAGCGAGGTCGGCCCGTACCAGGAGCCGAGGTCGGTGAGCTTGTCGGCGTAGCGGTCCATGTACTGCTTGTGCGTCGTGGGCAGCCACGAGTCGAACTGCACGTCCATCTGGCCCTGGGCCAGGGCCGTGTAGAGCGGTCCGGGGTCGAGCTGCTTGACGTCCGGCTTGTAGCCGCGGTCCTCGAGGATGTTCTGCCACAGGTAGGTCGAGGCGACGGCCTCGTCCCACGGGAAGTAGCCGAGCTTCACGGCCTTGCCCTGGCCGACGTTCTTGCCCGCGGCCACGTTGTCCCGGTCGCCGTCGCCGTCGGCGATCCGCATGCCGCCCGCGACGAGCGCGAGGACGACGACGCCCACGGTGGCCACGGCCGTGCCGGGCCGGTAGCGCAGGACGCTCGCGTACCGGGAGAGGCCCGCGGCGCTCTGTGCCGCGGCGGCCCGGCGGCCCAGCGCCGAGACCCGGCGGCTGAGGGCGCCCGTCATCCGGTCCAGGTACATGGCGAGGACGACGACGGCGAGGCCGCTCTCCACGCCGCGGCCGATGTCGACCTGGGTGACGGCCGCGTACACGGCCTCGCCGAGGCCGCCCGCGCCCGCCATGCCGGCGATGACGACCATGGACAGCGCCAGCATGATGACCTGGTTGACGCCCGCCATGATGGTGGGCAGCGCCAGCGGCAGCTGGACCCGGGTGAGGGTGTCGCGCGGCGGCGTGCCGAACGCCTTGGCCGCCTCGACGAGTTCGCCGTCGACCTGGCGGATGCCGAGCTCGGTCATCCGCACGCCCGGCGGCATGGAGAAGACGACCGTCGCGATCAGGCCCGGCACGGTGCCGATGGAGAAGAACATCACGCCGGGGATCAGGTAGACGAAGGCCGGCATCGTCTGCATGACGTCCAGGACGGGGCGCAGCACCCCGCTGACCCGCCGGTTGCGGGCCGCCCAGATACCCAGCGGCACGGCGGCCAGCAGGGTGATGACGCTCGCGACGAGCACGAGGGACAGCGTGGCCATCGCCTCGTGCCACAGCCCGAAGGAGTCGATGAGCGCGAGGCCCACGAAGGCCAGCACGGCGGCGAGCAGTCCGCGCAGCCACCAGGCGACGACCGCGAGGATGCCGGCCATGATCAGCGCGTTCGGGGCGCCGAGCACCGCGTCCACGCCGTCGTACATGCCGCTCAGGACGGTGCTGATGATGTCGAAGAGGCCGCCGAGGTGGGACTGGAGCCAGTCGACGGCCGTCTTGGCCCAGCTTCCGAGGTGGATCCTAGGCACCGGCGGTCACCTCCTCGGCGCGCTGCACCGGCCGGTCGCTCAGGGCCGCCATGAGGCGGTCCCGGGTGATCACTCCGGTGGGCCGGCCGGCCTCGTCCGTGACGACGACCGGGTCGCCGTTGCAGGCGAAGGGGGCGAACAGGTCGGCGACGGGCGCCTCGGCGCCGACGGTCGCGGCGCCGTCCGGGACGGCCGCGGCCTTCTCCATGATGGATCCCGCGGTGAGGACCCGGGAGCGGTCGACGTCCTGGATGAAGGAGGCCACGTAGTCGTTGGCGGGCCGGACGAGGATGTCCTCGGCGGTGCCGTTCTGGACGATGCGGCCGTCGCGCATGACGGCGATCCGGTCGCCCAGGCGCATGGCCTCGTTGAGGTCGTGGGTGATGAACACGATCGTCTTCTTGAGCCGCTTCTGCAGGTCGAGCAGCTGATCCTGCATGTCGCGGCGGATCAGCGGGTCGAGGGCGCTGAAGGACTCGTCCATCAGCAGCAGGTCGGCGTCGGTGGCCAGCGCGCGGGCGAGGCCCACGCGCTGCTGCATGCCGCCGGAGAGCTCGTCGGGCCAGGACTTCTCCCAGCCCTTCAGCCCGGCCAGGTGCAGCGCCTCGGTGGCCCGCTCCTCGCGCTCCGCGCGGGGCACGCCGCGCACCTCGAGGCCGTAGGCGGCGTTCTCCAGCACGCTGCGGTGCGGGAAGAGGGCGAAGTGCTGGAAGACCATGCTGATGTTCCGCGAGCGGACCTCGCGCAGCTCGCGCGGGGACAGGGCGGTCAGGTCCTGTCCGTCGTAGAGCACCCGGCCCGCGGTGGGGTCCTCCAGCCCGTTGAGCATGCGCAGCAGCGTGGACTTGCCGGAGCCGGAGAGTCCCATCACCACGAAGATCTGGCCGGCCTCGACCTCGAACGAGGCGTCGATGACCGCCGCCGTGGTGCCCTCCGCACGCAGCTCCTCGCGGCTCGCGCCGCTCTTGAGCCGCGGCACGGCGGCTTCGGGTCGTCTGCCGAACACCTTGAACAAGTGCTCGGCTTGCAGCCTGGACACATATACCTCTCGGGTCGAACTCGCTTCACCCGGCCTCCCCCGACGGGCCGGGCGTACTACGGGCCCGCGCCTGCCCCGGCTCATTCCGGTCAAACCGAACAGTGATCCAGTTCACATGTCGGTGGCATGCGGCATCATCGAACTCGTGACGCGACGCCTGATGCTCCTCGACACCGCCTCCCTGTACTTCCGCGCCTACTTCGGGGTGCCCGAGTCGGTGAAGGCCCCGGACGGCACGCCCGTGAACGCGGTGCGCGGCCTGCTCGACTTCATCGCCCGGCTCGTCGCCGACCACCAGCCGGACGACCTGGTGGCCTGCATGGACGCCGACTGGCGGCCGCAGTGGCGGGTGGACCTGATCCCCTCGTACAAGGCGCACCGGGTGGCCGAGGAGGTCGAGGGCGGGCCGGACGCGGAGGAGACGCCGGACACCCTCTCCCCGCAGGTCCCGGTGATCGAGGCGGTGCTCGACGCGCTCGGCATCGCCCGCATCGGCGCCGCGGGGTACGAGGCGGACGACGTGATCGGCACCCTGACCGCCCGGGCGCAGGGCCCGGTGGACATCGTCACCGGCGACCGCGACCTCTACCAGCTCGTCGACGACGCGCGCGGCGTGCGCGTGCTGTACCCGGTCAAGGGCGTCGGCACGCTGCAGATCGTGGACGAGGCGGTGCTGCGCGAGAAGTACGGGGTGGACGGGCCGGGGTACGCGGACCTGGCGCTGCTGCGCGGCGACCCCAGCGACGGGCTGCCGGGCGTGCCGGGCATCGGCGAGAAGACCGCCGCGAAGCTGCTGGCGGCGTACGGCGACCTCGCGGGGATCACGGCCGCCGCCGAGGACCCGGCGTCCCGGCTGACGCCCGCGCAGCGCAGGCGGCTGTTGGAGGCCCGTCCGTACCTGGAGGTGGCGCCCACGGTGGTGCGGGTCGCCTCCGACGTGCCGGTGCCGCCGTGCGACGCCGCGCTGCCGGCCGTGCCCCGCGATCCGGAGGAGCTGGAAGTGCTCGCGGCGCGCTGGGGGTTGGGCGGATCTTTGCAGCGGCTGCTCACCACCCTCGCCGGGTGAGCTGTTAAGTTAGGCAGACCTTACTTATCGTGCACCGCGCCCCAGGGAGACAACCGTGGCAGAGCGTCCCGTCCGCAATAAACCGCAGGTGACCCGCGCCCGCGTGGTGCGCACCGAGCGGCTGTCCCCGCACATGGTCCGAGTGGTGCTGGGCGGCGAGGGCCTCGCCGGCTTCGAGGCCGGCGAGTGCACCGACCATTATGTGAAGCTGCTCTTCCCGGTCGAGGGCGTCGCCTACCCGGAGCCGTTCGACATCGAGGCGATCCGCCGCGACATGCCGCGCCACGCGTGGCCGCGGACGCGTACGTACACGGTCCGCGCCTTCGACCGCGCGGCGCAGGAGCTGACGGTCGACTTCGTCGTCCACGGCGACGAGGGCCTCGCCGGACCGTGGGCCGTCCGCGCCGAGCCGGGCACGGAGATCCTCTTCCTGGGCCCCGGCGGCGCCTACGCCCCCGACCCGGCCGCCGAGTGGCACCTGCTCGCGGGCGACGAGAGCGCACTGCCGGCCATCGCCGCGGCACTGGAGCGGATGCCGGAGGGCGCCGTGGTCCACGCCTTCGTCGAGGTCGCCGACGAGCGGGAGCGGCAGGAGCTGCGGCTGCCCGCCGGGGTGGCGGTCTCCTGGCTGCACCGCGACGGCGCACCGGTCGGCAAGGCCCTGGTGGAGGCGGTGCGTTCGCTCGACTTCCCGCCGGGCGACGTGCACGCCTTCGTCCACGGCGAGGCCGGCTTCGTGAAGGAGTTGCGCCGCCACCTGCGCATGGAGCGCGGGGTGCCGCGCGAGCGGCTGTCGATCTCCGGCTACTGGCGCCGGGGCCACGACGAGGACGGCTGGCAGGCGGCGAAGCGCGAGTGGAACCAGCAGGTCGAGGCCGAACAGGAGGGCCCGGCGGCGGCCTGACGCCCCGTATCCTCGCTGCATGTACCTTGCCCGGACAGCCGTGGCCGCGGCCGCCGCGGCCGCGCTCGCCCTGCCCTCCCCCGGCTCCGGATCCGGCGACTCGTCGCTGGAGCACGAGGGGGGTGCCGCCCAGCGCGGCCGGGAGACGGTCTTCACGGTGACGACCGGCCAGGACCACGGCAGTCTGACGGTGGAGTCGGAAGCGTTCGTGAAGAAGCTCACGCTCCGGGACAAACGATTCCGCACGGGCAAGGACGGCGAGCTCTACACCACGGTGGCCGGCATGGTCCTCTGCGACGTCGAACCGGGCACGTACCCGGTGGAGTTGAAGGAGGACGACGAGACGGTGGACACGGCGGAGCTGACCGTCACCTCCGACATGGACCCGGGGAACCGGGACTTCTGCGCGTCGCACGCGAGTTACGACGACGCGGTGGACCGCACGAGCGAGACGGCGCCGGACGAGGAGGACGACGGCGGGGGCGTCGGGCTGGGCGAGTTGGCGGCGGTGATCGCGGGCACCGCGGCACTGTCGGCGGTGCTGGCGTCTGCGGCGACGTACTTGGTGACGCGGCGCAGGAGGAACCGCCCCTGACCCGCCGCTGGTTGCGCCCCGATAGGGGCGCGGGGCCGTTACTCCCCCGGCTACCTCCCCCAGCTACCGCTGGGGGTGCCCCCAGGAGGTACCCCCAGCGGCTCCGCCGCGTGGGCGCGACCGGCCACAGCCGGCCCGCAGCCGCAGAACCAGGGGTCCTGGGGGCGAAGCCCCCAGGACCGGTCACCCCACCGACGAGTACGCCACGACCCCCCGCAGCAGACCGTCAACCGCCTTACGTGCGTTCCGCGCAACCGGACTGCCCGCCGGCGAGGCCGCGGCAATCTGCCCCAGCACATCGATCAGCTGCTTCGACCACCGCACGAAGTCCCCCGCCGGCATCTCGATCTCCCGCAGCACCTCGTCCAGCCCGTGGCCGGAGGCCCACCGGTACGCGGCCCACGCGAAGCCGAGGTCCGGCTCGCGCTGGCCGACGCCCTCGGCCTGGTTGATCTTGTGCTGTTCCTCCAGGGCGTCCAGCCGGCCCCAGATGCGGACCATCTCCGCGAGCGCCTCCTTCGCGGCGCCCGACGGCAGCTTCGGGGCCATCGCCTCGTCCGCGGCACGGGCCTCGTAGACCAACGCCGAGGCGCACGCGGCCAGTTCGGCCGGCTTGAGGCCCTCCCAGACGCCGTCGCGCAGGCACTCCGAGGCCAGCAGGTCCAGCTCGCCGTACAGGCGGGCCAGCCGGCGGCCGTCCTCGGTCACCTCGTCGCCGTGCAGGTAGCCGAGGTCGGTCAGGAGCGCGCAGATGCGGTCGAAGGTGCGGGCGATCGTGTTCGTCCGGCCCTCGATACGCCGCTCCAGCTGGCGCGTGTCGCGCAGCAGCCGGTGATAGCGCTCGGCCCAGCGGGCGTGGTCCTCGCGCTCGTCGCAGCCGTGGCAGGGGTGCGCCCGGATCGCGGCGCGCAGGCGCGAGATCTCGGTGTCGTCCACGGCGGCCGAGCGGGACTTGCGGTGCCGCTCCGGCTCGATGTGCCCGGCCTTCGTGCGGAGCGCGGAGGCGAGGTCGCGCCGGGACTGCGGGCTGCGCGGGTTGAAGGACTTGGGGATCCGCATCCGCTCCAGCGGCTCGACCGGCACCGGGAAGTCGATCGGGGCCAGCCGCTTGACCTGCCGCTCGGCGGTGAGCACCAGCGGGCGCGGCCCCTCGTGGGGGTCGAAGCCGCGGTGCCGGTCCGTGCGGCCGGGGGCCGTGCCGGGGTCGAGCACGAGCGCCAGGCCGGCGAACTTGCCGGTGGGCACGTGGATGACGTCCCCGGGCTTGAGCCGCTCCAGCGCGGCCGCGGCCGCGGCCCGCCGCTGCACGGCGCCCTGCTTGGCCAGCTCGGTCTCGCGGTCCTTCAGCTCGCGGCGCAGCCGCGCGTACTCCTCGAAGTCGCCGAGGTGGCAGTCGATGGCCTCGCGGTACCCGGCGAGGCCCTCCTCGTTGCGCTGGACCTGGCGCGAGATGCCGACGACCGACTTGTCGGCCTGGAACTGGGCGAAGGAGGTCTCCAGCAGTTCGCGGGAGCGGTGCCGCCCGAACTGGGAGACCAGGTTGACCGCCATGTTGTAGGACGGCTTGAAGCTGGATCTCAGCGGGTACGTGCGCGTGCCGGCCAGGCCCGCGAGGGCGGCCGGGTCCATGGCGCGCTGCCACAGCACGACCGCGTGGCCCTCGACGTCGATGCCGCGCCGCCCGGCGCGGCCGGTCAGCTGGGTGTACTCGCCGGGGGTGATGTCGGCGTGCTGCTCGCCGTTCCACTTGACGAGCTTCTCCAACACCACCGAGCGGGCGGGCATGTTGATGCCCAGCGCCAGCGTCTCGGTGGCGAAGACCGCCTTGACCAGGCCCTTGACGAAGAGCTCCTCCACGACCTCCTTGAAGGTCGGCAGCATGCCCGCGTGGTGCGCGGCGATGCCCCGCTCCAGGCCCTCCAGCCACTCGAAGTAGCCCAGGACGTGCAGGTCCTCGTCGGGGATGGCGGCGCAGCGCTCCTCCACGATCTCGCGGACCCGGGCGCGCGCCGCGTCGTCGTTGAGCCGCAGGCCCGCGTAGAGGCATTGCTGGACGGCGGCCTCGCAGCCGGCCCGGCTGAAGATGAAGGTGATGGCGGGCAACAGGCCCTCGGCGTCGAGCCGTTCGATGACCTCGACCCGGCTGGGCGTCCAGATCCTGCTGCGCTGGCGGCGGTCGCGCTCGCGGTCGGCCTCGCGCAGGTTGCCGCGGCGGCGGTCGCGGCCGCCCATGGGGCGGCTGTTCTCCATGCGGGCCAGGCGCACCAGATCGGGGTTGACCTCGCGGCGGCCCGTGCCGGGGGCGCCGGCGCGGTTCTCCTTCTCCTCGAAGAGGTCGTACATCCGCCGCCCGGCCAGCACGTGCTGCCACAGCGGGACGGGCCGGTGCTCGGAGACGATCACCTCGGTGTCGCCGCGGACGGTGTCGAGCCAGTCGCCGAACTCCTCGGCGTTGGAGACGGTGGCCGAGAGGGAGACCAGGGTCACCGACTCCGGGAGGTGGATGATGACCTCCTCCCAGACGGCGCCGCGGAAGCGGTCGGAGAGGTAGTGCACCTCGTCCATGACCACGTAGCCGAGGCCGATCAGCTCCGTCGAGCCGGCGTAGAGCATGTTGCGCAGCACCTCGGTGGTCATCACGACCACCGGGGCGTCGGCGTTGACGCTGTTGTCGCCGGTGAGCAGGCCGACCTTGGCGGCGCCGTAGCGTTTGACGAGGTCGCTGTACTTCTGGTTCGACAGCGCCTTGATGGGCGTGGTGTAGAAGCACTTGCGGCCCTGGGTGAGGGCCAGGTGGACGGCGAACTCGCCCACGATGGTCTTGCCCGAGCCGGTCGGGGCCGCGACCAGCACGCCCTTTCCGGCCTCCAGGGCCTTGCACGCCTCGATCTGGAAGGGGTCCAGCTCGAAGTCGTACATCTCGCGGAAGGGGGCAAGCGCGGTGGCCTGCTCGGCGGCGCGCTGCCTGGCCAGGGCGTAGCGCTCAGCAGGGGGCATGTCGTCGGTCATCTTGGATACGAGCCTACCGGGCACGTATGACAGGCACCTGATCTTTAACCGGCTGCGCGAACCGACTGTGCGGCTCCCAGCAGGCGCACAGCGCCCGGCACCGTCTCCGCGGTGAGCGGCAGCGGGCCCAGCGGTTCGCCGTCGGCGTAGCCGGTGATCCCGTCCGCCTCCAGGGTCACCCTGGTGGCCCGGTGGACGGTGACCGTGGGATGGCCGAGGTGGGTGCCGCGGTAGACACGGGGGAAGACGGCGAGGAGGGTGGAGCGGCTGCAGGGGCCGACGACGGTGATGTCGAAGAGCCCGTCGTCGAGGCGGGCGCTGCCGCAGATGCGCATGCCGCCGCCGTAGGAGCCGGCGTTGCCGACGGCGACGAGGGTCGCCTCCAACTGCTGCTCGGGACCGTCGTCGAGGCGGATCCGGTACGGGATGGGCCGCAGGGCGGCGAGTTCGGCGATCATCGCGGCGTTGTAGCGCAGCCGCCCGGTGGGGAAACGCAGCCGGTTGCCGCGGTCGTTGACGCGGGAGTCGAAGCCGGAGGCCAGGACGGTGCCGAACCAGGTGCCGCCGGCCAGTCCGAGATCGACGGCCCGGCCGCCGTCCTCCTTGAGGGAGCGGGCGACGGCCCGGCCGGCCGCCGCCGGGGCGCGCACGGGCAGCCGGTTGGCACGGGCGAAGTCGTTGCCGGTGCCGACGGCGACCACACCGAGCGGCGTGAGGGTGCCGGCCACGGCCTGGAGCGCGAGCGAGACCATGCCGTCGCCGCCGACGGCGATCAGCGCGCCCGTCCCGCCCGCGACCGCCTCCCGCGCGCGGCGCAGCGCGTCGGGGGCGTCGGTGCCGACGACGGTACGGACGTGGAACCCGGCGCCGCGGAGCACCGCGGCCGCGGGCCGGGCGGCGCGGGCGCCGCGGCCGCGGCCCGCGGAGGGGTTGACGAAGAGCGTGATGTCGCTGGTCACGCGGGGACCCTACCGGCTGGTCACCGGGCGGCCGCACCAGTTCGGACAACGGCGGAGGGGCGGTCGCCGGCATCGGCGACCGCCCCTCGGCAGGGCATCCGGGTCGGGTCAGGTCACGTCGTCGTACCCGGACCGGCCGGTGGAGTGCGCGCCGTCGGCGGACGGCTGCTCCGGCAGGGCGGGCAGCGGCTCGCTGTCGCCGATGGACTGCGGGGTGAGGTCCAGCGGGGCCGCCTCGTCGTCGTCCAGGTCGCGGTCCGGGTTCGCCTTCTGCTTGCGCCTGTCGTTGACCAGCGCGATGCCGACGGCGATGAAGTAGAGCACGATGATCGGGCCGGCCAGCAGGAACATCGAGAACGGGTCCACGGTCGGCGTGGCCACGGCGGCGAAGACCGTGACGCCCATGACCATGGGCCGCCACCAGCCGAGCATCCGGCGGCCGGAGAGGATGCCGCCGAAGTTGAGCATCATCAGCAGCAGCGGCAGCTCGAAGGAGAGGCCGAAGACGACCACCAGGCGCGTGACGAGGTCGATGAGCTCGTCGAGCGGCAGCAGGTTGGTGACGCCCTGCGGCGTGAAGTCGATGAGGACCTTCGCGGCCGCGGGCAGGGCCCAGTACGCGAAGTAGGCGCCGGCCCCGAAGAGCGGGACGCCGGCGGCGACGAAGCCCAGCGCGTACTTCTTCTCGCTCCTGTGCAGCCCGGGCGCCAGGAACGCCCACAGCTGGTACAGCCAGACCGGGCTGGACAGCACCAGGCCGGAGACCAGCGAGACCTTCACCATGAGGGTGAAGGGCCCGACGAGGCCCGACATGGTGATGTTGCCGCAGGTCTTGGTGGCGTCCTTCTGCGACAGCTCGGAGAAGGAGACCTGGCAGCCGATCGCCTGCTGGATCGGATGCTTGAAGACCTCGATGATGTCCTTGTAGTAGAAGGCCGCCACCACGGCCACCACGACAATGGCGACCACGGACTTCGCGAGCCGATTGCGCAGCTCGCGCAGGTGCTCCACGAGGGGCATCCGGCCCTCGGGGTCCTTCACCTTCTTGCGGGCAGAGTTGGCCAACCCACGTCCCTATCTCGTGCGGCGGACGGCGGCAGACGGCGCCGTCCTGATCTTTGCCGGGTTCAGCGCTGCGTCGTGCGGTCGCCCGGCTCGTTCACCGGGCGGGAGGTCGCGTCGCCGGGGGCAGCCTTGATGGTACGGGGGCTCTGCGCGTCGGCGGGCGGGTCGGCCGGGGCGGAGGCGTTGTCCTGGCCCTCGGAGCGCATGGCCTTGGTCTCGCTCTTGAGGATCCGCGCGGACTTGCCGAGGGAGCGCGCCATGTCCGGCAGCTTCTTCGAGCCGAACAGCAGCACGACCACGACGAGGATGAGGATGATCTCGGGGGCGCCGAGCCGTCCGAACATATGCGTGTACCTTCTCACCGAAGCGGGATGGACTGGGACTGACGACTGACCGGACAAATGTCCACCAGACGTACCGCAGCGATCGTAACGCGCAGCAGTGAACGCCGGGCAATCCCTCTGCATACTCCCAGTTGCGGCCCTCCGCCTCGTCACCAGGGCCGCCGGAACCAGACTACCCGTCCGGTTCCGGGCCTCAGCAGGGCGGCGGACGAGCGCGGATTCAGTCCCGGTGGAGCACCTGTGCGGTCTGCGAGGCCAGCGGGCCCGCGGCCCGCTCCAGCTCCTCGGCCGCGCGGGTGATGCGCTGCGAGCTGTCGGCCACCTGCCGGGCCAGCCGTCTCACCTCCACGAAGACGCGCACGGAGAGCACCCCGAGCACGGCGATGCCGCAGAAGGCGAGGACGACGGCGATCACGGGCCACAGCATGGGACGAGCCTATCGGGGGAAACGGCCAGGTCAGGCGGTGATGTGGAGGCGCAGCGTCCGCACGCCGCCGTCGGTCAGCAGCGCGACGATCCGCTCCCCCGCGGGCTTGCGCACCGCGGAGCCGCAGTCGGGGCAGGTGAAGGAGTAGAAGGTGGTGCGGTCGCTGGCGCCGATCGCCAGCCGCAGCGCCCCCGCGGCCAGCTCGAAGCTGCTGCGGCAGTCGGGGCAGGCGGCCTTGAAGACCGCGGCGACCGTCGTGCACCCGTCCATCGGATCCCCTTTCACACCGTTCACTGCGGCCTCCTCTCTCCGTGGCCGCTCACTCGCCGTAGCCCGCGAGGGCCTCGCGGGCCGCGTCCCGCGCGCTGTCCGCCAGTTCCTGCGGGGAGACGATCCGCCCGTCGCGGCCCAGCCGCAGCGCCAGCCGCCGCAGCGAGGCGGGGTCGGGGGCGCGCAGGGTGATCCGCAGCCCGCCCTCGGGCAGTTCCTCGGCGCTGTCGTGCGGGTAGTACTCGGCGACCCAGCGGCCGCCGGGGCCGACCTCGATGACGACCTCGGGGTCCTCGGCGGCGGGCTGGACCAGCGCCTCGGACAGGTCGCGCAGTTCGACGGGCGGCGGGTCGGCGGGCGCGTCCAGCAGCCGGATCTCGGCCACCCGGTCCAGCCGGAAGGTGCGCCGGGCCTCGGTGAGCCGGCACCAGGCCTCCATGTAGGTGCGGCCGACGGCGAACAGCCGGATCGGATCGACCTCGCGCTCGGTGAGCTCGTCCCGCGCGGGCGAGTAGTAGCGCAGCCAGAGCCGGCGGCGCTCGGAGATGGCCCGGTCGACCTCGGCGAAGACGCCGCCCTCGGACTCGAAGCTGACCGAGAGCCGCGAGCTGGCGCCCGCGGCCTCCCCGGCCGCCGCCTCGATCTTGGCGGTGGCACGGACCAGCGCCTGCCGGTCGCCCTCGCGCAGCCCGGGCAGGGTGGCGACGGCGCGGGCGGCCACCAGCAACGCGGTGGCCTCGTCGGCCGCGAGCCGCAGCGGCTCGCCGGTGCTGGTGCCCGAGGCGTCGGGGTTGTGCCACCAGATGCGGTCACCGTCGGTGTCGATGTCCAGCAGGTCGCCGCCGCGGAAGCTGGTGCCGCACATGGGCAGCACGTCGAGGTCGCCGATCAGCTCGTCCTCGGTGATCCCGAAGGCGCGGGCCACGTCGGCGACGCGGGCGCCGGGGCGCTCGCGCAGGTAGGTGACGAGCGACAGCATCCGCCGGGTCTGGTCGATGGCGTTGACGGCCATGAGTAGTCGGTCCCGTTCCTCTCAGCCCTTGGCCACGGCACGCAGCCGGTCGATCACATCGGCCCGCAGCTCGGCCGGTTCGAGCACGATCACGTCCGGGCCGAACTCCACCAGCCAGGCGTCCAGCCCGTGGCCGTAGGGGATCTCCAGCTCGTCCCAGCCGTCGCCCAGGTCGCGGGTGGCGGTGGCCCGGGCGCGCAGCGGATAGCCGTGCCCGGCCCGCACCTTGATCAGGGCGGTGCCGGTGGCCGTCTCGCCGGCCCAGCTCTCGACCGTCTCGCGCACGGTGACGTGGTCGGGGACGGGAGCGCTGAAGGGCAGCGCCCGGGAGCGGACCCGGCCGGTGATGCGGGAGAGCCGGAAGACCCGCTCGGCCTGCCGGTCGCGGTCCCAGCCGGCCAGGTACCAGTGGCCGCGCCAGCACTCCAGGGTCCACGGCTCGACATGCCGCTGCTCGGGGCGGGCGGCGTTGGCCTTGCGGTAGTCGAAGGTGACGGTCCGGCGGTCGCGGGCGGCCAGCATCAGCGGCTCGAAGGCCGACTCGTGGACGGGGATGCGCGGCTCCAGCGCGAGGTGCCCGTAGGAGTCCTCGGCGAGCGGCATCCCGGCGGCGCGCAGCTTCTGCAGCGCACCGCTGGCGGCGCCGGCCAGCCGGGCCTGCTGCCAGACCTTGGCGGCGAGGCCGAGGGCGGCCGCCTCCTCGACGTCGAGGGTGACCGGGGGGAGACGGTTGCTGTCCCGGCGGGCGAGGTAGCCGAATTCGCCGTCGGTGCTCTCCACCGTCTCGATGATCAGGCCGAGTTCGCGAAGGTCGTCCTTGTCGCGCTCGAACATCCGGTTGAAGGCGTCATCGCCGCCCTCGGAAGCACCGTTGCCCGGCCCGAACGCTTCGAGGTAGGCCTCGATGGACCCCCGCAACTCCCGCTTGCTGAGCGGCCGGCGGGTGCCCAGCAGGCACAGCGCCAGGTTCATCAGCCGCTCGGCCTTGGCGATCGCCATCGACGCCCTCTCTACTTGTGCTCTCAACCGCTGACCGTACCGCTCGCCGCTGCCACGGCAAAAGCCGAGGGCCCGCGCCCGCAGGCACGGGCCCCGGGCCCTTCACGTCACAACGCGTCTCAGACGGCGACCAGGTCGCAGACGAAGATCAGGGTCTCGCCCGGCGCGATCTTGCCGCCGGCGCCACGGTCGCCGTAGGCCAGGTGCGGCGGGATGATCAGCTGGCGGCGGCCGCCGACCTTCATGCCCTGGACGCCCTTGTCCCAGCCCGCGATGACCTGGCCGGCGCCCAGCTTGAACTGCAGCGGGGTGCCGCGGTTCCAGCTGGCGTCGAACTCCTCGCCGGAGGAGAAGGAGACACCCACGTAGTGGACCTGGACCATGTTGCCGACCTGGGCGACCGGGCCGTCGCCCTCCCAGATGTCCTTGATCTCCAGGTCGGCCGGCGGCTCGCCGCCCGGGAAGTCGACCTCGGGCTTGTCGATGTTCACGAAAGTGCTCCTACGAACGTTGTCTTGCGGACAGCCGTGCAATTCTGGCAGATCTCGATCTGCCGTCAGACCTTGCCCACGATGTCGACGACGAAGACCAGCGTGTTCTTGTCGAGCCCGCTCTGCGCCTGGCCCTCGTAGCCCAGCTTCGGCGGGATCACCAGCTCCACCCGGTCCCCGACGTGCTTGCCCACCAGGCCCTGGTCCCAGCCCTGGACGACCGAGCCGGTGCCGATCTGGAAGGCCGTGGCGCCCGAGTGGTCCCAGGAGGAGTCGAACTTCTGGCCG
The DNA here is from genome assembly GCF_058146165.1 of Streptomyces sp. AM25. Taxonomy (NCBI): domain Bacteria; kingdom Bacillati; phylum Actinomycetota; class Actinomycetes; order Kitasatosporales; family Streptomycetaceae; genus Streptomyces; species Streptomyces sp. AM25. Next base: position 138,030 of record NZ_JBKIWN010000004.1, on the reverse strand, counting down.
TCCTCCCACTTCACGCCCGTGTACTGGGCGATCAGGCCGTCACCCGCCTTGATCTCCGGGCCGCTGCCCTTGATCAGCACCTGCTGCTTCAGGTCCGTCGGGGGCTTGGTGTCCTTGGGGATGCTGATGTCGGCGGCCTTCTGCGCGTTCGCCTTCACCTCGGGCATGCCGTCCTCCGGCTTGGCCTGGTCGCCCTTGGCCTCGCTCTTGGAGTCGACCTTCTGCGCACCGACCACGTCGATCACCCACACCAGGCCGTCCTCGGGCTTCACGCCGGCCTGCGGGTTGAGCTGGTCCCCGATGAGCGCCTTCGCGCTGCCCTCGACCTCGATCCGGCTGCCGACCTTCTGGCCGGCCACGGCGTCCAGCACCTTCGACGGCATCTCCTGGCTGGGCTGGCCCAGCTGCTGGACCATCTGCCGGCGCGGGCCCTTGGCCGACTTGTCCTGGGTGGCCCAGGTGCCGCCGAGGGGCTTGTCGTCCTTCATCGTCTGCCCGGCGAAGTCCAGCCGGACGTAGGAGCCCTTCTCCGCCTTCTCGCCCGTGCCCTCGGTGAGGGTCTTGACGACCATCTTGTCCGACGGCTTGGCGCCCTTCGGCGTGGAGATCTTGGGCTGCTCGCCGAACTTCCCCTCCACCGTGACCTTGGCCTCCGACGATCCTCCGCCGTCGCTCCCGCACGCCGCGGCGGCGAGCAGCAGGACGGGCACGGCCAGAGCCGCGGCGAGGCGACGCGTGTTCTTCGTGTGGTTCATGAAGTCCAACTCGGGCTAGGGGGGTCGCTGGGCAGTGTCCGTCACTCTACGGCCTGTGCCGCACCGATCAACCCTGCCCGACACGGATGTGCGCCGGGTCCGGTGGACCCGGCGCACATCCGTGCCTTTTGCCGCACTTCCGGACGCTCACATTCCGGCGATCAGCTTCTCCACCCGGTCGTCCACGGAACGGAACGGGTCCTTGCACAACACGGTGCGCTGCGCCTGGTCGTTGAGCTTCAGATGCACCCAGTCGACGGTGAAGTCCCGCCGCTGCTCCTGTGCCCGGCGGATGAAATCGCCGCGCAGCCGGGCCCGGGTGGTCTGCGGCGGCACCGACTTGCCCTCGAAGATCTTGACGTCGTTGCACACCCGCGCCGCCTGCCCGCGCTTCTCCAGCAGGTAGTACAGCCCCCGCCGGCGGTGGATGTCGTGGTAAGCGAGGTCTATCTGCGCAATGCGCGGATGCGACATGGTGATGTTGTTCTTCGCCCGGTACCGCTCGATGAGGCGGTACTTCATCACCCAGTCGATCTCGGTCTCGATGCGGTCCAGGTCCTCGTCCCGGATCGCCTCCAGGGAGCGCCCCCACAGCTCCAGCACCCGCTCGACCGTGCCCGTGCGGATGCCGCGGCGCTCGCAGAAGTCCACGGCCTTCTCGTAGTACTCCTGCTGGACCTCCAGGGCCGAGGCCTCCCGGCCGCTGGCCAGACGCACCTTGCGTCTGCCCGTGATGTCGTGGCTGACCTCGCGGATGGCCCGGATGGGATTCTCCAGCGTCAGATCGCGCATCACCGTGCCCGCCTCGATCATGCGCAGCACGAGATCGGTCGCACCGACCTTCAGCAGCATGGTCGTCTCGGACATGTTCGAGTCGCCGACGATCACATGCAGGCGGCGGTAGCGCTCGGCGTCGGCGTGCGGCTCGTCCCGGGTGTTGATGATCGGGCGCGAGCGCGTGGTGGCGGAGCTGACGCCCTCCCAGATGTGCTCCGCACGCTGGCTCACGCAGTAGACCGCGCCCCGCGGGGTCTGCAGCACCTTCCCCGCGCCGCACAGCAGCTGCCGCGTCACCAGGAAGGGGATGAGGATGTCCGCAAGACGCGAGAACTCCCCGTGCCGCGCGACGAGATAGTTCTCGTGGCAGCCGTAGGAGTTCCCGGCGGAATCGGTGTTGTTCTTGAAGAGGTAGACGTCGCCCGCGATCCCCTCCTCGTGCAGGCGGCGCTCGGCGTCGACGAGGAGGCCCTCGAGGATGCGCTCGCCCGCCTTGTCATGGGTGACCAGCTCGGTCACGCTGTCGCACTCGGGAGTTGCGTATTCCGGGTGCGATCCCACGTCGAGGTAGAGGCGGGCGCCGTTGCGCAGGAAGACATTGCTGCTGCGGCCCCAGGAAACGACACGGCGGAAGAGGTACCGCGCCACTTCGTCAGGGGACAGGCGGCGCTGTCCTCTGAAGGTGCACGTGACGCCGTACTCGTTCTCCAGCCCGAAAATGCGGCGGTCCATGCCTGAACACTACGCCTGATGCTCCGTGCTGAAACCGGGTTCGACGGCCCCGTTCCGATCATTTTCCGACCGCGCCACGACCGTCGAGACGGACGCCGGAGCCTGCAGGTGGCGCCGGGTCCCGAGCAGGACGGCCGTCGCAGCCGCACCGCCGCCCACGGCGGTCGCGAACCCTGCGCCGGCGCCGCCGTATTCGACCGCCGGGCCGACGAAGGCCGTGCCGATGGCCGCACCCACGCCGAAGGAGGTCACCAGCCAGGAGAACGCCTCCGTCACCGTGCCCTGCGGCGCGTGCCGGTCGACCACGACGAACGCGCAGGCCAGCGACGGCGCGAGGAAGACGCCCGCCACACCGGCGAGCAGCGTCATCCCCACCACGCCCGGCACCAGCAGCAGCGGCAGGTAGCACACGGCCATCGCCGCCGCGAGCACCCGCAGCCGCTGCTCCGGGGTCCCCGGCCACTGCCGGGCCCCGTAGACGAAGCCGCCGATCAGCGCGCCGACACCGACGGCCGAAAGCAGGTAGCTGGAGACCATGCCGCCGCCGTGCACGTCGCCGTAGGCGACCGCGGCGACCGCGATCGAGCCCATCGCCGAGCCGATGAAGAAGAACGCCGCCAGCACCACGCGCAGCCCGGGCGAGCGCAGCGCGCCCAGCCAGTGCGCGTCGCGCGGCTCGCTGCGCCACTGCCGCGAGGGCGGCGAGGTGACCACGGCCAGCGTGCCGAGCACACCGAGGACATTGATGACGAACAGCGAGCCCGCCTCGGACCAGCAGGCGATCAGACCGGTGACGAGCAGCGGGCCGAAGACGTAGATGAACTCCTGGGCGACCGCGTCGAGGGCGTAGGCGGCGTGTATTCGCTCCTCCTTGCCCTTGAGGACCGACGGCCACAGGGCCCGCAGCCCGCCCTCCATCGGCGGCGTGAAGAAGCCCGCCACGATCATGGCGGCGTAGGCCGCTGGCACCGAGTCCAGGCCCACCAGGACGAAGGCCGTCATGCCGAGCGCCGCCAGCGCCGCCGCGGGCAGCATCACGCGCAGCTGGCCGCGGAGGTCCACGGCCCGGCCGAGCAGCGGCTGGCCGACGGCGTTGGCCACGCCGTAGACGGCGGAGAGCCCGCCGGCCAGGGCGTAACTGCCGCCCTGGGCACGGACGAAGAGGACGATCGCCAGCGCCGCGGTGGCGTTCGGCAGCCGTCCCACCAGGGTTCCGGTGAGCAGCCGTGCCGCGTACCGCGTTCTGAGCATGTCGCCGTAGCCGCCGCCCGCTGCCGCCGCCATCGTCCGCCTTCCGTCTGTGAACACTCTGTTGCCGACCCGCCGGTCACCGGCTGGTTTTACGTATAACTGAAGCAGTTATACGTACCATGGCCGCAACCCCCGGGTCCAACCGCGGGTCGGCAGGAAAGGGACGCCCCACCCGTGACGGACAAGGTGCCGGAGAAGCCCACCAGCCGGGACGTCGCACGCGAGGCCGGGGTCTCCCAGGCGACGGTCTCTCTGGTCATGGGCGGGAAATGGCGCGGCCGCGTCTCCGAGCGGACCGCCGAGGCCGTCCGCACCGCCGCCCGCGGACTCGGCTACCGCCCCAACCTCGCCGCCCGCAACCTGCGCCTCGGCCGCACCCGCACCGCCCTGCTCGTCGTCCCCGCCCTCACCAACGAGGTCTTCGCCCGCGTCTACACCGGCGCCGCCCGCGCGGCCGCCGAACACGGCGTCGGCGTCCTGCTCTACCCCTCCCCCGACGGCACCGGCCCCGCCCGCGACCCCTTCTCCTCGGCCCGGGCCACCCTGGACGGCGTCATCGCCTCCTCCATGGCCGCCGACGCCCTCGACGACATCCGCGAGGGCGGCCTCCCCCTGGTCATGCTCGACAGCGACCCCAAGCACCCCGAGGCCTCCGCCACCGTCAACCTCGACATCGCCGACGGCATGCGCCAGGTCGCCCGGCACCTCCTCGGCCTCGGCCACCGCCGCTTCGGCCACCTCGCCGCCGACATCGACTCCTGGACATTCCGCGAGCGCGCCCGCGCCCTGGCCGGCACCCTCCGCACCGTCCCCGGCGCCGCCCTCGTCCGCACCGAGACCGCCACGCTCGACGTCGCCGCCGGACGGCAGGCCGCCGAACGCGCCCTCACCGGCCCCGGCCCCCGCCCCACCGCGCTGGTCTGCGACGGCGACGTCCTCGCCGCCGGCGCCTGCAAGGCCGCCCGGCGGCTCGGGCTGCGGGTCCCCGAGGACGTCTCGGTCACCGGCTTCGACGACCTCTCCCTCGCCACCGCCGTCGAACCCGAGCTCACCACCGTCCGGCTGCCCGCCGAAGCCGTCGGCGAAGCCGGCATGCGCGCCCTCATGGCCGTCCTCGACGGCCGCGCCCCCACCGCCGACGCCCTGCCCGTCCGCCTGGTCACCCGCGGCTCCACCACGCACAACGCCGCGCGCCCCGCGGGCGGTTGAACCGGCGGGGCGTGCGGCGGAAATATTTTGGAGGAACGGCGGGAATCAGTCCCCGGAGCCCTGCTCCTCCGCGTCGGCCTCGTCCATCGTGACGTCGGAGGCGTCCGCCCCGGCCTCCTCCTCCAGCAGCCGGGACAGCTGGCGGCCCAGCAACCTCTTGAACTTGCGCTGCTGCGGCCGCGTCCGGTCCAGGACCGCGACCTCCAGCTGCTCGGCGGTCAGCGTCCGCTCGCCGCCGTTGGTGTCCCGCGCGAGGGACTCCATCGCCAGCTTGAGCGCCTCCGACAGCGTCATCCCGTCCCGGTGACGCTGGTCGAGATAGCTGCTGATCTGGTCCGCATTGCCGCCCACCGCGACCGAGCCGTGCTCGTCCACGATCGAGCCGTCGTGCGGCAGCCGGTAGATCTGGTCGTCCTCGGGGCCCGCGCCCACCTCGGCGACGATCAGCTCGACCTCGTACGGCTTCTCGCCCGCGCTGGAGAAGATCGAGCCCAGCGTCTGGGCGTAGACGTTCGCCAGGCCGCGCGCCGTCACGTCGTCACGGTCGTAGGTGTAGCCCCGCAGGTCCGCGTACCGGACGCCGCCGATGCGCAGGTTCTCGAACTCGTTGTACTTCCCGACCGCGGCGAAGGCGATCCGGTCGTAGATCTCGCTGACCTTGTGCAGCGCACGGGACGGGTTCTCGGCGACGAACACCACGCCGTTGTCGTACTGGAGCACCACGACGCTGCGGCCGCGCGCGATGCCCTTGCGGGCGTACTCGGCACGGTCGGCCATGGCCTGCTGAGGTGAAACATAGAACGGCGTCGACACCGGCTATCCGTCCCTTTCTGTCAATGGCGAAAGCATGCAAGAAGCCCCGGACGAGCCCTAGAGCAGCGCGGCCCGCGGACCGTCCGGCTCCTCCAGCCGCCGCTCGTGGATCGCCCGCACGGTCTCGGAGCACTCGGCCTCGGTGAGCCGCCGGAAGCCCTCGTCGGTGATCACGGTGACGATCGGATAGATCCGGCGCGCCAGATCCGGCCCGCCCGTCGCGGAGTCCTCGTCGGCCGCGTCGTACAGCGCCTGCACCACCAGCGTGATCGTCTGCTGCTCCGTCAGGTCCTCGCGGAACAGCTTCTTGAACGACCCGCGCGCGAAGAGCGAACCCGACCCCGTCGCCGCGAAGCCGTGCTCCTCCGAGCGCCCGCCCGTCACGTCGTAGGAGAAGATCCGCCCCTTCTGGCGGTCCACGTCCCACCCGGCGAACAGCGGCACCACGGCCAGGCCCTGCATGGCCATGCCCAGATTGCCGCGGATCATCGTGGAGAGCCGGTTGGCCTTGCCCTCCAGGGAGAGCTGCGCGCCCTCCACCTTCTCGAAGTGCTCCAGCTCCAGCTGGAACAGCTTGACCATCTCCACGGCCAGACCCGCCGTGCCGGCGATGCCGACCGCCGAGTACTCGTCGGCCGGGAAGACCTTCTCGATGTCCCGCTGCGCGATGAGATTGCCCATCGTCGCCCGCCGGTCACCGGCGAGCACCACGCCGCCCGGGAACGAGGCCGCCACGATCGTCGTCCCGTGCGGCGCCTCGACCACGCCCTGCGTCGGCAGCTGCCGCTTCTGCGGGATCAGCTCGGGCTGGTGGGCGGCCACGAAGTCCATGAACGAGGACGAGCCGGGCGTCAGGAAGGCAGCTGGTAGACGCCCGATGCTACGAGGGTTGGCTTCCACACGTTTCCTTCCACGTATGCGATGGCCCGGCGCATCACGCCGACATCGTCTCTCAACTTTCCGAGTGCCGAATTGCAGTTGAAGCACAGCACGCCACGGACCTTATCCGTCTCGTGGCAATGATCCACATGCACTGCCGGGGCTGCCAAGCAGACGCAACAAACGCCTGCTTGCGAGGCGATCATTTCATCGCGCTGAGCCTCGGTGATGCCGTAGGTCCGCTTGAGGTGGCCAGCGCGGTTCTCGGCGGCACGGCACGCCTTGCAGCGCGTCGAGAGCCCATCGGGAGCCGTTGCGTTTCGATGCCACTCCGAGTGCGGCTTGACCTCCCCGCACTGGCGGCAGTACTTGTGCCCTTCCGGAGCCGTCACTCGGGGGCGAACGTTCCTACCCTTCGCCTTCTGCCGCTCCTGGTGGTACTCGGATGCGCACACTCTGCAGTAGCACTGCAGACCGTCACGCAGCGACCGATCGGCAGCGAACGCCTCGCGCGGCTTTCCCTTGCGGCACCGCGCGCAGCGCTTCATCCCCTCCGACACAGACAGCCACCCCACCTTTTCACCTTCGATTCGAAGGAAAAATCACTCTCCACCCTTTTGAACGAAGCTTCGAACGAAGTCCTCGGCGTTCTCTTCGAGCACATCATCGATTTCGTCCAGCACAGAGTCCACGTCGTCCGACAGCTTCTCGTGGCGCTCCTTGAGGTCCTCGGAGCCCTGCGCATCCTGCGCCTGCTCCTCGACCTCCTCCGTCGAACGCGTGGCCTTCTGCTGCCCGCCGCCGGTGTCCTTGGTCGCCATGCCCCTCACCCCGCTCGTGTCTCGAAGAACCTTCTCTGACAGAACCCCGTGCAAGATCAGACCCTATCGGCCGGGTCCCGCCCGGGCCCTGCACTTGCTACAACGTCCCGGAACCACCCGGATGATTCCCGGATCGCCCGCTTCTCAGACCCTCCGGACCCTGCTCAGCCGCCCGACAGCACCCGCACCAGCTCCTCCGCCGTGCGACAGCGGTCCAGGAGTTCCTTGACGTGGTTGCGGGTGCCCCGCAGCGGTTCCAGGGTGGGGACGCGCTGCAGGGAGTCGCGGCCGGGGAGGTCGAAGATCACCGAGTCCCAGGAGGCCGCGGCCACGTCGTCCGCGTACTGCTCCAGGCAGCGGCCGCGGAAGTAGGCCCGGGTGTCCTCCGGAGGGGCCGTCCTGGCGCGGGCCACCTCGGTCTCGTCCAGCAGCCGCCGCATCTTGCCGCGGGCGGCCAGGCGGTTGTACAGGCCCTTCTCCGGGCGGACGTCCGCGTACTGCAGGTCCACCAGGTGCAGCCGGGCCGCGTCCCAGTCCAGGCCGTCGCGGCGGCGGTAGCCCTCCAGGAGCTCGCGCTTGGCGACCCAGTCCAGCTCGCCGGACAGGCTCATGGGGTCGCGCTCGAGCCGGTTGAGCACGTCCTCCCAGCGGCCCAGGACGTCCTTGGTCTGCTCGTCCGCGTCCGCGCCGAAGCGGTCCTCCACGTACTTGCGCGCAAGCTCGAAGTACTCCATCTGCAGCTGCACGGCGGTGAGTGTGCGGCCGCTGCGGAGCGTGATCAGGCGGCGCAGCGTGGGGTCGTGGCTGACCTGGTGGAGGGTGCGGACGGGCTGTTCGACGGCGAGGTCGGAGGCGATGAAGCCGTCCTCGATCATCGACAGGACCAGGGCCGTGGTGCCCAGCTTGAGGTAGGTGGAGATCTCGGAGAGGTTGGCGTCGCCGATGATCACGTGGAGCCGGCGGTACTTCTCGGCGTCGGCGTGCGGCTCGTCGCGGGTGTTGATGATGGGCCGCTTGAGGGTGGTCTCCAGGCCGACCTCGACCTCGAAGTAGTCGGCGCGCTGGCTGATCTGGAAACCGTGCTCGTGACCGTCCTGGCCGATGCCGACGCGGCCCGCGCCGGTGACGACCTGGCGGCAGACGAAGAACGGTGTCAGGTGGCGCACGATGTCCGAGAAGGGGGTCTCCCGCTTCATCAGGTAGTTCTCGTGCGTGCCGTAGGAGGCGCCCTTGTTGTCGGTGTTGTTCTTGTAGAGGTGGATCGGCTGGGCTCCGGGCAGCTGGGCGGCGCGCTCGGCGGCCTCGGCCATGATCCGTTCGCCGGCCTTGTCCCAGAGGACGGCGTCCCGGGGGTTGGTGATCTCCGGGGAGCTGTACTCGGGGTGTGCGTGGTCGACGTAGAGCCGTGCCCCGTTGGTGAGGATGACGTTGGCCAGGCCGATGTCCTCGTCGGTGAGCTGGCTGGAGTCGGCGGCCTCGCGGGCGAGGTCGAAGCCGCGGGCGTCCCGCAGCGGGTTCTCCTCCTCGAAGTCCCAGCGGGCACGGCGTGCCCGGTGCATCGCGGCCGCGTAGGCGTTGACGATCTGGGACGAGGTGAGCATGGCATTGGCGTTCGGGTGACCGGGGACGGAGATCCCGTACTCCGTCTCGATACCCATTACTCGCCGTACGGTCATGCGGCCCTCCTTGCCCGGCGGCGCCCCGGAATGGGGTCCGCGCTCAAGTACCGCTGCGCTTCCGGTCCATGTGCGTCCCCCGCGCGCTGCGCTGCGCTACCAGAGAGCCTAGAACGGCTTTGCGGCGCTGGGGAGATCATTACAGTCATTGCTCCGGTTCGTGCCGTGCCGGGGCCCGCGGGGCGCGGCCGTAAAACACGACCGGCCGCGGACGCCCTGGGAGCCCCCCGCCACGAGGGACGGGGGAAGGACATCCGCAGCCGGACGGCGGGTGCTACAGGTACTGGCCGGTATTGGCCACGGTGTCGATGGAGCGGCCCGTGTCCGCGCCCTGCTTTCCGGTGACGAGGGTGCGGATGAAGACGATCCGCTCGCCCTTCTTGCCGGAGATGCGGGCCCAGTCGTCCGGGTTGGTGGTGTTGGGCAGGTCCTCGTTCTCCTTGAACTCGTCGACGCAGGCGGCGAGCAGGTGGGAGACGCGCAGGCCCTTCTGGTTGTGGTCGAGGAAGGCCTTGATGGCCATCTTCTTGGCCCGGTCCACGATGTTCTGGATCATGGCGCCGGAGTTGAAGTCCTTGAAGTAGAGGACTTCCTTGTCACCGTTGGCGTAGGTGACCTCCAGGAAGCGGTTCTCCTCGGATTCCGCGTACATCTGCTCGACCACCGACTGGATCATGCCGTCGACCGTGACCCGGGCGTCTCCCCCGTGCTCGGCCAGGTCGTCGGCGTGCAGCGGCAGGGTCTCCGTGAGGTACTTCGAGAAGATGTCCTTGGCGGCCTCGGCGTCCGGGCGCTCGATCTTGATCTTCACGTCGAGCCGGCCGGGGCGCAGGATCGCGGGGTCGATCATGTCCTCGCGGTTGGAGGCGCCGATGACGATGACGTTCTCCAGGCCCTCCACGCCGTCGATCTCGGAGAGCAGCTGGGGGACGATGGTGTTCTCCACGTCCGAGCTGACGCCGGATCCGCGGGTGCGGAAGAGGGAGTCCATCTCGTCGAAGAAGACGATGACGGGCGTGCCCTCGCTGGCCTTCTCCCGAGCGCGCTGGAAGATCAGCCGGATGTGCCGCTCGGTCTCGCCGACGTACTTGTTGAGCAGTTCGGGGCCCTTGATGTTGAGGAAGAAGCTCTTCCCCGCGGGCTTGCCGGTGACCTCGGCGACCTTCTTGGCAAGGGAGTTGGCGACGGCCTTGGCGATGAGCGTCTTGCCGCAGCCGGGCGGGCCGTAGAGCAGGACGCCCTTGGGCGGCCGCAGTTCGTGCTCCTTGAAGAGGTCGGGGTAGAGGTAGGGGAGCTCGACCGCATCGCGGATCAGCTCGATCTGGTTCCCCAGACCGCCGATCTTGGTGTAGTCGATGTCCGGGACCTCTTCGAGGACGAGTTCCTCGACCTCGCTCTTGGGGATGACCTCGTAGACGTAGCCGGAGCGGGGCTCCAGCAGGAGGGCGTCCCCGGGGCGGATGGTGGCGTCCAGCAGCGGCTCGGCGAGCCTCACCACCCGCTCCTCGTCGGTGTGTCCGATGACGAGGGCCCGTTCGCCGCCGTCGAGGATCTCCTTGAGGGTGACGATGTCGCCGTGCCGCTCGAAGGCCATCGCGTCGACCACGTTGAGCGCCTCGTTGAGCATGACCTCCTGGCCGGGCCTGAGGTCCTCGAGCTCGACGCTGGGGCTGACGTTGACCCGGAGCTTGCGGCCTCCGGTGAAGATGTCGGCCGTGCCGTCCTCGTTGGGCTGCAGGAAGACACCGAAACCGGCGGGCGGCTGGGCGAGCCGGTCGACCTCCTCCTTGAGGGCCACGATCTGATCGCGGGCCTCACGCAGGGTGTTCGCGAGCCGCTCGTTCTGTGCGGAGACGCCGGCCAGGTTGGTCTGGAGCTCGACGATCCGCTCTTCGAGAATCCTCGTGTGACGCGGAGAGTCGGCGAGCTTGCGTCGCAGGACGGCGATCTCCTGCTCAAGGTAGGCAACCTGGCCCGCGGGGTCGTCGGACCCTCGTCCCGGCCGGATGCCGCGGTTCATGTCGTCGTCGTGGGCTGCCACGGTCCTCACCTCCTCCAAGGGGAGCTGGACGCTTCCAGACCCTACCTGGGCCGGTGCAGGTTGAAACCCCTAGATCACAAACCCGGTCGGAGTGTGTCCGATCTTCACCCTTGCGCACGTCCTCACGGGAGGGGGATACCCACCCATCAACATCGGAAAGCGGGCGGTTGTATCGTCGACTCGGTCAACACCCGTCAGGGCTGGCTCCATTTGATTCACGTACGCAGGAAACGGCAGGCGAGACGACCGTGCAGAACGAAGGCCCCAGCGAGCTGGAAGTCTGGATCGACCAGGACCTGTGCACCGGCGACGGCATTTGTGTGCAGTACGCGCCCGAGGTCTTCGAGCTGGACATCGACGGCCTGGCCTATGTGAAGAGCGCGGACGACGAACTGCTGCAGGACAAGGGTGCCACGACTCCCGTTCCGCTGACGCTGCTGAACGACGTCCGGGACTCGGCGAAGGAGTGCCCCGGCGAGTGCATCCACGTGCGCCGGGTCTCCGACGGGGCCGAGGTCTACGGCCCCGACGCGGAGTGACGGTTCACACACTCCCCGCGACGGGAAGTGCGGTGAGCCCGAACTTCCCGTCCTGCCACCGCCATTCGACGGCCCGGCGCAGATCCGGACAGCACCGCGGCACGTTCGCCCCGGAGTAGCCGAGCAGCGTGGCCGAAATCCTGTCGTCCGTCGCGGTGAAGGCGGTGACGCTCATCTTCTGCCGCGGGTCGACGAGCGTGGCGACGACGCGGGGCGCACCGCCCTTCTCGGCCGGTGCGGCAAGGACGTAGACACCGCTGGGCGGTGTGCCTCCGCCGGCACGGCAGCGCACGACGGCGGCCGTCTCGGGACGGCCGTCCCCGTCCAGGTCCGCGGACTCCTGCTTGACGACCTCCGCCCGGGTTCCGGCACAGTCCAACGGATAGTGCGCGGCACGGGCGTCGGGCGCGGGGGAACGCAGCGCCACGGGCGCGGTGGTGTCGCGGGGGCCCAGCAGGGCGGTGCCCGCGATCACGGCGGCGAGCGCGGCGGCGGTGCCGAGCCAGTGCGCGGGACGGGGGCGGGCGTGCGGGAGGGGCGGCGGCCCGGCAGGGTGCACGTGACTCCTGAGGATGCGCGAGGGCGTGGATCTTCCGCATCGTGCCACACGGCCTGCCGCCGGGGAACAGCGGCTCGCCCTCAACGCAGCGGCGCCGCCGCCGAGTTCCGCGCGGTGCGGAACCCGGGGGCGGCGCCGGCCGGCACAGTACCCCGGAACTCAGCCCTTGTTGGGGCCTTCGTAGTCCTCGCCGTACGCGCCCTTCGCCGGGCGGCGGCGGCGCATCGGCGGCTCGACGCCGTCCGCGAGGCGGCGGGCGGTGACGAGGAAGCCGGTGTGGCCGATCATCCGGTGGTCCGGGCGGACGGCCAGGCCCTCGACGTGCCAGTTGCGGATCATCGACTCCCACGGCTGCGGCTCGGCGAAGCAGCCGATCTCGCGGATGGACTCGACGGTGCGCGCGAGCTGGGTGGTGGTGGCCACGTAGCAGCAGAGGATGCCGCCGGGGACGAGCGCCTTGCGCACGGCCTCCAGGCACTCCCAGGGGGCGAGCATGTCCAGGATGACCCGGTCGACATCGGTGTCGGACAGGTTGTCCTGGAGGTCGCCGACGGTGAGCTGCCAGGCGGGGTGCGGGCCGCCGAAGTAGCGCTCGACGTTCTGCTGCGCGATCTCGGCGAAGTCGGCGCGGCGCTCGTAGGAGTGCAGCATGCCCTGGTCGCCGATGGCGCGCAGCAGGAAGCTGCTCAGCGAGCCGGAGCCGACACCGGCCTCCACGACGCGGGCGCCGGGGAAGATGTCGGCGAAGGCCAGGATCTGCCCCGCGTCCTTGGGGTAGACCACGGCGGCTCCGCGCGGCATGGACAGGACGTAGTCGGGGAGCAGGGGGCGCAGCGCGAGGTAGGCGACGTTTCCCGTGGTTCGGACAACACTGCCCTCGGGAGCACCGATCAGCTCGTCGTGCGGGAAGGCACCCTTGTGGGTGTGGAACTGCTTCCCGGCTTCGAGCGTGAAGGTGTAGTGGCGTCCCTTGGGGTCGGTGAGCTGGACCTGGTCCCCGACCTGGAAGGGCCCGCGACGGCGGGCGGCACCGGTCGGTTCGGACATGTGACCAGACTACCGGCTGGCCTGCGGCCTGCTGACCACGAGCGTGCGGGGGCGCCCCGTAAGGGGCGCGGGGAACTGCGCGAGCGACCACGACGCCCCTGCAGCCGAGGTTCCCCCAGCTACCGCTGGGAGGTACCCCCAGGGGCTTCGCCCCGAACCCGTGGGGGTGGTTCGTCGGCTGCGGGCCGTCGGTTGTTGCTCGCGCAGTTCCCCGCGCCCCTTACGGGGCGCCCGGTGCGGGTGCGTCGTGGCTGGTCGCGCCCACGCGGCGGAGCCGCATATGTGAGCAGCCCCGCGCCCCTGACGGGGCGCCCGGCTAGGCCGACGGCCTGGCCATGGCGGCCACGAAGGCGCGTTCCACGTCCGCCGTGGACAGGACGCCGTAGATCTCGCCGGTGTCCTCGGTGACGAGGTACTCGGTGGCCGGGTGATCGCGGAGGGTCTCCAGGAGGTCCTCGCCGGTGAGCTCGGCGGAGACGTGCATCTCGGCCGTGAGGTCCTGGGCGAGGCCGCCGACGGTGACCCAGGGGCGGCGGTGCTGGGGCACGGCGACGATGGCGGCCTCGCGGACGAGCGCGGTCGGGGTGCCCTGGCCGTCGACGACCACCAGGGCCCGGGCGCCCGCCTCGTTGGCGCGGCGCAGCGCCTCGGAGAGCGGGGTGGCGGCCTCGACGGGCACGGCGCGGCGGGTGAGGGTGCGGGCGCGCAGGCGGGGCAGGTGCTCGCGGAGGCGGGCCATGCGCAGGCTGTTGCCGGCGCCGGTCCAGATGATGGCGGCGAGGATGGCGGCGAGCAGCGCGTCGGTGAGCGAGTCGACGCCGCCGAAGTCGGCGGGGGCGTCGCCGAGGCCGCCGTGGGTGAGCAGGGGCAGGCCGACGAGCACGGAGACGGCGAGGGCGCGGCCGACCCAGGCGGCGGCGATGGTCCCGGTCATGGCGCGGCCGCTGATCTTCCAGACGACGGCGCGGAGCATCCGGCCGCCGTCCAGGGGCAGCCCGGGCAGCAGGTTGAAGACGGCGACCAGCAGGTTGGAGATCATGAGCCCGGCGAGCAGCACGCCGGGCACGGTGGCGGGCTCGACGGCGAGCCAGCCGAGGTAGAACAGGCCGGCCAGGACGAGCGAGAGCAGGGGGCCGACGAAGGCGAGCACGAACTCGCGGCCCGGGGTCTCGCTCTCCTTCTCGATCTCGGAGACGCCGCCGAAGAACTGCAGCTGGATGCGGCGCACCGGAAGCTTGAAGCGCAGGGCGGCCACGGTGTGGGCGAGTTCGTGGACGAGCACGGAGGCGTAGAAGGCGACCGCGAAGAAGAGGGAGACCAGGTAGCGGGCGCGGCCCAGTTCGGGCAGGACGCGGTCGAGCTGGCCGCCGAAGACCCAGGTGATCAGGGCGGCCACGAGGAACCAGCTGGGGGCCACGTAGACGGGCACGCCGAAGGGCCGGCCCATGAGGATGCCGCCGCCGCTGCCGCGCGGGCGCGGCGGCCTGCGGTTCCCGGGGCCGGCCTGCCCGCCGGTTCCCCCGCCGCCGGATCGGCCCTGGCCGCTTGTCTCCACGGTGTCGGTGTCCCCTCGTCGGATGCGTTTCCCCGCACCCGCCCGGTGCGCTGTCTTTTCACACGATCATGCAGTGCGGGGCCCCCTGCCGTCGATGGTATGCGCCCGGTTGTCGGTGACGGGCCGTAGGGTTCTGTGTCATGGATACCGCCACCGAGCATTCCGCCGTTCCGGCCCCGGAGGGGGCGGGCGGCCGCATTCCCGCGCAGTCCGGGCCGTCGCGGCCGGTGTCGCTGTCGCCGTCGCGCGCCGCGGATTTCATGCGGTGTCCGCTGCTCTACCGCTTCCGGGTGATCGACCGGCTGCCGGAGAAGCCGAGTCCGGCGGCCACCCGGGGCACGGTGGTGCACGCGGTGCTGGAGCGGCTCTTCGACGCCCCGGCGGCCGAGCGCACCGCGCCGCGGGCGCGCGGGATGGTGCCGGGCGCCTGGGAGGAGCTGCTGGCCGCGCGCCCGGAGCTGGCGGAGCTGTTCGCCCGGGAGGACGGCTCGCAGGACGCGGAGCGGCTGGGGAAGTGGCTGGCCGACGCCGAGAAGCTGGTGGAGCGCTGGTTCACGCTGGAGGATCCGGTGCGCCTGGAGCCCGCTGAGCGCGAGCTCGTCGTGGAGACGACGCTGGACTCGGGCCTGCTGCTGCGCGGCATCGTCGACCGGCTGGACGTGGCGCCCTCGGGCGAGGTCCGCATCGTGGACTACAAGACGGGCAAGGCCCCGGCCCCGCAGTACCGCCAGGACGCGCTGTTCCAGATGATGTTCTACGCGCTGGTGGTGTGGCGGCTGCGCGGGCGGGTGCCGCGCCGGCTGCAGCTGGTCTACCTGGGCAGCGGGGACGTGCTGACGTACGACCCGGTCGAGGCGGAGCTGCTGGCGGTGGAGCGCAAGCTGCGCGCCCTGTGGGACGCGATCACGCTGGCCGTGGAGACGGGCGACTGGCGTCCGCGGCCGACGAAGCTGTGCGGCTGGTGCGACCATCAGGCGGTCTGCCCGGAATTCGGCGGCACTCCCCCTCCGTATCCGCTGGCCGCCGGGGCTCAGGGCAGAATGGACGCGGTCTAGCGAAGGAGTTCTCCTGTGGCGATCCGTGTCCTGTTGGTCGACGACCAGCCGTTGCTGCGCACCGGCTTCCGCATGATCCTGGAGGCCGAGCAGGACCTGGCCGTCGTGGGGGAGGCCGGGGACGGCCTGCAGGCGCTCGACCAGGTGCGTGCGCTGCAGCCCGATGTGGTGCTGATGGACATCCGGATGCCCCGGATGGACGGCGTCGAGGCGACCCGGCAGATCACCGGTCCGGAGCGGAACGGCCCGGCCAAGGTGCTGGTGCTGACGACCTTCGACCTCGACGAGTACGTGGTGGAGGCGCTGCGCGCCGGGGCCAGCGGCTTCCTGCTCAAGGACGCTCCCGCGCACGAACTGGTGCAGGCGATCCGGGTGGTGGCGGGCGGCGAGGCGATGCTGGCGCCGAGCATCACGCGGCGGCTGCTGGACAAGTACGCGGGCCATCTCCCGTCGGGCGAGGAGCCGTTGCCGGACACGCTGCACACGCTGACCGACCGTGAGGTCGAGGTGCTGAAGCTGGTGGCGCGGGGCCTGTCGAATGCGGAGATCGCGGCGGATCTGTTCGTCAGCGAGACGACGGTGAAGACGCACGTGGGGCATGTGCTGACGAAGCTGGGCCTGCGGGACCGGGTGCAGGCGGCGGTCTACGCGTACGAGAGCGGGCTGGTGCGCCCCGGCGCGCAGTAGGCGGCCGGGGCACGGGGGTCGGGAGAGCGGCGGGTCAGCTCTTGTTGGCGGACTTGCCGATCTCCCAGAAGCGGAAGACGGTCGAGGCGTCGAGCGTCCACTGCAGGCCGGAGACGCGGGAGTTGGCGACCACGTACTGCTTGCCCTGCCACAGCGGCAGCACGGGCAGGTCCTGGGCGACGGTGTTCTGCAGCCTGGCGAAGTCGTCGACGGTGGCGGAGCGGCTGCCCTGTGCGGCGGTGGCCGGCAGGATCTTCTCCGCTATCTCCTTGGACTCGTAGTTGTTGGCCAGTTCGCTGTCCTGGCCGAAGAACGGCGCGGTGAAGTTGTCGGGGTCGGGGTAGTCGGGGATCCAGCCCTTGACGTAGACGCCGTAGGCGCCGGAGTGGACGCCCTTCTCGTACTCCTCGAACGGGACGCTCTTGACGTCGGTGTCGAACAGGCCGCTGGCGTTGAGCTGTTTGGCGATCTCCTGGAACTCGGCGACGGTGCCCGGGCCGTAACGGATGGGCGTGGCCCACAGGGTGAGCTTGACCTTGCCGTGGATGCCCTCGGACTGCAGGGCCGCGGCGGCCTTGGCGGGCTGGGGGCGGTCGCCGTAGAGGTCGAAGAACGAGGTCTTGTGGCCGGTGATGCCGCTGGGGACGACCGAGTAGAGCGGTTCGGCGGTGCGCTTGTAGACGTCGCGGACGAGCGCGCTGCGGTCGACGAGGTAGGCGATGGCCTTGCGGACCCCGGCCTTGCCGGCCACGGGGTCCTTGGTGTTGAAGACCATGTGCTGGATCTCGGCGCTGGTGCCCTCGATGACGTTGAGCTTGTTCTTGTCGTCGGCGTCCACCGCCTGCAGGTCGGCGATGTCCTTCATGGCCAGGCCGCGGTAGGCGAGGTCCACGTCGCCCTTCTGGACGGCGCCCTTGAGCTCGGCCTGCTCGCCGTGGAAGAACTTCAGCGTCACGCCGCTGTTCTGGACGGTGGCCGGGCCCTTGTAGGAGCCGTTGACCTTGAAGACGGCCTTGGTCTTGTCGAAGGAGTCCAGCTTGTAGACGCCGGATCCGACGGCCTTGCCGTCGGTGCGCAGCTTGTCCATCGGGTACTCGGTGTGGTCGACGATGGAGCCGGCACCGGAGGCGATCTTCTGCGGGAAGGTGGCGTCGGGGCGCTTGAGGTGGAAGACGACGGTGGACTTGTCGGGCGTCTTGATGTCCCCGATGGTGGAGAGCATCGACGCGGCCGGGCCGTCCTTGTCGTTGATCTTCATCGTGCGGCGGAAGGACCAGGCGACGTCCTCGGAGGTGAGGGGGTGGCCGTTGGTGAACTTCAGCCCGTCCTGGAGCGTGCACTCGTAGGTCTGGCTGGAGTGGTCCTTGAAGGAGCAGCTCCTGGCCGCGTCCGGCGTCGGGATGGTGCTGCCCTTGGGGAAGCTCATCAGCGACTGGTAGACGTTGTTGAACAGCACCCAGGATCCGGGATCGTAGCCCGAGGCGGGGTCGGTGGTCACGACCTCGTCGGACATCCCCATGACCACCGGCTGCCCGGTGCCGGCCGCCGTGCCGTCCTCCGACCCGCACCCGCTGAGCAAGGCGGCGGCAAGCCCCGCGCCGAGCGGGGCGGCGAGCCACTGGTCACGTTTCTTCACTTGCACGTTCCTCACAGTTCTCGTCAGGGCGGTGGCGGCCGCCTTGGGGATTGAGAGTCGTTCTGTGGAGCTGTGGTGCTGGTGGAGCTGCCCCGCGGGCGGGGGTGCGAACTGCTAGGAGCCGTGGGCGAGTTCCCAGGGCTGCAGTTCCGAGGCGGCGTTGAGGGCCCACTCGGATCCGGCGAGACCGTCGCGGACGGCCACGTACTGCTTGCCCTGCCACAGCGGGAGCACCGGTACCTCGTCGGCGACGATGTCCTGGGCCTGCTGGAAGTACTGGGTGGCCGACTCGCGCGCGGCCGTCTGGCGGGACTGCGGGAGCAGTTCACCGCTGATCTTGTTGTTGCGGTAGGGGGAGCGGAGGAAGTTGTCCTTGCCGATGAACGGGGCGATGAAGTTGTCGGGGTCCGGGAAGTCGGGGAACCAGCCCATTCCGTAGACGGCGTACTTGCCCTTGGCGGCCTCGGGGCGGAAGTCCGCCCACTTGACGCCCTGGACCTTCGCGTCGAACAGGCCGCTGTCGTTCAACTGCTTCTGCAGCACCTTGAACGCCTTCGCGGTGGCCTCGCCGTAGTGGTCGGTGGTGTAGGTGAGGGTGACCGGCACCGGCGTGCTGATGCCGGCGCCCTGCAGCAGGGTGCGGGCCTTGCTCGGGCTGGGGTCCTGGTACTTGTTGGAGAAGGAGTTCTGGTGCCCGGTGATGCCGGAGGGCACCAGCGAGTACAGCGGGTCGTCGGCGCGGTCGTAGGCGTCGCGGGTGAGCGCCTGACGGTCGATGACCTGCGCCATGGCCTGGCGCACCGCCTTGTTCTTCACCGAGGGGTCGTCGGTGTTGAAGGCGAGGTAGCTGATCTCGGAGCCCGGGTTCTCCAGCAGCCGCACGCCGCTGGGCGGGTTGTCGCGCAGCCTGCTGACCTGCTCGGGCAGCATGGTGCGGTTCATGAGGTCGATGTCGCCGTCCTTGAGGGCCTTCTCCATCGACGCCGAGTCGTCGTAGAAGCGCATCTCGACCTTGTCGTTCTGCAGCTCCACCGACCCGTGGTAGTCCGGGTTCTTGGTGAGGACGGCCTTGGTGACGCGGTCGTCCTTGACGCCGGTGCTCACCGTGTACGGGCCGGAGCCCACGACCTTGAAGCCGTCGCCGAGGCTGTCCTTCTTGTACTCCTGGTGGTCGACGATCGAGCCGGCCGGGGTGGCGATCTTCTGCGGGAAGGTGGCGTCGGGCGACTTGAGGTGGAAGACGACCTCGCGCTCGTTGGGGGTCTCCACCTTGTCGATGTTGCTCAGCAGGGAGGCCGGGCCGTTCTCGAAGTTGATCGCCGTCACGCGGTCGAAGGAGAACTTCACGTCCTCGGAGGTGAGCGGGTGACCGTTGGAGAACTTCAGGCCCGCGCGCAGGGTGCACCGGTACTGCTCGTTGTTGCGGTCGCCGAAGGTGCACGACTCGGCGGCGTCGCCGACCGGCGTGGCGCCCGAGCGGGGCAGCCGCATCAGGGTCTGGAAGGTGCTGTGCAGGACGTTCCAGGCGCCGATGTCGTACGCGGCCGCGGGGTCGAAGGGCGCGGGCGCGTCGGTGGTCTCCTCGAACCGGTCCGTGGTGCCGACGACGACGGCCTTGCCCGTACCGGATCCACTACTCCCGCCACAGGCGGCGAGGGCGGGGGCCAGCAGGGCTGCCACGGTCGGCAGCACCAAGGTCTTGCGGTTCATTGTGCGGGGTTCTCCCTGTGGTGCGTCAGTTCCCGGAAGAGATTAGTCCGGACCGCCACGGCCCCCGGAACACGGCGAAGTTGATGCGATATCACCCGGTGATAGCAGTCGGCGACGCACCGATGCCCGGGCGCAGGAATCTTCCACGCACTCGGTTACCAATCGGGACACAAGGGTGTGCTTCCGCCCCCGCGGAAGCGCTTCCGCACCCCGTGACGCCGCCCCCGGACCCCCGCTTCCGGTGACGAACGTCACTCCGCCCGGACGCAGGGCACCCGGTGGAATTCGGCCGCCGCATTCGGCGCGGAAAACCGGCGCTCCGACGCCCAGCGTTTCCGCCCTCTTACACCCCGTAATTCGGGCCCGGGATCAGCCGCTGCAGAAATGGGAGATCGACTTCCTCCAGCGACCCCACCACCGTGCGCCCGGCCGCCGGCGGAATGGGCGCGACCGACGGCACGGCCACCACCCGGCAGCCCGCGGCCTCGGCGGCCGTCACTCCCGTCAGGGTGTCCTCCACCACCGCACAGCGCGCCGGGTCCACCCCGAGCCGGGCCGCGGCCAGCAGGTACGGATCCGGGTGCGGCTTGGTCCGGGTCAGCTCGTCCCCCGCGACCGTCAGCGCGAAGTGCTCCGGGCCGAGGGTGTGCAGCACCCGGTCGATGATCTGCCGGTGCGAGGCCGAGACCAGCGCCGTGGGCACCGCGTGCGCGGCCAGCTCGGCGAGCAGCCGTCTGGCGCCGGGCATCAGCGGCACGCCCCCGCCGATCATCTCGGCGAAGCGGGTGTTCAGCAGCGCGGTCAGCTCGGCCAGGGCGATCCTGGCGCCCGTTGCCTTGATCAGGAAGGAGGCGCTGCGCGTCATCGGCCCGCCGACGACGACCTCGCGGTACTCCTCGAGGAGCCGGTGGCCGAGCTCGGCGAAGACCGCGACCTCGACCTCCCACCAGAACCCTTCGGTGTCGACGAGGGTGCCGTCCATGTCGAGCAGGACGGCCTGCAGGGCCGGGTCCGTGGCCGGACGGCTGTCGACCGCCGGGATGCTGCTGGTCATCGGCGCACCTCCTGAAGGGACGGGAAGGCCGGTCCGCACTGTCCCCTGCGGGACGGCGGACCGGCCTCCACCGGGCCGACAAGTGTACGTCCGTTCAGCACGGCACGTCGCGTCGATATCCGGGGCGTACGGGCCGCACGGTCAGTCCGAGGCCTCCGGGCCGGGACCCTCGGTGCGGCCGGGGCCCTCGGTGCGGTCGGGGCTGTCGGTGCGCTCCTCCTCGCCCTCGTCCTTCGCCTGCGGCTTCGGCGGGCGGGTGCGGCCGCCGGCCGTGTCCCGCAGGTACGAGCCGTCACGGCCGCCCGCGTCGAGCCCCGGCTCGGCCGCCAGGCCGCCCGGCTGCGGGTCGCGGCGGCGCAGGTAGCGCTCGAACTCGCGGGCGATGGCCTCGCCGGAGGCCTCCGGCAGGTCGGCGGTGTCCCGGGCCTCCTCCAGCGACTGCACGTACTCCGCGACCTCGCTGTCCTCGGCCGCCAGCTGGTCCACGCCCAGCTGCCAGGCCCGGGCGTCCTCCGGCAGCTCGCCCAGCGGGATGCGCAGGTCGATCAGGTCCTCCAGGCGGTTGAGCAGCGCCAGGGTGGCCTTCGGGTTGGGCGGCTGGGAGACGTAGTGCGGCACGGCCGCCCACAGGCTGACCGCGGGGACGCCCGCGTGCGTGCAGGCCTCCTGCAGGATGCCCACGATGCCGGTCGGGCCCTCGTAGCGGGACTCCTCCAGATCCATGGTCCGGGCCAGGTCCGGGTCGGAGGTGACCCCGCTGACCGGCACCGGTCTGGTGTGCGGGGTGTCGCCGAGCAGCGAGCCCAGCACCACGACCAGCTCCACGCCCAGCTCGTGGGCGAAGCCCAGGATCTCGTTGCAGAACGAGCGCCAGCGCATGCTCGGCTCGATGCCGCGGACCAGGACGAGATCGCGCGGGGTCGGGCCCGGGGTGCGCACCACGGAGAGCCGGGTGGTGGGCCAGGTGACCTTGCGCACCCCGCCGTCCAGCCACACCGTGGGGCGGTTGACCTGGAAGTCGTAGTAGTCCTCCGCGTCCAGCGCGGCGAAGACCTCGCCCTTCCACTCCCGGTCCAGGTGTGCCACCGCACTGGAGGCGGCGTCCCCGGCGTCGTTCCAGCCCTCGAAGGCACAGATCATGACCGGGTCGATCAGCTCGGGAACCCCCTCAAGCTCGATCACCCAGCGCCTCCTTCCGACCGGGGCGGATCTCCGTCACCGCCGCCGGCTGCCGTTCCGTGCAGTTGCTTGCTCAGTCCCCCCAAGCCTACGGCCTTACCGGCCCCCGTTCGCAGCCCCTGTCGGGCAGTTGATTGCACGCTGCAGGGTCATTCCCGGTCACCCCAGCCTTCTCGGTAGGCACGCCAGTCGTCCGCGGTGGCGGCGAAGTCCACGTAGAGGGCCACGCCGAAGGCCTGCCGCCCGTGGTCCTGCCGGCTCAGCCCCAGCCGGGCGCCGCGCACGGCGGCGTCGACGGTCTCCGCCGTGCTGTTGTGGCCCAGGTTGTCCGAGTGGTAGAAGGGCAGGCCCATCAGCAGGTCCGTGGTGCGCGGCGTCGCCTGCAGGGCGAGGGCCGTCTGCCGGGCGACGTAGCCGCCGTAGAGGCTCTCCCACGGCAGCGCGGTGTCGTACGACATCACGGCGATCTGGTCCGTCCGCCGGGCCACCTGTCCGAAGTAGTGCTGCGACCACCACTTCGGGCTGCCCAGCGCCTGCGCCGCGCGGTGCATCGAGGGCAGCGGGTCGATCTGCTGGGCGGCCACCGAGAGCACCCCGCCGCCCGCGCGCACCGCCGGGTGCAGGGCGTCCAGCAGCGCGAGGTAGCCGGGGTCGCCGGTGCGCACCGGTTCGACGTCCAGGTGCACCCCGTCGAAGCCGGCCCGCAGCACCTGCCGGACGTCGGTCACCACGGCGTCGCGGGTCGCGGCCGCGTCCAGCCGCAGTCCCCCGCCGCCCCCGCGCACCACCACGTCGCCGAGCCAGGCCTGGACGCGCACGCCGGGCAGGTCGCGGTGGACCGCGTCGAGCAGCCACCGGGCGCCCGCGTAGTCCCGGGCGGGCAGGGTGCCGTCGTGCTCCAGCGGGCCGGCGTGCAGGTAGAGGTCGCGGATGCCGGTCCCGGCGACGCGCTGTTCCAGCTGCGCCAGGTCCGCGGCGGTGTGCCGGCCGTCCACCCAGGCGTGCCCCAGCCAGAGGGCGTCCCGTCCCCGGGTGACGGCGTCCTTCGCGGGTGCCCCGGCGTACGCGGCCCGCAGCATGCCGGCCGCCACCACGACGGGCACGAGCACCAGCGCGGCCAGCACGACGGCGACCCGCCCCAGCAGGCGCCGCGACGGGCGCAGTCGGCGCAGATCGGGCCTCTTCATGTCGTCCCCCTTCATTACGGGTGACGGGAGAACAGGCGTTCCGGTTGCGCCCCGTCAGGGGCGCGGGGCTGTGTCTCCCCCAGCTACCGCTGGGGGTGCCCCCCAGCGGCTCCGCCGCGTGGGCGCGACCAGGCGCCCCGTAAGGGGCGCGGGGAACTGCGCGATCAGCCAGCGCCAGCCGGCAGCCGACGCACCACCCCAGGGGTCCGGGGCGCAGCCCCGAGTACGTCGACTGCGGGCGCGTCGTGGTTGCTCGCGCCCACGCGGCGGAGCCGCATATGTGAACAGCCCCGCGCCCCTTACGGGGCGCACGCCCGAGGGGAGGGGCACCGCCCGGTGCCCCTCCCCTCAAAAGCGATCCGCAGGATCAGCCCTTGTCGTGCAGCACGTCCTTGACGCGGGCGCGGACGTCCTCGTTGTCCAGGCCGCGGATCGTCAGCGTGGTGCGGCGGCGCAGCACGTCGTCGACCGTCTCGGCCCACTCGTGGTCGCGGGCGTAGACGACCTGGGCCCAGATCTCCGGGCCGTCGGGGTGGATCCGCTCGCCGAGCTCGGGGTTCTCGTTGACCATGCGGGCAATGTCGAAGGACAGCGAGCCGTAGTGCGTGGCCAGGTGACGGGCCGTCAGCGGGTCCATGCGGCTGCCGGGCTCGCGGTCGACCAGCAGGCGGTGGGCGACGGCGTTGGGGTTGGCGACACCGGGCAGCGGGGTGCGGCGGACCAGGCTGGAGACGGGCTCCATGTCCTCGGTCAGCGGGCTGCCGGGCACCTTGGCCAGCTTGGCCATCACCGTGCGGCCGATGTGGCGGTAGGTGGTCCACTTGCCGCCGGCGACGGACAGCATGCCGCCCTTGCCCTCGCTGACGACCGTCTCCCGCTTGGCCTGGGCGACGTCGCCCGGACCGCCGGGCAGCACGCGCAGGCCGGCGAAGGCGTAGGTCATCAGGGAGCGGTCGAGGTCGGCGTCCTGGATGGAGAACGCGGCCTCGTCCAGGATCTGCTGGATGTCGGCCTCGGTGGCGCTGACGTCCGCCGGGTCGCCCTCGTACTGGGTGTCGGTGGTGCCCAGCAGGAGCTGGTCCTCCCAGGGCAGGGCGAAGGTGATGCGGTACTTGTCGATCGGGGTGGCCATGGCGGCCTTCCACGGCGACTTGCGCTTCATCACGATGTGCGCGCCCTTGGAGAGACGGATGGACGGGGCCGCGCCCTTGTCCTCCATCTTCCGCAGGTGGTCCACCCACGGGCCGGTGGCGTTGAGCACCACGCGGGCGTCGATGCCGAACTCGGTGCCGTCCGTGCGGTCCTTGAGCTCGGCGCCGGAGACCTTGCCGTGGGTGAAGCGCAGGCCGGTGACCTCGGCGTGGTTGAGGACGACCGCGCCGGACTCGACGGCGGCGCGGACGGTCATGACCGCCACGCGGGAGTCGTTCATCTGGTGGTCGTAGTAGACCGCCACGGCCTTGAGGTTGTCCGTGCGCAGACCGGGGTTGTCGGCCTTGGCGCGGGCGGGGGTGATCACCTTGCCGACGCCGTCGCCGAAGGCGGACAGCGCGGAGTAGGCGAAGACGCCGGCGCCCAGCTTGGCGGCGCCGACCGGGCCGCCCTTGTAGACCGGCAGGTAGAAGGTGAGCGGGTTGACCAGGTGCGGGGCCACGTCCTTGGCCAGCACCCGGCGCTCGTGGTGGTTCTCCGCGACCAGCTTGACGGCACCGGTCTGCAGGTAGCGCAGACCGCCGTGGACGAGCTTGGAGGACGCGGAGGAGGTGGCGCCGGCGAAGTCGCCGGCGTCCACCATGGCGACCCGCAGTCCGGCCTGCGCTGCGTGCCAGGCCACCGAGGTGCCCAGGATGCCGCCACCGATCACCAGGAGGTCGTACGTCGCCTTGGACAGCCGGTCCCGGGTCTCGGCGCGGCCCGGGTTGGCACCGGCGGCCGGGTGCGTTCCCAGGGTCGGGACGCTCTGCGGGGTTGTCATGATTACTCCTCGTCCTCGATCCAGCCCATGGTCCGCTCGACGGCCTTGAGCCAGTTCTTGTACTCGCGGTCACGCGTGTCCGCGTCCATGCGGGGGGTCCACTCGGCGGCCCGGCGCCAGTTGGCGCGCAGCGCGTCGGTGTCCGGCCAGAAGCCGACGGCCAGGCCGGCGGCGTAGGCAGCGCCGAGGCAGGTGGTCTCGGCGACCATCGGGCGCACGACGGGTGCGTCCAGGAAGTCCGAGATGGTCTGCATCAGCAAGTTGTTGGAGGTCATGCCGCCGTCGACCTTGAGTGCGGTCAGCTCGACGCCGGAGTCCTTGGTCATGGCGTCGGTGATCTCGCGGGTCTGCCAGGCGGTGGCCTCGAGCACGGCGCGGGCGATGTGCGCCTTGGTGACGTAGCGGGTCAGGCCCGCGATCACGCCGCGCGCGTCGGAGCGCCAGTAGGGGGCGAACAGGCCGGAGAAGGCCGGCACGAAGTAGGCGCCGCCGTTGTCCTCGACGGAGCTGGCGAGCGTCTCGATCTCGGCGGCGCTCTTGATCAGGCCCATCTGGTCGCGCATCCACTGCACGAGGGAGCCGGTGACGGCGATGGAGCCCTCGAGGGCGTAGACCGGCTTCTGGTCGCCGATGCGGTAACCGACGGTCGTCAGCAGGCCGTTGTAGGACTGGACGGGCTCGTCGCCGGTGTTCATCAGCATGAACGTGCCGGTGCCGTAGGTGGACTTGGCCTCGCCCTGGTCGAAGCAGGTCTGGCCGAAGAGGGCGGCCTGCTGGTCGCCGAGCGCGGAGGCGACGGGAACGCCGGCCAGGGCGCCGCCCTTGGCGGTGCCGTAGACCTCGGCGGAGGAGCGGATCTCCGGCAGCAGGGCGGCCGGGATCTCCATGGAGGAGAGGATGCGGTCGTCCCACTCCAGCTTCCGCAGGTTCATCAGCATCGTGCGGGAGGCGTTGGTGACGTCCGTGACGTGGACGCCGCCGTCGACACCGCCGGTGAGGTTCCAGATGACCCAGGAGTCCATGGTGCCGAAGAGGATGTCGCCGCGCTCGGCGCGCTCACGCAGGCCCTCGACGTTGTCCAGCAGCCAGCGGACCTTGGGGCCGGAGAAGTAGGAGGCCAGCGGGAGGCCGGTCTCGCGGCGGAAGCGGTCCTGGCCGACGTTGCGGCCGAGCTCCTTGCAGAGGCCGTCGGTGCGGGTGTCCTGCCAGACGATGGCGTTGTGGACGGGCTCGCCGGTGTTCTTGTCCCACATCAGCGTGGTCTCACGCTGGTTGGTGATGCCGATCGCCTTGACGTCGGCGGCGGTGATGCCCGCCTTCTCGACGGCGCCGGCCACGACCTCCTGGACGTTGCGCCAGATCTCCATCGCGTCGTGCTCGACCCAGCCCGGCTTCGGGAAGATCTGCTCGTGCTCCTTCTGGTCGACGGAGACGATGCGCCCGTCGCGGTCGAAGACGATGCAGCGGGAGGAGGTGGTGCCCTGGTCGATCGCCGCGATGAATGGTCCGGCGGCGTGGGTGTCGTGGCTGTCGGTGGTGCTCATTGGTGTCTGCTCCTGGGGGGTCTGAAGGTCTCGGCGGGTGCGTCAGAACGCGAGCTGGTGGATCCCTGCGGCGAGGGCGCCGCCGATGATCGGGCCGACGACGGGGATCCAGGCGTAGCTCCAGTCGGAGCCGCCCTTGTTCGGCAGCGGCAGCAGCGCGTGCACGATGCGGGGACCGAGGTCACGGGCGGGGTTGATCGCGTACCCGGTGGGACCGCCGAGCGAGAGACCGATGCCGACGACCACGAGGGCGACCATCAGCCCGCCGGTGCCGCTGGTGGCCAGGCCCTTGGTGAGGCCCGTGGTGAGGATGAAGAGCACCAGCACCGTGGTGGCGATGATCTCCGTCATCAGGTTCTGCACGACGTTGCGGACCTCGGGGCCCGTCGAGAAGATGCCCAGCACCGGGCCGGCCTGCGGCTCGGCGGTCTGGTCGACCATGCCCTCGTGGGGGTTGGGGCTGCCGACGATCTCGTCGTCGGTCAGGTGCGCCTTGAACTGACCGTGGTAGGCGAGCCACACCAGCGTGGCTCCGATCATCGCACCCAGCATCTGGGAGCCGATGTAGAGGGGCACGTCGCTCCACTTGACCTGGCCGTCGACGGCCAGGCCGATGGTGACGGCCGGGTTCAGGTGCGCACCGGACTTGGCGCCGATGTACGCACCGGACAGTACGGCGAAGCCCCACCCGAAGGTGATGGCCAGCCAGCCCGCGTTCTGCGCCTTGGAACGCTTCAGAGTGACGGCGGCGCAGACGCCGCCGCCGAGCAGAATCAATACCGCGGTACCGATGGTCTCACCGGTGAAGATGTCGGAGCTGGACACCCGCGACTCCTTTGTCCTTCGTCCAGGGGAAGGCGAACCCCGGGTCCATCCGGTGGTCCGCACCCTCCGAGAGGGTGGTGATCGGTCCCGTGGCACTGCACACCATAGCGAATATGTCGGTAGGTGTTCGACAATGCCGACCGATGCACGGCAGTTTTCTGGACGGTTAAGGGCACGTCAAGGGAGGTGTGACGGGAAACTCCCGGCCAACTGGCCGTAAATCTACGTTCGGATACCGGTCGGTAACGAGGGGGTCTCGGGAACCCCCGAAAAGGCCCCTCGGAAGCATCCGGTCTAGAAGCGTCCGGCGCCCAGATCGCGGGAGACGGCCCGCGCGCAGTCACGTACCGCGGCCACCAGCCGCGCCCTGAGTTCACCGTCTTCGCATACCCGCTCCACGGCCCCCGTGATCCCCACGGCACCCACCGGCATCCGCCGCCGGTCGTGGATGGGTGCGGCCACCGAGGCCACCCCGGCCCAGGTCTCCTCCACGTCCGCCGCCCAGCCGCGCGCCCGGGTGAGGTCCAGCACACCCTCCAGATCGGGCATGGCCGTCACCGTCTGCGGGGTGAAGGCCTCCCGCCCGGCCTCGGCCAGCTCGGCGTGTGCCACCGGGTCGTAGGCGCACAGCACCTTGCCCAGGGCGGTGCTGTGCAGCGGCTGCATCGCGCCGACCTCCAGCACCTGGCGGCTGTCGTCGGGGCGGAAGACGTGGTGGATGATCAGCACGCCCTGCTGGTGGAGCACGCCCAGGTAGACGCTCTCCCCGCTGGAGCGGGCCAGGTCGTCCGCCCAGACCAGGGCGCGCGCCCGCAACTCGTGCACGTCGAGGTAGCTGTTGCCGAGCCGGAGCAGCTCGGCGCCCAGCTGGTAGCGGCCGGAGGCGGGGTCCTGCTCGACGAAGCCCTCCTGCTGGAGGGTGCGCAGGATGCCGTGCGCCGTCCCCTTGGCCAGTCCCAGTGCGGAGGCCACGTCGGACAGTCCCAGCCGCCGCTCGCCGCCCGCGAGCAACCGCAGCATCGCCGCTGCGCGTTCGAGCGACTGGATGGTCCGTGCCATCGGGGAAACCTCCTCCACCAGCATGCCGTTCGGCATTGCTGAACACTATCGGCCGATGCCGACCAAGAGGTACCAGGCGACGACGTGATCATGATCGCGGAGCCGGCTCCTCCGGACGCAACCGGAGTATCGAGTTCCGGGATAGCGCCCCTGTAGGGAGGTGTCCGCAGCATGGAATGCCCTCGGCTTCCCGCCTCCCCTGCAGCTACCCTTGCGGCGTGCGCCCTCTGCAGGAGAGCGCAAAGCCGACAGCCGTCGCACACCCGGGAGCATCCCCATGGCCTCGCAAACGCCATCGTCCGTCCGTGTACCCCGAGCCGAGCAGTTGCGCGAGGCCCTCGCCACCCGAGTGGTGGTGGCCGACGGTGCGATGGGCACGATGCTCCAGGCGCAGGATCCGTCCCTGGACGACTTCCAGCAGCTCGAGGGCTGCAACGAGATCCTGAACATCACCCGCCCCGACATCGTGCGCTCGGTGCACGAGGCCTACTTCGGGGTCGGCGTGGACTGCGTGGAGACCAACACCTTCGGCGCCAACCACGCGGCGCTGGGCGAGTACGACGTCGCGCACCGCGTCTTCGAGCTGTCCGAGGCCGGCGCCCGCATCGCCCGCGAGGTGGCGGACGAGTTCACCGCCGCCGACGGCCGCATCCGGTGGGTGCTCGGCTCCGTCGGCCCGGGCACCAAGCTGCCCACGCTGGGCCACGCCCCCTACACCACGCTGCGCGACGCCTACCAGCAGAACGTCGAGGGCCTGGTGGCCGGCGGCGCGGACGCGATCCTGGTGGAGACCACCCAGGACCTGCTGCAGACCAAGGCCTCGGTCATCGGCGCCCGGCGCGCGATGGCGGCGGCCGGTACGGAACTGCCGCTGCTGGTGCAGGTGACGGTCGAGACGACGGGCACGATGCTGCTCGGCTCGGAGATCGGCGCGGCGCTCACGGCGCTGGAGCCGCTGGGCATCGACATGATCGGCCTCAACTGCGCGACGGGCCCGGCCGAGATGAGCGAGCACCTGCGCTACCTCTCGCGGCACGCCCGCACCCGCGTCTCGGCGATGCCGAACGCCGGTCTGCCCGTGCTGGGCAAGGACGGTGCGCACTACCCGCTCTCCCCCGCGGAGTTGGCGGACGCGCACGAGACGTTCGTCAGGGAGTACGGGCTGTCGCTGGTGGGCGGCTGCTGCGGTACGACGCCGGAGCACCTGCGCCAGGTCGTCGAGCGGGTGCGCGGCCTGGCCCCGGCCGAGCGCGCCCCGCGCCCCGAGCCCGGCGCCGCCTCCCTCTACCAGACCGTCCCCTTCCGCCAGGACACCTCGTACCTGGCGATCGGCGAACGCACCAACGCCAACGGCTCGAAGAAGTTCCGCGAGGCCATGCTGGACGGCCGCTGGGACGACTGCGTGGAGATGGCCCGCGAGCAGATCCGCGAGGGCGCGCACCTGCTCGACGTGTGCGTGGACTACGTCGGCCGCGACGGCGTGGCCGACATGGCCGAGGTCGCGGGCCGTTTCGCCACCGCCTCCACCCTGCCGATCGTGCTGGACTCCACGGAGCCCGCCGTCATCCAGGCAGGTCTGGAGAAGCTCGGCGGCCGCGCCGTGATCAACTCCGTCAACTACGAGGACGGCGACGGCCCCGACTCCCGCTTCGCGCGGATCACCCGGCTCGCGGTCGAGCACGGCGCGGCGCTGATCGCCCTGACCATCGACGAGGACGGGCAGGCCCGTACGCCCGAGCACAAGGTGGCGGTCGCCGAGCGGCTGATCGCGGACCTGACGGGCAACTGGGGCGTGCACGAGTGCGACATCATCGTCGACTGCCTCACCTTCACCATCGCCACCGGTCAGGAGGAGTCCCGCAAGGACGGCATCGCCACCATCGAGGCCATCCGCGAACTCAAGCGCCGCCACCCGGACGTCCAGACGACGCTGGGCCTGTCGAACATCTCCTTCGGCCTCAACCCGGCCGCCCGCATGGTCCTCAACTCGGTCTTCCTCAACGAGTGCGTCGAGGCCGGCCTGGACTCGGCGATCGTGCACGCGAGCAAGATCCTGCCGATCGCCCGCCTGGAGGAGGAGCAGCGCGAGGTCGCCCTGGACCTCATTCACGACCGGCGGCGCGAGGGCTACGACCCGCTGCAGCGGTTCCTGGAGCTCTTCGAGGGCGTGGACACCAAGTCCATGAAGGCCGGCAAGGCCGAGGAACTGGCCGCGCTCCCGCTGGACGAGCGCCTGCAGCGGCGCATCATCGACGGCGAGAAGAACGGTCTGGAAGCCGACCTGGACGCTGCGCTGGCCGAGCGCCCGGCACTCGACATCGTCAACGACACGCTGCTGGCGGGCATGAAGGTGGTCGGCGAGCTCTTCGGCTCGGGCCAGATGCAGCTGCCGTTCGTGCTGCAGTCGGCGGAGGTCATGAAGTCGGCGGTGGCGTATCTGGAACCGCACATGGAGAAGAGCGACGCGGAGGGCAAGGGCACGATCGTGCTGGCCACCGTCCGCGGCGACGTCCACGACATCGGCAAGAACCTCGTGGACATCATCCTCTCCAACAACGGCTACAACGTGGTCAATCTGGGCATCAAGCAGCCGGTCTCGGCGATCCTGGAGGCGGCGGAGGAACACCGGGCGGACGTCATCGGCATGTCCGGGCTGCTGGTGAAATCCACCGTGATCATGAAGGAGAACCTGGAGGAGCTCAACCAGCGCAAGCTGGCGGCGACCTACCCGGTGATCCTGGGCGGCGCCGCGTTGACGCGCGCGTACGTCGAGCAGGACCTGCACGAGATCTACGAGGGCGAAGTCCGCTACGCCCGCGACGCGTTCGAGGGCCTGAACCTGATGGACGCGCTCATCGCGGTGAAGCGGGGCGTTCCGGGAGCGACGCTCCCGGAACTGAAGCAGCGCCGCGTGCCGAAGCGGGAGACGGCGGTCCCGGAGGCGGACGAGCCGGAGGGCTCGGTGCGTTCGGACGTGGCCACGGACAACCGCGTGCCCGAACCGCCCTTCTGGGGGACGCGCGTGGTGAAGGGCATCCCGCTCAAGGACTACGCGTCCTGGCTGGACGAGGGTGCACTGTTCAAGGGCCAGTGGGGCCTGAAGCAGTCGCGGACGAGCGGGCCGAGCTACGAGGAGCTGGTGGAGACGGAAGGCCGCCCGCGCCTGCGCGGCCTCCTGGACAAACTCCAGACCGAGAACCTGCTCGAAGCGGCCGTCGTCTACGGCTACTTCCCGTGCGTGAGCAAGGGCGACGACCTCATCCTGCTGCACGAGGACGGCACCGAGCGCACCCGCTTCACCTTCCCGCGCCAGCGGCGCGGGCGCCGGCTGTGCCTGGCGGACTTCTTCCGCCCGGAGGAGTCGGGCGAGACGGACGTGGTCGGACTGCAGGTGGTGACGGTGGGGTCGCGGATCGGCGAGGAGACAGCAAGGCTGTTCGCGTCCGACTCGTACCGCGACTACCTGGAACTGCACGGCCTGTCCGTGCAGTTGGCCGAGGCGCTGGCCGAGTACTGGCACGCGCGCGTCCGTTCCGAACTCGGCTTCGCGGGCGAGGACCCGGCGGACGTGGAGGACATGTTCGCGCTGAAGTACCGGGGCGCCCGCTTCTCCCTGGGTTACGGAGCCTGCCCGGACCTGGAGGACCGCGCGAAGATCGCCGACCTGCTCCAGCCGGAGCGGATCGGGGTGCAGCTGTCGGAGGAGTTCCAGCTGCACCCGGAGCAGTCGACGGATGCGATCGTGATTCACCATCCGGAGGCGAAGTACTTCAACGCGCGGTGAGGTGTTGGTGATCGGCCGGGGGCGGGCCCGGGCCGGCTAGGACGCGAGCCGCTCCGCGGCCCGCTCGCCCCGGCGCCCGACCGGCTCCACCCCATGGGCCGCGCCGAGCCCGGTCGGCGGCATGCCGTGGTAGATCGCTTCGTACGAGCCCGCCGGCACGATGTACGTCTCGTGCCAGATGCCGACGCTCCCCGCACTGTTCCGCGCACGGCGGTTGAACGCCGCCCAGGCGGGGCGGTGCTGCCGGTCCGGGGCCGAGGCGTAGGCGAGCAGCTTCTCGCGCGACTCCCAGTACTGGACGACCATGCGGGTACGCGGCCCGGCCGCGTACCCGCAGAACCCCAGCAGCCCGCTGTCCTCCTCGCCCGCCAGCTCCTTGAGCATGCGCGGCATGGCCGCGAGGGTGGGCAGCCAGTGGCGCACCGCCCGCCACCGGTTGACCCGCATGCCGATGAGGAAGACCACCACGTCCCCCTCGGCCGTCGTCGTGACCCGCTCCACTATCGGTGCCGTAGCCATGCCGCGCTCCCCGCTCCCTTATGGGATAGTGCCGCTATCCATGCTTGGATAGTGCCACTACCCGAGGGAGGGTGCAAGAGGATGCGACTGGCCGAACTGAGCGAGCGCAGCGGGGTGTCCACCGCGACGATCAAGTACTACCTGCGGGAAGGGCTGCTCCAGCCCGGCCACCGGGTCACCGCCACCCAGGCCGCGTACGACGAGGAACACCTGCGCCGGCTGCACCTGGTGCGCGCACTGATCCAGATCGGCAAGGTGCCGGTGGCCGTCGCGCGGGAGGTGATCGCGGCCGCGGAGGACACGTCGCTGGACCACCACCTGCGACTCGGCGCGGTCACGCGGGCACTGCCGCACGCGCCGGGGCCCACGGAGGACGACGAGGCGACGGAGACCGCACGCCGCTCGGTGGACGCGCTGCTGGAGCAGTTGGGCTGGCACGACGAGCCCGACCCTGCCCTCGGCACTCTGGTCGCCTCCGTCGCCGCGCTCGTCCGCCTCGGCTATCCCTGCGACACCGCGCACCTGCTGCCGTACGGCCGCATCGCCGCCGAGCTCGCCGTCGCGGACCTGGACGTGGTGGAGGAACAGCCCACGGCCGCCGGGCAGATCGAGGCGGCCGTCGCACTGACCGTGCTGTACGAACCGGTGCTGCTCAGCCTGCGCAGACTGGCGCACGTCCAGGAATCGGGACGGCGGTTCCGGGGCCGCTGAGTTTCTAGCTCGCGGCAATGGCTCTCAGCGCCGCCACATGCCGCTGGTAGACGGCGCGTCCCTCGTCGGTCAGCGAAAGCCACGTCCGCGGACGCCGGCCGACCCGGCCCTTCCGGACGTCCACCCAGCCCGCATCCTCCAATGCCGCCACCTGTTTGGAGAGGACCGAATCGGTGACCTCGACCAGGTCCCGCACAAACCCGAACTCGGCCTTGTCCACCGGGGCCAGGGCGGCGGCTATGGACAACCGCACAGGGGCGTTGAGCAAGGGCGCGAGGGCGTGCCGGGGGTGGCTACCGCCCCGTGGTCCGGCCGGGGCCTTTTCCTCCGTCGTCATGACGACCGCCGCATCTCGAGCCAGGCACATGCCGCAAGCGGCAGCGCACATCCCAGCGTGGCCACTGCTGCGAAGGCCACGCTGTTCGCGAATGCCGTGTTCCCGAGGACGACCGTCGGCACGAAGACGGCGGCCCAGGAGCCCACCACGATCCCGTGTTTGACACCGAAGCCGCGACGCACGACGCGCTGCCGTGCGGCATACGCACTCAGTCCCGCCACGAGGAGCCCATTGGCCGGCCCGTAGACCATGGACGCGGCGAAGCCGTGCCACAGGACGGAAACCGGGACGAGGACCAACTGCCAAGCGGCGAAGGCCCACAGATAGCGCGCGTACCAGCCACTCCGGACCCGCGCCGACTTCTCCACGTCGGCCACCCGCGCCAACGTCGCCCTGGCAGCGGTCAACTCATGCATGGCTCCCCCTTGTTCCCGTCCGTCCCTCCTTTCCAGGATGACAAGCACTTTCCAACTTGGCAAGTGCGGGGCTGCTGTTGCCTTGAGTCGCACCGCCGCACAGCTGGGGCGCTCAAAATCCTGGCAGGGCGCGCCAGCACTGCCGCCCGACCCGCGGCTGACTTGATACAGAGCTGTCGAACAAGCCCTGGCAAGCTCTCAAGAGCGCCCCAAGAGCCTCGTGCGCCCCCTTGACCGTGCCAGCGAGAAGGACTGATGGTCATGCAATCGAGCGCAGCCGGTGGACACGGGAGATCGTCATGCCACTAGATTTCATGGGGATGGACCCTGAAACGAAAGAAGAGGGGTCCGCTACGGTCTGGGTGCACCACGAGCAACAGAGGATCATCATCCAGGGTGTGACCGCTGACGACGCTCTCATGGAAGAGGTCGGCAGCATCGAGTGGGTTCCCGGCCATGCGGTGGGGGTACCGGCACACGAGTCGGTGATCTCCCTGCCAGCGCAAATGGTGTCGATCCTGAGGAAGGCGTGCGATGCCGCAGAACGTGCCGGACTTTCCGACCCTGCTCCGGAGCACGCAGAGGACAGCAGTCCATCTGGAGATGCGTGACACCTACGGCGTCGCCGGCGAAGCCGAGGAGTTCGAGCAGTGGAAGCGCACCGGCGAAGTGGACCTCGACCCGGATTCCGAGGGCTGGTCCGGCTGGGTTCCGCTGGTTCGCGAGACGATCGCCCGCGGTGTGGTCATGCGCCGGGCGCGCATCGTCTCGGAGCCGGTGAGCGAGTACATCCGGTACGAGCACGCCACCACTTCGGTGAACCTGGCCGCAGGCGAGCAGGTCCGTTGGCTGCCCAGGCGAAAGACGCTCGACATCGCGTTGCCCGGAGCCGACTTCTGGCTGTTCGACGGCCGATTTGCCCGGTTCAACATCTTCGCCGGTAACGGGGATTGGGCCGATCCCCGGTGCGAGATGACCGAGGACCCGGCCGTTGTCAGGCTGTGTGCTTCGGCGTTCGAAGCAGTGTGGGAGCGTGGCATCCCGCACGAGGAGTACAAGGTCTAGCCGCACACGCCACCATCGGGCTGCCAGCACATGTCATCGTCGTCCCCCTCGTCCAGTGTCGCGGCGGCGCGGAAGGCTCTCGCCGACCGGTTGACGGAGATCCGTAAGGACGCCGGCATCACGGGCCATGAGCTGTCAGCCCGATGTGGGTGGCACGCTGCCAAGACGAGCCGTATCCAGAGCGGCAAGGCCACGCCCACGGATGCCGACATCCGCGCATGGTGTACTGCGTGTGGGGCAGAGGAGCAGGCAGCCGACCTGATTGCCAGTGCCCGAGCCGTCGACTCCATGTACGTCGAGTGGCGCAGACGCCACCGCACAGGACTGCGGCAGGCCCAAGAGCGACTGATCAGCGGCTACCAGCAGACCTCGCTGTTCCGGATCTACGTCTCCAACGTGATCCCGGGGTTCTTCCAGACCCCCGAATACGCCACGGCCCTCATGCGGTCGATGACCGACTTCCACGAGACCCCCGACGATGTTGCCGAGGCCGTACCGGCCCGGATGGCCCGGAGCCGTCTCATGTACGAGGGCAGGCACCGCTTCGCGGTCCTGATCGAGGAATGGGTTCTCCGGAGCCGGATCGGTGACGCCGAGACGATGGCCGGGCAGCTCAGGCACCTGCTCTCGCTGATGCCGCTGGCGTCTGTCTCACTGGGCGTGATCCCCTTTGCGGGTCAGCGGAAGGTATGGCCGCTGGAAGCGTTCTACCTATTCGATGACCGGCGGGTCGCGGTCGAGAACCTGACAGCCAAGATCAACGTGGTGCAGTCACGAGAGATCGCCGAATACGCCAAGGCATTCAACGAGTTGTCAGGTATGGCCGTCTACGGTTCACGTGCCCGAGCGCTGATCACTGCAGCCATCGACGCCCTTGGATGAAACCGCGCAAGAAGTCGCAAGTTCCTGGCTGCCGAGGTCTTCCGGTCCCTAACGTCTCTTCATGACCACGGACACCGAAGCAGCCGCACAGCAAGCAGATGCCTTCATGGCAGGGAAGAAGAAGGCTGACGACGCCACGTTCATGCTTGGACAGGTGCTCAAAACTATGGGCATCAGGGTTGGCGATCGGGACTCCTGGCCTCAGCTGATGGGACGCGCCTCGCTCAGTGGCGAGCCGTCCGTCTACCTGGGGACTGTTCCGTTGCCCACCGTCCAGAAGCTGGCGAACGCCCTGATCGACGCCGAGTCGGCACGACGCAATCAGGCAGAGGCGTAGAAGACCCTGGCGACGATGGCTGTTTCGGTGTCCTTCCACCAACCGGGAAGGTTCACCATGACTGACCTGTACGGGCTCGGCATCGACGACGCCCAATTCGCCAAGGCGTGCGGAGGCAACACCCACCCCGACGGCGAATCGTGCGTCATTCTCGCCCGCATCGGTGAGGATGCCTACGCCCTCGGCGACAGCAAGCAGCCCGACGCCGAGCCGCTGAGGTTCACCACCGCCGAGCTCAATGCGGCGGGCATCGACCCCGCACGCTTCGGCCTCATGGCCTGACCGGCCCCACAACAGCAGCCTCCGGGGCCGGCTGCCCCGGTAAGACCTGGCGGCATCCGCCTTCTGGGGAAGGCGGATGCCGCCTCCAACTGTTCCGGACAGGAAGACCAGTTGCACGTTCACGGGTACCTCTGGACCGGCGAGAAGAAGGACTTCGACAAGGAGAGCATCCGTCGCCCGCC
Source organism: Streptomyces sp. AM25 (assembly GCF_058146165.1). NCBI lineage: Bacteria > Bacillati > Actinomycetota > Actinomycetes > Kitasatosporales > Streptomycetaceae > Streptomyces > Streptomyces sp. AM25. The sequence continues at coordinate 100,950 of NZ_JBKIWN010000004.1, read as the reverse complement.
GCCGTCCGTCGCACCGACCGCCACCAGCCCCCACGATATCCAGGAGCGGCACCGGGAAGCGGTCACGGAGTGGAAGACCACCGGCGTACCGCCGGTCGGGACCGCCCTGTGGCTGCTGAAGCCAGCCCGACTGATCCAGGGCACGTGGGACGAGCCGAAGGAGGCCGCGGAGTGGCTGGGGGAGCGATTGGCCGAGCATGCACCCCGGTTCGCTTCCGACCGCGACCAGGACACAGCCCGGCTCACCGTCCTCACCGACTCCGCTGCGGAGCGGCTGGCGCAGAGCGGTGACGTATCGCTCGGGTTGTACCTGCGAGGGACCCTGTTCCTGTCAGTGGCGCTGGTGGTGTGCTCCCCGAACCGGGCGGAGCCGGGGCTGAGTTGCCCTCTCAGCCCCGGGTCTCCCCTCAGTCCTCCAGCACCACCGTGAACCCCCGCCCCGTCGGCAGCGCCGCCGTCTTCACATGCGCGACCCCGCCTCGGTCAGCCGTGTCGTACCACCACCCCTGCGAGGCACTCGCAAACGCCGCCGCCGACTCCAGGCGCGGAAGCACCCGCCCGTCCAGCGTCACCGCGTCCGGCCCTGCCCCCATGTGCACCGTGAACTCGTACGGGCGCGCCGCCTGCTTGCCCTTGAAGTCGCCCTTCGACGCGCCCACATGGAGCGTCGTGTCACCGGCGCCGTCCTCCCCCGGCCCGCGTACCGTCAGCGTCTGCTGTGCGTACGCGCCCGTCCGGTGTGCCCGCGTCACGCCGTCGTCCTCGTACAGCGTGAAGGACGACCGCCCCTTCGAGGGGTACACATCCCATGCCAGCGGCGATGACGCCGTGCGGTCGCGGTACGACCTGATCCCGGGCCACATCGGCACGTTCGCGCCCGACTTCACGAACAGCGGCAGCGTGTCCAGCGGCGCGCGGTAACCGTCCACCGTGGTCGGGCCCTCGTACGTGCGTCCCGTCCAGTAGTCGGTCCAGGTGCCCGCGGGCAGGTAGATGCCGTCCCGCACCTCCTTGTCCTCGTAGACCGGCGCCACCAGGAAGTACTCCCCCGCCAGGAACTCGTACTTCGCCGCGTCCGACGCCGCCTTCGCATCGTGCGGGTACTCCAGGGCCAGCGGGCGCACCGGGCCCACGCCCGTGCGGGTCGCCTGGGCCGCGTACGTGTACATGTACGGCAGCAGCGCTTCCTTCAGCTTCAAGTACTTGCGGTTGATCGACGTGTACGGATCCCCGTACCGCCACGGCTGCTTGTCGCTCGGCGCCCAGCCGTCCATCGTCATCACGGACGGGAGGAACGTCTTCCACTGCAGGTCGCGGACGTACGTCTGCGGGCTGCCGCCGAAGATGCCGTCCACGTCGCCCGTCGTGTACGCCAGACCCGACATCGTCGCACCCGCGTACGTCGGGATCTGCCAGCGGATGTAGTCCCACGAGCCCTTCTGGTCGCCCGACCACTGCACTCCGCAGCGCTGGGCCCCCGACCAGCTCTCCGGGGCCCAGGTGAAGCCCCGGGCGTCGCTGTTGGCCTCGATGCCCTGGTACGCGTCCTTGCAGCCGTCGAGCGCGAACTTGTAGCCGTCGCCGACCCAGGCCACGTCCAGCTTGGCGACCCGCTGGCCGGACTTCACCTGGTCGGCCAGCTTCGTCAGGCCGTCCTCCGTCCACAGGCCCATCGCCGCCTTGCGGTCGCCCAGGCCCTTGTCGACCTCCGCCAGGTTCTCGTAGCCGCAGCCGTAGCCGTCGTTGACGAGCATCCAGCCGAGCGGCATGTCGGCGGCCCGGTAGCCGTCGGCCACCTTCAGAGCGTCCAGGGTGTGGCGTTCACCGCGGTTCTTGTTGTGCAGGTAGCAGTCCGAGTCGCCGATCTCCAGGCCGTAGAGCGGCGGGAGGAACGGCTTGCCGGTCAGCCGCGTGTATGCGCCTATGACGTCTTTCGGCGTCCTGCCCGCGAAGTAGTACGCGTCGAAGCGGTGTTCATTCTCCGTCGTCGTCACCGGGTCGTCGAAACGGTACGTGCCCGGCGCGTACGTGTTGCGGAAGACGCCGTAGCCCGCCGACGACAGGTAGAACGGCACCGAGTTGGGGTGGCCGCCGTCGTCCCAGTTGTAGTCGACGCCCACTTCCACCGTCTTGCCGCGGTGCGATGTGTTGCCCCGGCCGTTCTGCATTCCTGCGCCGTAGAACTGCTCGTCCGCGCCACGGGCCAGGGTCTGGGTGGTCTGGTCCTTGTCCCAGCTCAGTCCCTTGCTCTCGGACCACAGCCGACTGCCGTCGGCCCGGTGGAGGGCGAATCGCAGCGGGGACTTGTACACGCGCAGGGTGACCCGGGACGTGCTCAGCTCGTACCGGTCGTGCCGCTCCCGCCAGCGGGTGCGCGGCGGGCTGCCCTGGGGCAGCACGATGTCCTTGCCTGTCGGATCGGCGAACACCCCGTCGGGCGCCAGCTCCAGCCGGAACGTCTCCTCGCCGGCGAACGAGACCCGCGCTGTCGCGTCGCCCGCCCGTATCCGGTAGACGGGCCCTTCGGCCGCGAATCCGGTGACGTCCCCGACGGTGGCCGCCCCGTCCCCGTCCCCGTGCGCGCTGCCGGCCGGGCCGGCCAGTGCCACGGTCAGCCCGATGACGGCGCCGACGACCATGCTTCTCAGTCGCGTTGGTTTCCTCATGCGGCGTGCTTAGCGCCTGCGGCGGAGGGGATCCATGGACGGGCGCCACGGGCTCGTGGACTTCCGGTCGGCGCGGGCCGCGTCGCGGGCCACCGCCGTGAGCCAGGCCTCGGTGTCGGTGATCAGGAGGGTGTGGGCGGTCGGGATCTCCCCGGCGGTGCGGTCGGCGAAGTCCAGTGGGCCGGAGCGGAGTTCCGGGTGCCGCTCCGTCGGCACCGGTCCCGGGCTCCCCGCGCCGCGGAGGAACTCCGCGGCACCGCGGCACACCTCCCGTACGGCGTCGGCCAGGGCGGTCAGCTCGGCGGCGGCCGCGGGCGACGGCGGGTCGTGCGGCGCCGTCTCGTGCCGGCCCAGCAGCAGCGAGCCCCCGGTGACGACGTCGTAGCCGGGGAGCATGTACGCGCCCCAGGGCGGATCGTCCGACCGCCGGGACGCCTGTTCCGTCCGGTACTGGAGGTGGGTCGTCTGGGCGAGGAGCATGGCGCGCCGGGCGGGGTACAGCGGATCGGGTCCGTGGCCGGCGAGGTGGCACAGTTCATCGGTCACGGTGCGGCAGCCCTCGCCGGCGCGGTCGAGGAAGTCCGTCACGGCGCCCTGGAGTTGGCCGTGCGCCCCTCGGGGCCAGGCGAGCAGCGCGGCGACCGCGCCGATGGCGCCGCCCACGACGACGTTGAGGATGCGCAGCGCGGGCAGTCCCCAGTCGGCGGCCCCGATCTGGCCGAAGATCAGCACCATGGCGAGCGTCACCATCGCCTGCGTCCACCAGGGCCGGAGCAACGGGCAGACGGTGAAGCCGACCAGGAACGCCACCGGCGTGACGGCGGCGTAGAACAGCGGGCGGTCCCCCACCACGATCAGCATGGCGGTGGAGAACGCGGCTCCGACGGCCGTGCCCACGACCGCGGGCACCAGGGCGGTCCGGGTGTCCGCGGCGGAGGTCCGCATCAGGCCGAGCACGGCCAGCAGCACCCAGAAGCCGTGCGGCAGGTTCAGGGTTCCCGCGATCAACCGGGCCGCCGCGAGGGCGACGGCGAGCCGGACGGCGTTCTGCAGCAGCACCGAACGGGGGCTCAGATGCAGCCGGAGTCTCCAGCACCACCAGACGGGGGCGGAGACGGCGGCATAGGCGAACGGGCCGGTGCGGGACGGGCCCCCGCCGGGGTCCGGGCGGCTGCCGAGGGCGATCCGGGCCGCCCGGCAGGCCAGCAGCACCGCCTCCGCCACCGCCCGCACCGCTGCGTCCTGGCGCAGCCGGAGCGGGGTCGGGCCGCCGGCCAGGGCACGCGCCCGCCGGTCGTCGAAGTCGTGCAGCGCCGTGGCGAGCCGGCCGTCGGACGGCCCCGGTGTGCCCCGGTCCAGATCGCGGGCGGTGTCCTCCAGCCGGGCCGCCGCGGTCTCCAGGAGCCGGGCCGCGGCCGGGTCGGGCTCCCGGGCGTCCTCCAGGACGTCGTCGATCCGGCCCCTCAGGTACCCGGCCGCCGCCCGGGTGTGATTGAGCCCCCGGTCCCGCAGCGAGACCGAGGCGGGCCGGGCCGCCGGCGGCACCCGGGAGAACAGGGTGCCCTCCAACGCCCGCTCGGCGTCCCGCCGTTCGGGCGCCGCCCCCTCGGCACCCGCCGTGCCGGCCACCGGTCCGGCCGCCGCGGCGCAGTACGCGGACAGGGCCCGCATCGCCTCCGCCAGCCGCAGGCGGTAGGGGGCGGGCGGCGGGTCGGGCCACAGCAGCAGGTCCACCGCGGCGGTGAGCAGGATGCCCACCGTGAGCCCGGCCAGCCGGTCGCCGAGCTGCCCGGGGGCGTAGGGCGGGAAGCAGGGCAGGACGTAGTACAGCTGCAGCGCCGCCGCCAGGGCCGCCGGCCGGGGGCCGGCGGCCCCCAGGAACGAGACCGCGAACCCCACCGCGAGCAGCCCCAGCGCCGCCGCCCAGTCCCGCACCGCGAGCAGCGTGCCCGCCGTGACCAGGGCCGCGGCCGCGGGCAGCACCAGGAGCAGCGCCACGGCCCGCTCGCGTGCCGGTCCGGGCAGCTTGCTGAAGAGGATCAGGGGCAGGGCGCCGAAGACGGCGTACAGCGCCATCACGGGCTGGTGGAAGCCGTAGCCGAGGACGTAGAAGCCGGTGCATCCGGCGAGAACCAGCCATACCGCGCGGCGCGCGGCCTCCGGTGCGCCCTCGTGCCGCAGCAGTCTGCGGGGACCGGATCCGGCCGACGGGGCCTCCGCGGTCTCGGTCCCGGGCTCGTGCAGCCGCCACGGCGTCATAGTCGTCACTGTAAGTGGCCGCTGTCGGGCGGCAACCCGTGGACGTCCGGTACGTCGTCCGCGGGTGCGTCGTGGCTGGTCGCGCCCACGCGGCGGAGCCGCACACCGAAACGCCCCGCGCCCCTTCGGGGCGCCCCGCTCAGGGCGTGTCCCGACACGCCGAGGGGCGCCCTCCGCAATCGGAGAGCGCCCCTCGTGAAACGTGCGTTACAGCGCCACACCCAGCAGCGCGTCCACGGCCCGCGACACCAGGCCGGGCGCGCCCGGGTCCGTTCCGCCCCCGGCGGTCTGGGCCGCGGCCCAGCGGTCGACGGCGGCCAGGGCGGCCGGGGAGTCCAGGTCGTCGGCGAGGGCTTCGCGGATCTCCTCGACGAGCGCGTCGGCGGACGGGCCGTCGGGGCGGGAGACCGCCGCGCGCCAGCGGTCCACGCGCTCCAGGGCCTCGTCGAGGACCGCGTCGGTCCACTCCCAGTCGGCACGGTAGTGGTGGGCCAGCAGGGTGAGCCGGATGGCGGCGGGGTCGACGCCGTCACGGCGCAGCTTGGAGACGAAGACCAGGTTGCCCTTGGACTTCGACATCTTCTCGCCGTCCAGGGCGACCATGCCCGCGTGCACGTAGGTCTTGGCGAACGGGTGCTCGCCGGTGAGCGCCTGCGCGTGCGAGGCGCCCATCTCGTGGTGCGGGAAGATCAGGTCGGAGCCGCCGCCCTGCACGTCGAAGCCCATGCCCAGGTGGTCCAGGGCGATGGCGACGCACTCGATGTGCCAGCCGGGCCGGCCCGGGCCGAGCGAGGCGCCGTCCCAGCTGGGCTCGCCCGGGCGGGCGGCCATCCACAGCATCGGGTCGACGGGGTTCTTCTTGCCGGGGCGCTCCGGGTCGCCGCCGCGCTCGGCGGACAGCAGCCGCATCGCCTCGGCGTCGAGGTGGGAGACGCCGCCGAAGGACGGGTCGGAGGCGACGGAGAAGTAGACGTCGCCGTCGAGCTCGTAGGCGGCACCGGCGTCGCGCAGCCGCTCCACCAGGGGGACGATCTTCGGTATCGACTCCACGGCGCCCACGTAGTGCTGCGGGGGCAGCATCCGCAGGGCGGTCATGTCCTCGCGGAAGAGGGCCGTCTCGCGCTCGGCGAGGGCGGTCCAGTCCTCGCCGTCGCGCACGGCCCGCTCCAGCAGCGGGTCGTCCACGTCGGTGACGTTCTGGACGTAGTGAACCTGCCGCTTGGTGTCGAGCCACACGCGCTGCACGAGGTCGAACGCGTTGTAGGTCGCCGCGTGCCCCATGTGGGTGGCGTCGTACGGCGTGATGCCGCAGACGTAGATACGGGCGACGGGACCGGGGGCGAGGGTCACCCGTCCGCCGGTCGCGGTGTCGTGGATCCTGAGGTCGCGGCCACTGCCAGGCAGGGCGGGCACCTCGGAAGCGGGCCAGGCATGCATGCCCCGAGCGTAACCGGATGCGGGTTCCGGATACGAACCGGATCCGGTGGTTGGCCGAACCTGCCCTCTTGCGGCAGTTGAACACGGCCCCCACTTGAACGGCGCTCGGCGCTCCGCCGGAGGTCCGGCGCTCCGTTACACCGGCGGCCAGGGGATCGCCGGCCACTGTCCGCTCGGTTCGCGGTGCCGCCCCGTGCGCAGGAGTTCCGCGACGCGCTCCCGGAGCGCGTCGATCTCGGCCGGGGTGAGCAGCTCCGCCAGCCGCCCGGCGAGAGGGCTCCCCTCGGCCAGATCGGCCGAAAGCCGCCGCAGCGCCTCCACCGCCTCCTCCGGCAACGGCTCCCCCGCCCAGCCCCACAGCAGGGTGCGCAGCTTGTCGTCCGCGTTGAAGGTCACGCCGTGGTCGATGGCGTAGAGCCGACCGTCGGCGGCGGGCAGCAGGTGGCTGCCCTTGCGGTCTCCGTTGTTGATGACGGCGTCGAGCACGGCCAGCCGGCGCAGCCGCTCGTCGTCGGCGTGCACGAGCAGCGCCGTGCGGTCGTCGCCGACGTCGGCGTAGCCCACGGCCTTCCAGCCGGGCCCGGGCTCCTCCCCCTCGACGAGGGCGAGCAGCGCGGGCTCGTCGGCGACCTCGTCAGTGGCGTCGGATCCGTCCGAGGCCTCTATCCACAGCTGGCACATGCCGGGCCCGTACGGCCCGTCCCGCAGCACGGTGGGCGGGACCAGGCCCCAGCCCATGGCCTCGGAGAGCTCGTAGGCGGCGACCTCGCGCTGGGCCAGCGTGCCGTCCGGGAAGTCCCACAACGGGCGTTCCCCGGCAACCGGTTTGTAGACGCAGGCGGCGCTGTGGCCCTCGTACTCGACCGTGCAGTACAGGACGGCGTTCGAGGCCCCGCGCACCTGCCCACGGACCGTCAGCTCGCCCCGGGAGAGCAGCTCGTGCGGGGTCACGCTCCGCGGCGGTATCCGTTCTGGCGCGGGCATACGTGTCCCTCCGGGTCGAGCGGCAGGCTGCACAGCGGGCACGGCGGGCGGCCGGCGTTGACGACCTCCAGGGCGCGCTTGGCGAACGAGCGGGCCATGGTGCCGGTGATGCGCACCCGCAGCATCGGCGGCCCGTTCAGCTCGTCCTGCAGCAGCCGCTCCTCGGCCTCGGCGAGGTCCTCGTCGGTGTCGGCCTCCAGTTCGACGAGGGCCTGTGCCTCGACGACCATGCGCTCGCTCTCCCCGTCCCAGGCCAGGGCCATGGTCCCGACCCTGAACTCCTCCTCGACGGGGGTCTCCAGGGGTGCCGCGTCCGCGAGCTCCGCGGGGGCCACGGCGGGGACGGGGGCACTGCCCCCGGTGCGCCGGACCACCTCGTCCAGCAGTTCGTCGATGCGCTCGGCGAGCGCCTCCACCTGGGCCTTCTCCAGGGCGACGGTGGTGACCCGGCCGGCCGCGCTGGCCTGGAGGAAGAAAGTGCGGCGGCCCGGCAGCCCGACCGTACCGGCGACGAAGCGGTCCGGCGGGTCATAGAGGAACACCTGACGGGACAACGTCCTGCTCCATGGGGTTCGGTGGTCGGAAGGTACGGATCCGGGTGTGGTGCCGGCGGCCCCGCCTCACCACGTCCCCACCCTACTGCGCACGGCGATCACGGTGCCCCCGCACCACCCCCCACGGCCGCGTCCCCGCTGCCGGGCCCGGCGCCGGGGACCTCCTCGTGCGGAGCGAGCCCCGCGAGGTCCCCGGTGTCGCCGAGGCGCATCAGGAACGGCCGCAGCCGCGTGTAGCGGACGGCGCTGACCGAGCACGGGTCGACGGCGATCCGCTGGAACTGGTCGAGGTGCAGGCCGAGCGCGTCGGCGACGATCGCCTTGACGATGTCGCCGTGCGAGCACATCAGGTAGACCGCATCGGGCCCGTGCTCCCGCTCGATGCGCTCGTTCCAGTCGCGCACGGCGTCGACAGCACGGGCCTGCATGGCGCGTACGGACTCGCCGCCGGGGAAGGCCGCGGCGGACGGGTGGCGCTGCACGACCTCCCACAGCGGCTCGCCGGCGAGCTCGGCGATCTTGCGGCCGGACCAGTCCCCGTAGTGGCACTCGCCGATGCGCTCGTCGGTGTGCAGCGGCAGCTGCGGACGGGCGGCGAGCAGCGGGGCGAGGGTCTCCCGGCAGCGCTGCAGCGGGCTGGTGACCGCGGCGGCCAGCGGCAGGGCGGCGAGCCGGCCGGGAAGGGCGGCGGCCTGCGCCGCGCCGCGCTCGTCGAGGGCGACGCCCGGGGTCCATCCGGCGAGCAGGCCCCCGGTGTTGGCGGTGGACCGGCCGTGCCGGACCAGGATCAGCGTGGGCATGGGGGCCAGCCTACGACGACCGGCCCGGGTGTACCGGAAGCAGGGCGAGACGCAAGAATGCCTGCGTGATCGTGGACTGCGCCATCTACCGGGACGGGCGCCGCGCCGAGGGCCCGGCCGACTTCTCGGACGCGCTGGAACAGGCGCGCAGCCAGGGCGACTCCTTCGTCTGGATCGGGCTCCACGAGCCCACGGAGGACGAGTTCGCGCTGGTGGCCGAGGAGTTCCGGCTGCACCCGCTGGCCGTCGAGGACGCGCTCAAGGCGCACCAGCGGCCGAAGCTCGAGGCGTACGACGACTCGCTGTTCCTGGTCCTCAAGCCCGTGACGTACGACGACGAGCGGGACACCGTCACCGCCGGCGAGCTGATGCTGTTCGTCGGCGACTGCTTCGTCGTCGCCGTCCGGCACGGCGGGGGCGGCACGCCGGCCCGGGCGCGGCAACGGCTGGAGCAGGACCCGGAGCTGCTGCGGCACGGTCCGACGGCGGTGATGTACGCGATGAGCGACGAGGTCGTCGACCGCTACACCGACGTGGCGGCCGCCCTCCAGGCGGACCTGGACGAGCTGGAGGCGGAGGTCTTCGCCCCGGTCGGCACCGACAACAAGAACACCGCGGCGCGAATCTACTCGTTCAAGCGGCAGCTCGTGGAGTTCCGGCGCGCGACCGTCCCGCTCACCGTGCCGCTCGCGCGGCTGTCCGGCGCCGGACTGCCGTTCGCGGACGAGCGGTCCCGGCCGTTCTTCCGCGACGTGAGCGACCACCTGGCCCGCGCCAACGAGTCCGTGGAAGGCCTGGACCGGCTGCTGTCCGACATCCTCTCGGCGCACCTGGCGCAGATGGGCGTCCAGCAGAACGACGACATGCGCAAGATCTCGGCCTGGGCGGCCATGGCCGCGGTCCCGACGATGATCGCCGGGGTCTACGGGATGAACTTCACGCACATGCCCGAACTGCGGCAGCCGTGGGGGTATCCGGTGGCGGTCATGGTGATGGCGGGGCTGGTGGTGTGGCTGTACCGGATGTTCAAACGGCGCGGCTGGCTGTGACAACAGCCGGGCCGGTCAGACGAATTCGGGGTGCCGGGGCGCCGGCCCGCCCAGGGCGTTGCGCCGGTGCGGCATGCGCAGCGTGACCATCCGCCGCCATCCGACGAGGCGTTCGTAGGCGTACAGCCCGTGGACGGCCGCCGCGAGGACGGCGGACCTGCTCCGGGGCCAGCACAGGATGCGGCCCATGTGCCGCACCACGGCGAGGCTCACGTCACGGTGGACGGCGATCTCGGCGAGGGCGCTGCGGCGCAGGGCCCGGCGGATCGTCCGGCCGTGCCCGGCGGCGGCGAGGCGCAGCAACTCCTCGTGGCAGTAGGCGAGATGATTGCTCTCGTCGTGGCAGATCACGGTGATGGCCCTGCCGACCTCGGGGTGGTCGCCGAAGTGCTCGACGAGCATGTCCATCCGGTCGGCCGCGCGCTGCCCGGTGACCCTGCCGTGGGCGAGGTAGGCGACGATGTCCCGTTCCGTCAGCCGGTTTTCGCCGCGCAGCCTGTCGTGCGGCAGGCCGGTGCCGCGGCGCTCCAGGAGCATGGTGTAGTCGGTCTCCGGGGGCACCTCGACGGGCTCCAGGCCGCGCTTGTGCAACAGGGTCCGGAAGATGCGGCCGTGCTTGTCCTCGTCGGCGCCGTGCCGGGCGATCTTGGGGGCGAGGGTGCGGTGGCGTTCGGGGACGAGGGCCGCGATCCGGCCGTTCCGCCGGCCGCCCCGGGCTCCGCCGCTCGCGGCGATCGAGCAGAAGAGCCGGAAGGACTCGTTGTCGCCGAGGACCTCCTGGAACAGACTCCTGGCCGAGAGCACCACGGCCACCTCCGTCTCCGCACCGTCACGATGACATTCGCGAAATCCCAGTCAAATGCCGTGCATGAACGGCGGCAACAGGGGACGGCATGCACTCGGCCGAACGGGGGCCGTAACCCGTGGCGCGTACGGGCGTTGTGCTGGTGTCGGCCGTGGCGGGGAAGCCTCCCCCGAGCCCCCACCACGGCCGCAGAAGTGTCCGCGCCTACGCCAGCCCGGCCCGCTCCAGCGCCTCGACTCCGGTCCGCAGGGCCGTGATCCGCTCGTCCAGTGTGAACCCCGCGGGAGCGAGGGACAGCGTCGTCACGCCCGCGTCGGCATAGGCCTGCATCCGGTCGGCGATCCGCTCCACCGGGCCGAGCAGCGTGGTCGAGTCGATCAACTGCCGCGGCACGGCGGCGGCCGCGCCCTCCTTGTCCCCGGCGAGGTACTTCTCCTGGATCTCCGCCGCCTCCTTCTCGTAACCCATGCGCTGCGCCAGCTTGTTGTAGAAGTTCTGCTTGGCGCTGCCCATGCCGCCCACGTAGAGGGCGGTGTACGGGCGGAAGAGGTCGGCGAGCGCGGCCGGGTCGTCGCCCACGGCCATCGGGACGGTCGGCACGAGGTCGAAGCCGTCGAGCTCCTTGCCCGCCTTGGCCCGGCCCGCGCGCAGCGCACCGAGCGTCGTCTCCTCGGCGTGCTCGGGGGCGAAGAAGACGACGAGGGCGCCGTCGGCGATCTCGCCGGTCTGCTCCAGGTTCCTCGGCCCGATCGCCGCGATGTACAGCGGGATGTGCTCGCGCACCGGGTGCACGGTCAGCTTGATCGGCTTGCCCGGGCCGCCCGGCAGCGGCAGCGTCCAGTGCTCCCCCTCGTGGGTGAGCCGCTCACGGGACATGGCCTTGCGGATGATCTCGACGTACTCACGGGTGCGGGCGAGCGGCTTGTCGAACTTCACCCCGTACCAGCCCTCGGACACCTGCGGGCCGGAGACGCCCAGACCCAGCCGGAAGCGGCCGCCGGACAGCGAGTCGAGGGTCGCCGCCGTCATCGCCGTCATGGTGGGCGTACGGGCGGGAATCTGGAAGATCGCCGAACCCACGTCGATCCGCTCGGTCTGCGCGGCGACCCAGGAGAGCACGGTGGGGGCGTCGGAGCCGTACGCCTCGGCCGCCCAGCAGACGGCATAACCGAGCCGGTCGGCCTCGCGGGCCACCGCCAGGTTGTCCGCGTCCATCCCGGCTCCCCAGTAGCCGAGGTTGATTCCGAGCCGCATCCGAGACATCCGGGCACTCCCTACCGATCAGTAACGTCGTCGTTCCCGGGACTGTAGCGCGCCGACCAGGGCTACGTCACCGGGCGCCGGAGGCGGGCAGGACCCGTTCCGGCTTCGTGATGTGCCATGGCCTCTTCCCGGTCGCGTCGGCAAGTAGGGTCACCCGCTATGGAGTACAGGCATCTCGGCCGTACGGGCCTGCGCGTGTCCCGGCTCGGGCTCGGCACGCTGACCTGGGGCCGGGACACCGACGAGCACGACGCGGCGGAACAGCTCAAGACGTTCCTGGAGGCGGGCGGCACGCTCGTCGACACCGCGGACGTCTACGCGGACGGCGGCGCCGAGTATCTGCTCGGGCAGCTGATGGAGGAGCTCGTCCCGCGCCGCGACCTGGTCATCGCGACGAAGGCGGGCAGCGTGCCCGACCCCGACCGGCGGTTCGACGGCTCGCGCGGGCACCTGCTCGCCGCGCTCGACGCCTCCTTGGAGCGGCTCGGCACCGACCACGTGGATCTGTGGCAGCTGCACGCCTTCGATCCGTTCACGCCGCTGGAGGAGACCCTGCAGGCCCTCGACCTCGCGGTCACCAGCGGCCGGGCCCGCTACGCCGGGGTCTCGGGCTTCTGCGGCTGGCAGCTGGCCAAGGCGGCCACCTGGCAGCTCGCGGCGCCCGGCGTGCGCACCCGGCTGGCCAGTACGCAGATGGAGTACTCGCTGCTGCAGCGCGGCATCGAGCGCGAGGTACTGCCGGCCGCCCGGGACCTGGGGATCGGCGTCCTGCCCTCGTCGCCGCTGGGGCGCGGCGTGCTGACCGGCAAGTACCGGCGCGGGACCCCGGCGGACTCGCGCGGCGCCTCGGACCAGCTGGCCGCGCTCGTCGCGCCGTATCTGGACGAGGCGTCGGGGCACATCGTCGACGCGGTCGCCACGGCGGCGGACGGACTGGCGACGACACCCCTGCACGTGGCCCTGGCCTGGGTCCGGGACCGGCCCGGCGTGGTCGCGCCGATCGTCGGGGCGCGGACGGCGCAGCAGCTGGCGGCGGCGTTGTCAGTGGAGGCCCTTACGCTTCCGGACGAGATCTGCAGGGCTCTCGACGACGTGTCGGCGCCCGTGCACCGCTATCCCGACCAGGACTGGAGCACGCTGTGACTACCGATCGCCCCGCCGAGGGAGCCGATTCCGCTGCCGCGGAGGGTGCCGGTGCGCCCGTGGACGACCCGGCGCAGGGCGGCGCGTCCACAGGCGCCGGCCGCGGGGCCTCCGGTGCCCCGGAGTCCGGCGCCGCCCCGCACGGGCCCGGAGCAGCCGGCAGCGAGACGGGCTCCCCCGCCGAGGGAGCCACTGCCGCGGAGGCCGACGGGACTCCGGGTCCGGAGGGCGGGCGGCGGTCCGCCGCCGCCGAGGCGCTGGCGGCCGCCGTGCGGGCCGTGGAGAGCGGGGAGCGGTCGGCCGCCTCCTTCTTCAACGAGCCCGCCGCGCGGCCCGCGGCGCGGCCCGTGCCGAAGCCGGCCCGGACCCCGGCGGCCCCGACGGCCCCGTCGGCGCCCGTCCGGCGGCAGCCGGTTCCCCCGGGGGCCGGGGTGCGCGAGATGCTGGCCGCCGGCGGGGCGCCCGAGTCGTTCGCCGGGCCCGCGACCGAGGTCCTCGGCGAGCAGGCCGCCGAGGTGCTGCGCGAGGATCCGTGGCAGTTGCTGGCGGTGCCGGGCGTCCGTCCGGAGCAGGCCGACGGGTTCGCCCGGGCGCTGCTCGGGGCGGAGTGCGGTCCGGGGGACGAGCGCCGGGCGCGGGCCCTCGTGGTGTGGCTCCTGGAGCGTGCAGTGCTTGCGGGGCACACGGTGCTGGAGTCCTCGGTCCTGCGCGCCGAACTGGCCCGCCGTTCCGTGCCCGACGCGGATGAGGCGCTGCAGGCCGCCATCGCCGAGGGTGCGGTGCTGGTGTTCCAGGAGGGCGAGGCGGACGAGGAGGCGGAGGAAACCGCCGACGTCCGGCTGCTGTTGGGGCTCGACCGGTACGCCATGGCCGAGGAGAGCCTCGCCGACGGCCTGGCGCGGCTGCTCAACAACGGCCCGGCGGAGGCCGGTTCGGAGTGGGAGGAGGCCGCGGAGGCCGCCCCCTCCCCCTCCGCCGCCGAGCTCGTGCGTGCCGCGGCCGGTTCCGGGCTCGTGGCGCACAGCGGCGGCGAGGCGGCCCGTGCGGAGCCCGTCGCGCTGGTGGCCGCCGCCCGTTCGCTGGGGCTGCGTGCGTGCGCCGCCGCGTACACCGAGGACGGCAGGCGCCGGCTCGTCGAGCAGGGCGAGGCGGACGCCGTGACGGTGGCGGGCCTGCTGGCGGGCCGGGAGGGCCCGGGGCGGGACGAGGACGGTGCGCTCGCGCTCGACCTGCTCGCCGTCCTCGATGCGCCCCAGCTGGACGTGGAGACGGCGGCCCTGCTGGTGGAGTCCCTGGCGGACGGCACCCGGCTGGTGCTCGGCGGCGACCCGGGCGTGCTGTGGTCGGCGGGTGCGGGGCGGGTGTTCGCCGATGTGGTGGCGTCGCGCGTCTGCCCGGCCGTGGTGTCGCGCACGCCGGATCCGGGGCCGGTCGGCGAGCTGGTGTCCGGCATCGGCATCGGTGAGCTGAACCGGGTGGAGGCCCCCGGCAAGGAGGTCGTGATCGTCCCCGTGCGGGACGCCGGCGAGGCGGTGCACCGCACGGTGCAGCTCGTCGCGGACTCCGTGCCGCGGGCGATCGGCGTGCCGGCCGCGCAGACGCAGGTCATCACGCCGGGGCACGGCGGCGCCGCGGGTACGCGCGTACTGAACGCGGCGCTGAAGGAGCGGCTGAACCCCGGTCCCGGCCGGTTCGGCGGCTTCGATCCGGGCGACCGGGTCGTGCACGTCCCGGCACCGGGCCGGGCGGTCCCGGGCACGGTGGTCTCGGCGGATGCCGAGGGGCTGCGCCTGGACTGCGGCGGCACCCCGGTCGTCGTCCCGCCGGAGCGGGTCCCCGAGGAGGTGCGGCACGGCTGGGCCGTCACCGCGCACCAGGCCGCCGGGATGCGCTGGCCCGCCGCCGTGGTGGTGCTGCCGGGCGATGCGGCCGGGGAGTTGACCCGGTCGTGGGTGTACACCGCGTTCGGCCGTGGTGAGCGTCATCTGTCGGTCGTGCACGGTGTCGACCAGGCGCTGCCCCGGGCGGTCGCCGAGGTGCCGGCGAAGGAGCGGACCACCCGGCTGCGGTCCCTGCTGGAGGCGCAGCACCGCGCCGCCGGGTGATCCGGAGGAGTGGGGGGAGGGCTCAGCCCTTCCCCTGCCGGGCGCGGACTTCGCTCCCGGCCTCCTCGTCGGCCTCCTCGTCGGTCTCTTCGTCGATGCCGTCGTCGATCCCGTCGTCGAAGGCGTCGTCGCCGAGGTCGTCGAGCTCCTCGTCGAAGACGGCGCTGACGTCGAACCGGCAGATCACCCGCTGCGCTTCGGGCTGTTCGAAGGGTTCCGAGAGCCAGTCCCCCGGTTCCGCGAGCCCGTCGGCCGCGGCCACCCACAGCGTGGAGTCGCCCTCCTCCAGGCCGAACTCCTTGTGCCGGGAGGCGATTTCGTCGGGCTCGTACTCCCCGAAGAGCACCGTGACCGCCGCGTGCACACTGCTGCCCACGATGCCCGCCGCGGTGCCGGCCGCCCCGGCGTCCGCCTCGATGTCGACGTCGGGGTCGAGGTCGGCGACGCGCTGGGCCTGGGCGAGCAGCCGCTGGGGCTCGGCCACCGCGTAGTCCCTGCGGATCAGCACGCTGAGCGCACTCGGCTCCTCCGGCCCCGCGTAGGCGGGCAGGCTGTCGTCCCCGGGGATCTCGAAGGGGGTGACCTCGTCGTAGACGTCGTAGAGCAGCTCGTCGTACGCCTCGGCTGTCGCGGCCAGCTCGTTGAACGCGGCGTAGACGGCCGGGTCGTCCTCGCCCGAACGGCGTTCTACGGCCTCGAGGTGGCGGTCCAGAGCGGCTTTGACCGCCTCGGCGGCGGCCCGTACCTCGGCAGCGGTCGGCTGCGCAGCATCAGACATACTGCAGACGCTATCCGTACCGGGGCTGTTCCCGCACAATAGATGCGATGCCGGAATACGAATTCTGTGATGTGTATGTGCCGCGGGGGGTCTCCCGAGGAGCGGCCACGCGCCTGCTGACCGATCATGCCGAGTACGGACACTGGGAGTTGGACCGCCTGCGCCTGTATCCCGACGGCAGCCGCAGGGTGCGGCTGCGGCGGCGGATCATCCGCCAGCTGCGCGCCACGTGGTGAGCGCGCGGACGGCCGTGAGGACACGGCAGGAGCGGGCCCCGCGATCTGCGGGGCCCGCTCCGTGCTGCGGTGACGTACGGGCTCAGCCCTGCGCGCCCTGCGAGCGGCGGTAGAGGACCGCACCGCCGAGCAGCAGCGCGGCGCTGGCGGCACCGGCCATGCCGACCTGGCCGGCACCGGTGTGCGCGAGCTGGGCGGCCTTGGTGCCGGCCTGCGCCATGGTGGACGGCTGCTCGGGCGCACGGTGCACGCCCTTCACCGCCGTGACGGGCTTGACCTCGTGCGTGCCGGGCGCGCCGGGGGCGTGGCCGCCCGGCTGGTGCTGCGCGGGCTGCTGCTGGTGGCCCGGCTGACCGCCCTCGGAGGGCGGGTTGCCGTGGTGCTGCCCGTGCCCGGGGTGGTGCGGGCCGTGGTCGTCGCAGTCGTCGGACGGGGGCTGCCCGTGGTCGTGACCCGGCTCGTGCCCGCGGGGGCCGCCCTGCTCGTGGTCGCCGCCGCCGTTGAAGCACCCGTTGCCGTCGGCCGAGTTGCCGACGGCGACGACGCCGACGCTGTCACCGCAGGCGTTGACCGGAACGCTGACCGGCACCTGCACGACGTTGCCCGAGGCGATGCCGGGCGAGTGCTCGGCCTTGCCCGCGGCGAGGCCGAGGCCCGCGCCGTGGCCCTCGTGGCCTTCACGGCCCTCGTGGCCCTTGTTGCCGTGGCCCTTGTGGCCCTCGTGCCCCCGGTGGACGTGACCGCCGCCGTTGCTGCAGGTGTTGCCCGAGGCCGAGTTGAGCAGGCCGATCACGTTCACGGTGTTGCCACAGACGTTCACCGGAGCGTGGACCGGGACCTGGACGGTGTTGCCCGAGGCGACACCGGGGGAATGCGCGGCGACGCCCTCGGCGCCGGTGTCCGCGTGTGCGTAGCCGCCGGTGACGGCGAGTACCCCGCTCGCCGCCGCTACGGTGAGCAGGCCCTTCTTGGAGACCTGTCGCATTGCTTCTGCCCCTCTGCTGCTTTTTGCGCTTCTTGCCATGTCGAAAACCGAGCGGCACAGCCGACGGCTCATCGAAACCCCGGCGGCTCCGAAGCGCATGGCGCGCGCTTCGGAGCCGCCCTCCTTCAAACCCTCATGGAAGGGGGCACAACGTCACTCGTTGACGCAGACGTTGCCGTGAGTCGGGTTCAGCAGCCCGACCACGTTGACCGTGTTGCCGCACACGTTGACCGGAACCTGCACCGGAACCTGCACGACATTGCCGGAGACGACTCCGGGGTCGTTCACGGCAGCGCCCTGGGCACCTGTGCCGGCAGCAGCCACCCCCGCGCCCGCGAGCACGAGACCGCCGGTGGCAGCCGCAGCAGCGGCGACCTTCTTGAGCATGGATTCCTCCTTGTTGGCATGCGGTCCCAGCCGCGGACCGCACACCTGTAACGACACGGAGGCAATCGGGCTACGTCGCCACGAGCCCATTCACTCTTTCCGGCTACGAAAGCGCCAAGATCGGGCAGAGTGGCATTTGTTCGGTACTCGACTCAGCACTGATCCAGGAAGCGGTCGAGCACGCGCACCCCGAATTTCAGACCATCCACGGGCACCCGCTCGTCCACCCCGTGGAACATCCCGGCGAAGTCCAGCTCGGGGGGCAGCTTGAGGGGGGCGAAGCCGAAGCAGCGGATGCCGAGGTCGGCGAAGGACTTGGCGTCGGTGCCGCCGGAGAGCATGTAGGGGACGGCGCGCGCGATGGGGTCCTCGGCCTTCAGCGCCGACTGCATCGCCTCCACGAGGTCGCCGTCGAAGCTCGTCTCCAGGGCCTTGTCCGCGTGCACGTCCTCGCGCCGCACGCGCGGCCCGAGGATCCGGTCGAGGTCGGCGAGGAACTCCTCCTCGTACCCCGGCAGGAACCGGCCGTCGACGTGCGCCGTGGCCTGCCCGGGGATCACGTTGACCTTGTAGCCGGCGCCGAGCATGGTCGGCGCCGCGCTGTTGCGCAGCGTGGTGCCGATCATCCTGGCGATGCCGCCGAGCTTGGCGAGGGTCGTCTCCATGTCCTCCGGGTCGAGCGGGGTGCCGAGCGCGTCGGAGAGCTCGTCCAGGAAGGACCGCACGGTCTTGGTGACGCGCACCGGGAACTCGTGCCGCCCCAGCCGGGCGACCGCCTCGCAGAGCTCGGTGATCGCGTTGTCCGTGTTGGTCATCGAGCCGTGGCCGGCGGTGCCGTCCACGGTGAGCCGCATCCAGTGCATGCCCTTCTCGGCCGTCTCGATCAGATAGAGCCGCAGGTTCTCGTTGACGGTGAAGGAGAAGCCGCCCACCTCGCCGATCGCCTCCGTCACGCCCTCGAAGAGCCCGGGGTGCTTGTCGACCAGGTGCCGGGCGCCGTAGGTGCCGCCCGCCTCCTCGTCGGCGAGGAAGGCGAGCACGACGTCGCGCGGGGGCTTGCGTCCCGAGCGCATCCGGTCGCGGACGACCGCGAGCGTCATCGCGTCCATGTCCTTCATGTCCACCGCACCGCGACCCCAGACGCACCCGTCGGCGATCTCGCCGGAGAAGGGGTGGTGGGTCCAGTCGTCGGCGTTGGCCGGGACGACGTCGGTGTGCCCGTGGATGAGCAGGGCGGGCCGGGACGGGTCCTCGCCCTCGATGCGGGCCACGGTCGAGGCGCGGCCCTTGTGCGACTCGAAGATCTGCGGCTCGAGCCCGACCTCGGCGAGCTTCTCGGCCACGTACTCGGCGGCGGCACGCTCCCCCGGTCCGGAGTGGTCGCCGTAATTGCTGGTGTCGATCCGGATCAGATCACGGCAGAGGTCGACGACCTCGCTCTCGGCGCTCCCCGCCCCCGTGCCTCCGCCAGGGGCCGGCTTCGACTCGCTCACGCTGCCTCCTCGTGGTTCATCGGCCGGGGCCCGACTGCGGACGGCCCCCGGCCCTGGGTACACCCGCCATCCTCTCTCGCCCGTTCCCGCAGCCCAAGGCCGCAATACTGCCGACATCAGCCCGCAACGAACGGCTCCGGCCGGGCCCCGGGCCCCTCGCCCGGCCGGGTGATCGAGCACCCCCGGATGTTTGCTATTGTTTTCTCTGTCGCCGCGGGGAACACCCCGCAGAGACAAACACCCGGTCCGGGTGGCGGAATGGCAGACGCGCTAGCTTGAGGTGCTAGTGCCCTTTATCGGGCGTGGGGGTTCAAGTCCCCCCTCGGACACCAGCTAAGACCCCAGTTCACCTGGGGTTTTTTGCTTTTCTGGGCAGTGGCGTGACCAACCACGTGACCAACGGCCCAGCGAACTTCCTGGTCAGACCAGGGATGACAGGCCGATCCGGCCTGCTCCGGAGGCGGCCAGGCGCCGCGCTCCGTCCTTCCGTGAGTGCCCGTACCGGGCCATGGTGTAGCCCGGCGAGTGGTGCCGGACATTAGCGGAGACCTCTACGGGGTTCTCCCCGGCCTCCAGGTCGTTTGTGACCTTGCTGTGCCGCCAGTCGTGGATGCGGAACTCCTCGGGCAGCTTCAGCCGGGTCCGCAGGGTCCGCCAGCGAGCGGAGACCTTCTCCGGGTCCTGGGGGCCTCCGGCCTCGCCCCGGTAGAGCTTGAAGCCGTCCCGGGCGAACACCAGGTCGTGGTCCACCCAGGCATCCCCGAGGCGTTCCCGCTCGGCGTCTTGGCGCTGCTTCTGCCACTTCAGGACGTTCATCACGGACTGATCCACGTAGATCACCGCGTTGTCGTCGCCGTCCTTGGTGAGCTTTCGCAGCCGGTAGGAGTTGCCTTCCTCCACCACGACCCAGCCCAGTTCGATGGCGCCCTCGTCCCAGCGGACGAGGGACCACTTCATGCCCAGGGCTTCGCTGCGCCGCACGCCCGTGGCGACGTACACACTCCAGAGGGGCGCGTCCCGGAGGCAGTGATGGGTCAGGCCACCGTCACAGGCCCGGTTGCCGCAGGGCTCCCACACTGCCGACAGGAACCGGCTCGACTGGTCGTCGTCCAGCGTCGGATACCTCGACTCCTGGGCTCTGATCTGCCGCTGCGTGGGCGGGTGTGCCGTGGAGGCCGGGTTCGTCGGTATCAGCTTCGGGACGGCTGCCCCGAGGGCCCCAGAGAGGATGTTGTGCACGTGCCGGACGCTCTTGGCCCCGAGCGGCTTGCCCTTGTTGGTCGGGCAGGGTGCGGTCTCCAGCAGTCGGTACAGGTCGTCCAGGGTGTCGTCTGTGACCTCACACAGCTTCACGCCGCCGATGTGCGGCTTGATGTGCAGACGAACCTTCGCCTCGTACCCGGCCATCGTCGTCCCCTCCTTCCTGTGGTTCGCCAGCCACTTGTCCAGCCAGTCACCCAGGCTCATGTCCGAGCGGGCCGCGACCTTCCCGGCCTCGTAGTCGGTGATCCACTTGCGAAGCGCTCTCTCCGCCTCGGTCTTGGTCTTGAAATCCCGGTCTATCCAGTAACGGACCTTCTTCCCTTGTGACTTGTCGAAATGGAGTGGAGTTCGCACGCCCCAGGTGTTCGGCCGTCCCGTTCGCTTGATCTCCACGGGGGTACTGCCGAGTCCGTTTCCGCGTTTTGCCACGGGTGGTGGCGCCCTCTCTGTCGGCTCTGCCGGTCGGTGGTGTGCCGTACCGGGCCGGGCTCTGCCGCCTCGGC
Source organism: Streptomyces sp. AM25 (assembly GCF_058146165.1). Classification (NCBI taxonomy): domain Bacteria; kingdom Bacillati; phylum Actinomycetota; class Actinomycetes; order Kitasatosporales; family Streptomycetaceae; genus Streptomyces; species Streptomyces sp. AM25. Next base: position 80,240 of record NZ_JBKIWN010000004.1, on the reverse strand, counting down.
GCCTCAGTTTGATCACGACCCACCAGCATCTGTCAACTGATGGTGGACCACCCTCCGTGGTACTGTCTTGTTATGGAAGCTGACAAGAGCGGGTTTGAGATCACCCAGCACCAAGGCGCATGGGACATCCGGATGTGGTGGCCGAGCGGTCCGGTTACGGGTGGCCCGCAGCGCATCACGATCGAGAAAGCGGAGAACGCCCCCGCGCGCGATGTGGTGCGGGGCATTTCCACCACCGTGCTCCGCAGGCTGGACCTCGGGGGAGCGGTCAAGGAGGCGCAGGCAGCAGCCCCGAGCCTGGAGGAGAAGGCACAGAAGGTCACGCGGCAGATTGAGGAGGCGGGGAGGACGGCCGGGCGACTCCTCGCCACGGACGGAGTGACGACGCTGTATCTGGCCGCGCTGTCGGCTGTGTACGTCCAGATGACGGCTATCGGCGCCGTACGCCCTGCCGACTGGTTGGCCCAGTTGATCGAGCGGCGGCCGGAGACCGTCAGAGACCACCTGAAGAAGGCGCGCCGGGACGGATTCCTTAGTTCGCTGACAGGCAAAGCGGGCGGGGAGTTGAGCGACAAGGCCCGAGAAGTTCTCGACTCCCTGCCGGATGCGGACACATCCAACTGACGGAAGTTCCAACCAATTTCATACTTCGATGGCCCCCGAGGCTTCTCGGGGGTCTTTCTTTTCCTGGAGGCTCTTGTGGCTAAGCTGATGACCGTTGAAGACGTTGCCGACTATCTGAACGTGCCCGAATCGTGGGTCTACTCGAACTGGCGCAAGCGCGAGCTGCCTTTCCGAAAAGTGGGTCAGGCACTGCGCTGCCGCCCGGCGGACCTGGACCGCTGGCTGGACGGGCAGGGAGCGAAGTGATGTTGGAGGAGAGCCCGTTCGGGAAGCGCGCGGCTTGGGAGGTGGTAGAGCCGATAGCACCAGCCGCCCGGCGCAGAGAGTCACGGCCGGCCGAGCGGGCCGCGATGGAAATCGGCGAAGAGGAGTTGGCCAGCTCGCTGCCTGCGCCACGATCTGTCATCCGCTATGAATGGGAACGGTCCCTGTGGAACTGCCCTGAGGTTCCGGGCAAGTACAAGCATGTGCTGGCGGCGGCCTCATTCTTCGCCACCTTCGACACTGGCCGAGACCTGCGAGCCCCGCAGGAACTCATAGCCGAGACTTCCGGGGCATCACTGAGCACGGTGGGCCGCGCCATCCGTTACGGGCGCGAGCACGGGTGGCTGTGGGTCGAGCACAAGTCCAGAGGGAAGGGCGACTGTGATATTCACTGGCTGACGATTCCCGCACACGGCCACGGTCACAGCTTCAAGGACGTGCGAGCCAGGGCCAGGGATTATGACCACATGTCACGCTGACGTACTACCTAGTGATGTTTTACCGAGGGAGTCCCACCAAGGGACTCCCACCGAGTGACTTTTATCGAGTGATCCTGGGCAGGTCAAGCACAGATTGAGATGGCCAGTCTCTCAGGACTGGCCATTCTCGTTCCCGGATGTCCACCGGCCAAGGCGAGCACGCTTATCCCGTTACCGAGAATGTGACCTCCATCCCAGTTTCGAGTTTCAGTGGTGGTTCTAGCTTGGATCTCACCGACGCATTAGGTGAGACAGCTTCCTTCACAATGCCTCCTGCCCCGGCCGCCTTGCAGTGGCCGGGGTCTTCTTTTTTGCCTGTTGATTCACCAAATGGTTTGGAGTATGCCGTGAACCTTTACGACCGTCATCGAGCCAAGGCCCGCCGTACCAGCCTCGGCCTGTCCGTGTCCCACCTCGCTGCCCTGCTCGGCACCGCTGCCACCACCGTCTACCGGTACGAGGACGGCACCCGTAAGCCGGATCTCCTCACGTTCGTACGCATGGCCCACCACCTTCGCATTCCGGTCTCCTCGCTGGTTGAGCAAGCTGCCCAGGAATGTCGAACGTTCGATTCTGAAGGTCGCAACGTGATGGTGGCAGCTCTCCATGTTGCCGAAGCTATGCGGGCCGCAGAGCCCGGTGCGGGGCGTTCTCTGATGACCTCTGTGCAAGCCCGCGCAGCGGTCCGCTAGAACCGTGCCACCCATTCCCATTGATTGATTCTTAGCTGGAGGAGAACACCATGTCCGATCAGAAGTCCATCACGCTTCAGGACGCTGTCCATTCCGAGAACAGTTTTGCCATTTCACAGATCGTCGCGGCCACGGCCCTGGAAATGCTGGTGGGATTCAAGGGTCTGGCTCACACCGTGCACCGGGACGCCGAGGAAGATTTCCGGGGCGGTGTCGGTACCAAGGTCCGCATTCGCCGCCCCGAGGTACTGAAGGCCGCGAACTTCAACGGCTCCGTGAACAGCATGGTGCAGCCGGTCAAGGACACGACCATTGAGTTGGAGATCACCGACCATGCACTGTCGGCGGTCGAGATCACCGACAAGGAAATGCGCTTCGACCTCTACACCTTCGAGCAGCAGATCACACTCCCCCAGTCCGCGGGAGTCGGTGACTACCTGGAACAGAACATCGCGAACACGATGAACCAGCGGACCGCCGAGGGCGCTTCAGGCCTGATCCCCATGAAGGCTACGCAGCCCCGGCATGCGATCATCGACGCGGGCACAGTTCTGGACAAGAGTCGTACGGCGGGCCGCCGTTGGCTGGCTGTTTCCCCGGACGTAAAGAACGTCCTGCTGAAGGACGACAACTTCTCTCAGGTTGCCCAGGCCGGGACGGATGAGTCCCTGCGCGGCGGCATCATCGGAGAAGCCTACGGCTTCACCGTCGTCTACTCGCCGTTTCTGGCGGACAAGACTGCCGTTGCCTACGTCGGTTCGGCGTTCGCCATGGCCGTCTGCTCCCCGCCTGTCGTGCGTAGCGAGTTCTCCGCGTCCGCCGGTCATCAGGGCTACTCAATGCGCTGGCTGATGACCTTCAACGATGACTCTCTGAACCAGCGCTCCATCATGGACGCGTACGTGGGCTCGTGTGTCCTGGACGAGCGACGCTCGGTCGGCCTCAAGCTGGCCTAACCCACAACGGGGCTTCCACCATTTCAGTGGAAGCCCCGGTTTCTTTGTTCGTTCAAGCCCGATGCGCGTTGTGAGCGCTCCCGTTCCGTTCGTGCTCCGCCGTGCCGGCTGCTACCCACCATGACCGTTCTGGAGGCTCCGCCATGCCCAAGCCACGTAACCCGCACTCTCCCCATTCCCGCTACCGCGAGGCACAGAAACTCACCGTCCTGCCGATCGACCACGATTTGCCCGTGCCAGACCTCCCGGAAGGCCGGGAATGGTCGGACCATGAAATGGCGCATTGGAAAGAATTGTGGGAGACCCCGCAAGCGTCTCAGTGGGACGATTCCACGGCCGGAATCGTGGCGGCCGTGGTGGTCTATTGGTCCGCGATCCTGACAGGTTCCGCATCGAACACTCAGCACATGGAATACCGGCATCTGACCAAGGCTCTCGGACTCACCCCAGAGGGAATGCGCGTTCTCGGGTGGGTGATGGGAAGTGAGTAAGAAGCTTGCCCGACGCCGGGCTCGACAGAACGTCGGCGCACCGCCCCGGACCGGGGAGGCGCAAGGACATCAGGAGGGTGCCGAGTGCCGTAGCACCTGCTCAGAGTGCTGGTTGGCCTGGTGTCTGCACGTCGCCTGGCTGGCCACAGGCGGCGCTGGAGAACCGTGGAGCGACGGCCGCCGACACGATCCGGAATCGTGCCTTGAATGCTGAAAATTGATTGGCAAACATTCGATGGAAGGGAGGCACCCCTGGTGGGTGCTTTCCGGTTAACTAAAACCATTACCCCCATTGCTGAATTCACGAGAGTAATGGTCTAGATATCCGTACGTTACCATTCCGTGATACAGGAACGGCAGAGTTGATCTCACGCCGCACCACTGAGTGCGAAGGCCGTCAGAGAGTCACTCCGGCCGCTTGCTGAGACTTCACTGCTCCGCCCTATCTAAGGATTCGTGCGCCCATGCGTAAGACCGTTCTTGTGCCCGTCGAGTACACGTATTGCGATGCTCATATCGCTCGTGACGGCTCAGAGGTGGAGGCAACCAAGACGCTGGCTCTCGGGGACTCCGTGTGGCATCTGTGCCTTGAGCACAACGTCACCTTCGGTCGGTACCTCGTTGACGCCCTGGGGGCACCGGAGGGCGCTCCTGCCGACGCGGCCCCGACGGCTTCCGAACCTGTGCCCGTGGCTGAGCCGTCGCCCACCGTGGCGGAGTGCGACGCGAACGACGCGAACGAGGAAGCGAACGAGCCTGAGCCCGTGCGGTCCGTGATGCTGGCGGGTGAAGTTCCGGGCTACAACTGGGAGTCAGCCCGTGAGGCCATGCGCAACGCAGGCTATGAAGTGGTCGGACGCGCGGATGACTCCACCGTGCTGCTCATCCTGGGTGAGGGCGGGGAGCGCAACGGTCACAAGCTGCGGGACGCCTCCGAGCGCGGCATCCCGTGCATGGACGTGCGCGAGCCGGGCTGTTTCAAGTCGGCTGTCCTGGCTGGCGAGTTCGCCGGTGGTGATCCGCTTCCCGAGCCTGCCAAGGTTGTCGGCTCGGGGATGAGCGACCGTGAGCGCAACCGGCTGGTCCGAGCGTGGGCACGCAAGAACGGGTGGCCGAACCTTCCCGCACAGGGACGTGTCCCGATGCAGGTGCGCCACACCTACGAGCTGGCCCACCGGGACGCATCCGAGGGGAATGCGGCAGCGGCCTGAGCACAACCCCTACCGTGCCGGGCGCAGAGTGCGCCCGGCCTCCCCGGCCAGAGGCCACCCAACTAACCTTTCATGAGACAGAGGCAGCATGAACACCCCCGTTCTGTACGGTCCCATCGGCCACGCCGTCCGCAAGATCGCCCCGTTCCTGGAAACGGACCCGTTGGGGGTGTACGTCGCTGCCCTGACGATGTGGTCGGCCGCTATCGGCGGAACGGTCAAGGTCTCCTCCCGCGGCTCCGCTCGCCCCGTGCTCCTGTGGTCGGCCCTGGCAGCCGGAACGGGCAGGGGCAAAGGAACCGCGCTGCGGGCAGCGCTTCACGTCCTGGACAAGCCCCTCGGCCGCTTCCTGGCCACACACACCACATCCGGGATCACCTCCGGCGCGAGCCTGGTACACCAACTGTGGGAGCAGCAAGAAGCCACCGCCGAGACCGAACCCGGCCGGGACGTACGGACGTTGGTGATCGAGGAGGAGTGGACGGAGGTGCTGAAGCGGGTCAAACGTGACCCGTCGTTCACCACCAAACTCCGGGCCGCGTGGGACGGGGCGACGCTGCGCAACACCACGAAGGAAGAGGCTCAGGAAGTCCGCGATCCTGCCATGGTTCTGCACGCGCACATCACGCCGTCCGACTGGGCCAAGTACGTGGGCGAATCCGAGGCGGCCGGGGGCTCGTACAACCGCATCCTGCCCTTCCTCCTCGCCTCCGTACCGATGCTCGACGACGACCGCATCAGCCTGCCGACCGTGGACGGCATGGAGCTGTCCGACGCCTACGCCTGGGCCACCGCCCGCCCCCGCGTGATCACCCTCGCCGAGGACGCCCGACCCCTGTGGCGGACCGTCCGCCGGTACGCGCGCATCCTGGGCGAGACCCTGCCGGAGGGACAGGCGGTGTTCATCGAGCGCACGGCCGAACAAACCCTCCGGCTCGCGGCCTGCCTCGCCGCCTCCGAATGCTCCGAAACCATCACCGACGACATGCTGTTCGCCGCCTTCACCCTCGTACGCCGCTCCGTCCAGGACGCCGTCCGCATCACCAAGGACGGCACCACACCGACGACCAAGCGTCAGCCGCCCAGCCTCGCGGACAAGGTCCGCGCCCGCATCGAAATGCACGGCGGCCGGGCAACGTCCACTCAGATCCTGCCGTTCGTGGGAGCGACGGCCGCTGAGGTCAAGTCCCTGCCCGGCATCACGGTTCGCACGGAGCGCCTCGGCAACGGCGGACGCCCGGCCGTCGTCTTCACCCTCACCCCAGACGACTCCTCACACGACACGTCACGGCCGGCTCAGCAGACCGTAGTGGACCTAGCCGCACCGGACGCACAGACCGAGCCTCTCGAACGTCCGCGCCTCCGGCTGGTGCCCCCTTCCGGCCTCACGCCCAAGAAGCGGTCGCCTCGTCCGCCCTCGACTCCGATGCTGGCTGAGAACCCGTTCCGTGCCCTGCTATAACCAATCCACAGTGCCCCGGTCCTGGATCATTCAGGCCGGGGCACACGTGTTTTCGCAGCACTGTTTCAGAGCGTAGGGAGTTCCCTAGCCTGGACCTCGGTGACAAACACCGACCATGACGACGACGCGAAGATCAGGGCAGGCCCCTGGGGGGCCTTGCTGTCACGGACTGGGACAACGCCGGGGATCTCTCGGGAGATCTCTATGCATGCCTGATTCCCATTGCTGTAACTGGACTTGAGCCAGTTCACATTGGTCAGATCAGCCTTCTTCATAGTTCCCTGCCACTTCGATGATGAGGCGCTTTGATTCGTTTTCGTCTAGCGCCGTGTTCCAGATGTCCTTGAACGCCGAGTCGTATTGGTCAATCTCGGTTGTCTTGTCCAAGTAGAGGGCGCCGGTGTAGCCGTCCACGTAGACGGTGGGAGGCTCGGTCTCCTTGCCGTCAGCGTTGCGCGGGAAGCGCAGGATGCCGAACGGTCCCGACATGACGCCCGAGTGCAGCCCAGCGCTGAGCGGTACCACCTTGATCGTCACGTTGGGCAACTCACTCACTTCTGCCAAGTGCGCAAGCTGCCCTGCCATGACATCATTCCCGCCGACAGGGCGCCTCAACACTGTTTCACTCAAAGCGACGTTGAGGGTCGGCCGGTAGGTGGCCCTGGTGAGTAGCACCTGACGGGTGATTCGGAGTTGTACCCGCCGTTCGATCTCTTCTGCTTCTTCGTTAGGACTGTGGCACCTGATGATCGTGCGCGCGTATTCCTCCGTTTGGAGAAGCCCCGGCATTAGGTCGCTTTCATACCAGTCCAGCCTCTCGGCTGCCTCCTCCAAACCAATGAACAGATCGAATCCCTCGGGGATGACATCACCATAGGCGTGCCACCACCCTTTTGCCTTGGTCTCCTTGGCTAGCGCTTTCAGGACCTCGGTGATTTCCGGAGAAGCCCCATACACCTTGCACATCATCTCGACGTCGAGGCTTCGTAGTGACGTCTGCCCTGTCTCGATGCGCCATATAGTCGCCTCCGCCCGCTCCAGTTTGCGCGCCGCTGCTCGCACTGTCAGACGCGCCTCATTGCGTAGATCGCGCAGATATCGACCCAGTTGCCTGCGCGGCACGGTTGAGCCTGTGGGTCCGTCCGACATCGCCCGCCCCCTCCTGTCCTTCACATGAAGGACTCTCGACACTCGGAATGTAAGGCTCAGGACGCTCGTTCCGCAACGGGCGTCAATCTTCTGAGACTTGCATGCTTGAGTCTTGCAAACTGCTGTCTCTCGGGAGCATTCTGAGCACTCCCCGAGCCGCCATGTTGCCTACATGGCAAGGGAGATGAGGAGCAGTGATCATGAACTCGCCACCGGAGCTGATGACTTACCGCGTTGGTTCGTGGTTGGTGGACGCGCAGCACGGCAAGGTGGGTCAGCTCATGGGAGACGAAGGCCCGTACGTCCAACTGCGCCCGCCGGGCGGTGGGCGTGAGTGGGACGCGCGACCAGAAGCGCTGAGGTTGGCCTCTGTCGACGAGCGGAGGCAGGCGGGGGTGACACAGGACCAGGGGCACCTCACCGACGCCGTGTCGCGGCGCGCCTTCCTGGTACACGTGGGCGGGGTCACCGAGGTGCCCGAGCCACTGGCCCTGCCTCACCCGCCGGACAGTGACACGTCGGCGGAGGCCCTGGCCCCGGTGAGGGGGCGCTCATGATGATTCCCCCGCCCATGTGGGGCCTGGATCCCGTGCCCCCCGTGGCGCATGCGAGCGGGCCGCCCATCTGCCCGACCCGAGATGAGTGCAGCGTTTGCCGCCGGTACCAGAGCGCTATCGACGCTGCCGAGGCTGCCGGATACCGCGCGCACGCCGCCGAATATCGGAAGTCGTGGGCCGATCACGAAGCACGCATGCCTCATAAGGACGCGGTGTGACACGGCGTCCGCACCGGGCGCCCCGTAGGGGCACTTGGGTGGACTGGTCGGGCATCTTCGAAGGCGCCTTCGCCGCGGTCTTTCTCGTGGCCGTCTGTGTCGGTGTCGTCTGGCTCGCTCTCCACGGCGGCCCCACCCGCTTCTAGACTCCTGCCCCTCCGCCGGTGCCACCTCTTCCCGACAGAGGGGCAGGGCACGACGCCCGGTCGGTCACCGTGCCGCGTCGGCGGCCGGCCGGGGCACCAACGCACGACGGTACGGGGGCGGTCCCCGTTCCGGCACAGCGAAGGAGGCACGATGAGCGTGATTCTGCGGAACAACGATGCTGGTAAGGACAAACTGCCGGGTGAGCCCTACCCCGGGCCGCACCTGCCGCCCACCCCTGATGGCGGCCCCGGCGTGCCCAACCCGCCCAAGAAGGCCGTCCGGTAGTGACCATGAACGCACACCAGGAGCGCCCCAGCCGCACGGAGCTGGGGCGCGTCCTCATGTCGGCGGGCGTCCTCTCAGAGGACTGGGCACCCGCCTTCGTCGAGGTGCCCCGTTCCGCCTTCCTGCCCGAACTAATGTGGCCCTTCGACATGAACGTTGGGCGGAGTATCGCCGTGTCCGTGCAGGAAGCCCCAGAGGACTGGCAGGCGTACGCGGACGCTGACGTTCCCATCGTCACTCAATGGGACGACGGCAAGCACACCGGGACAGAACCGGGCGAGGTTTCCACCTCTTCTGCGTCCATGCCCAGCGTCGTTTTCCGGATGCTCCAGGATCTGGACGTACACCCCGGGCTCCGGGCATTGGAGGTGGGCACCGGTACGGGGTGGAACGCCGCGCTGCTGGCTCACCGGCTTGGCACGCAAAATGTCGTCACGGTGGAAGTGGACGAGGCCGTGGCGGAGTCGGCACGGGTGGCCCTCGAACAGTTCGGGCTTCCTGCCCGGGTCATCCACGGCGACGGCTTCGACGGATACGCCGAAGCGGCGCCGTACGACAGGATTATCGCGACCTGCGGTCTCCGGTCCATCCCGTTCGCGTGGGTGGAGCAGTGCCGACCCGCCGGGGTGATCGTGGCCCCGTGGGGGACGCACTACAGCAACAGCGATGCCGTGGCCCGGCTGGTCGTCGCCAACGACGGCGACAGCGCGTCGGGCGGGTTCACGGGGCCGGTGGAGTTTATGAAACTCCGGTCTCAGCGCCTTTCGCCCGTGGTGCACCGGGACTATGTTCCGGGCAGCGTGGCCGATGGCGATGAGTCGTCCACAACGATCACGGAAGCCGAGTTCGTCGGGGAACGGTTCAGTCCCCAGCACTTCGCCCTGGGGCTTCGCGTGCGACAGTGCGTGAACGTCGTCGCCGAGAAGCGCGACGGGGCGCGGCCTGTCTGGTTCTACGGGCTGGCGGACCGCTCATGGGCATGCGTCCAGTTCCGCGACCAGGACACTGCGCGCGTCTGGCAGTCGGGCCCGCGCCGACTGTGGGACGAGGTACAAGCGGCCTACCGATGGTGGATGGACCGTGGCACGCCAGACCACACGCGCTTCGGCCTCACGGTGACAGCCAAGGGGCAGTGGGCATGGCTGGATGATCCAGCCGACTCCTGGCCCCTGTGATGTTGGCCCCGCTCGCGGTGCTCGTGGCTGTGGGCGGGGCCGCATCTCTGTGCCTGACCTGCCCTGACACTGGTTGGTCACATGACCAACGCGTGACCAACAGCGGTCAGGAACGGTCCGAAACCCGCAGGAAAAGCCAGGTATCATGGGGGAACAGGAAGGGCCCCAAAGCTGTTGTTTCCGCAGGTCAGATGCCCTGCGAGCCGGTGCCCGAGGCGAGAGTTCAAGTCCCCCCTCGGACACTCACAGAATGAAGAAACCCCAGCTCAGCTGGGGTTTTTCTGTGTGTTCGGATCCACATCACACGGGCGTCAGGGCATGAACGTTTCTCTCACCGACCGGACCGCCGGCAATCCCGCGACGGGCCGCACCGTCCGGGTGGGCGTGCTGGTCACCGCGCTTCTCACGGCCTGCATTGCGTTCCAGCTCAATGCCAGCATGCTCAGCCCCGCGCTGAAGAACATCCAGGACAGCCTGGGGGCGAGCTCCGCGGAGGTCGGCCTCACCCAGACCGCCTTCTTCACCTCGGCGGCGCTGTTCTCGCTCTTCCTGCCGCGGCTCGGCGACGTCGTCGGGCGCCGCAAGGTGCTGGCCGGGATGCTGGCCCTGATGGCCGTCGGCTGCGTCGTCGCGGCGCTGGCGGGCAGCGTGCCCATGCTGTTCGTGGGCCGCATCCTGCAGGGTGCTTCGGGCCCGACCGTCCCGCTGTGCCTGATCATGCTGCGGCAGGAGGTCACCGAGCCCAAGCGGTACGGCACCCTGCTCGGCATGCTCACCGCCGTCAACGGCGGCGTCGCCGGCATCGACTCCCTCGCGGGCGGCTTCCTCGCCGACAAGCACGGCTTCCAGGCCGTCTTCTGGGCCATGGCCGCGGTGGCCGTGATCGCGACCGTGCTGGCCGCGACCATGACGCCGGAGTCCAGGGTCGAGGGCGCGGACCGGATGGACTGGCCGGGTGTCGGCCTCCTCGTCGTCTCGGTCGGCTCGCTGCTCGTCGCCCTGAACGAGGCCGGCAAGCTCGCCGCCGCGAACTGGGGCCTGGTCGCCGGCCTGGTCGTCGTCGCCGCGGCCGCGTTCGCCGCGTTCTGGCGCGTCGAGGGCCGCTCCGGGCACCCGCTGGTCGCCACCCGGCACCTCAAGCAGCGCGGCACCTGGGCCACGCTGCTGACCACCACGCTCACCATGACCGGCGTGTTCGCCGTCATGAACGGCCTGATCCCGGCCTTCGCCCAGGACGCCAAGGCCGGCCTCGGCATGACCGCCGAGCAGTCCGCGTGGTGGACCCTCACCCCGTACGCCCTCGCCGGCCTGGCCATGGGCCCGGTCGCCGGCCGCCTCGCCGCCACCTTCGGCTACGGGCGCGTCCTGCGGATCGGCCTCGTCGGGTCGGTGGCCTCCGTCGTCCTGATGATCGTCACGATTCCGGAGCACTCGCGCCCGATGCTGCTGGCGACGTCGATCCTCGTGGGCATCGCCTACGCGGGCGTGGCGAACATCGTGCTCAACGGGCTCGGCATCGTGCTGTCCCCGAACGAGAACCCCGGCTTCCTGCCCGGCCTGAACGCGGGCGCGTTCAACCTGGGCGCGGGCCTGAGCTTCGCCCTGCTGTTCGCCGTGCAGACCGCGGCCCAGCCGTCCGACCCGGCGTCGGCGAGCGGGTACGTCGCCAGCATGATCGCCGGTGTGGTCATCATGGCCGCGGCGATCGGGACGTCCTTCCTGATCCCGAAGCCGGTGGCGGCGGAGGCGCAGGAGTAACGGCGCAGCGCCGTCCGCAGCGTCCGAAAGCCCCGGCTGCGCCGGGGCTTTCGGTATTCCGCGATGCGTATCATCGGCCGGATGATCACCAAGAAGGCGTCCCCCGCCCCCTGCCGGATCACCGTGTGCCGCGGCTGCTGCTGCGGCGACCCGGCGAAGGTGCCCGGGGTCGACCACGGCGGGCAGATACCCCGGCTGCGCGAGGCGCTGGGCGGGGCGGCGGACGTACGGGCGTCGGAGTGCCTGGACGTCTGCGACCAGGCCAACGTGGTCGTGGTGCAGCCGTCCGCGGCGGGGCGGGCCGCCGGGGGGCGGCCCGTGTGGCTGGGGCTCGTCAACGACGACGAGGCGCTGGCCGACATCGCGGCGTGGGTCCGGGCCGGCGGCCCGGGCCTGGCGGAGCCGCCGGGGGTGCTGGACCTGTACGAGTTCCGGGTGTCACGGCGGGTGGGGAAGACGTTGGAGGGCTGATCGCGCCCCGAAGGGGCGCGGGGCTGATACATGTGCGGCTCCGCCGCGTGGGCGCGACCGGCCACGACGAACCCGCAGTTGACGCACCGCAGGAACGCTTACGGCAGGTCCAGCGCCGGGTTCCGGTCGAAGAAACCCGTCGGTTTCAGTGCGAAGCCCGTGGCGTCGACCGGCATGACCGGCCACTCCTCCAGCCGCGGCAGATGCGTGGGCCCGAACGTGTGCCAGACCGTCAGCTCCGTGTCCCGCAGGGACTCGCCGCCCGCCGTCCACTCCGGCAGGCCCGCGCCCCCGGGGTGCTGGTTGGGGTGTTCGCCCGCCGGGTAGCGGCGGTCGGGCCGGTGCCGGGTGACCCACACGTGCTTGGTGCCGTAGGCCATGCGGCGGGCCACCGGTGAGCCGGGGCGGGCGAGGACGGCCGGGCCGGGCTGCGGGACGAGCGTGTAGGCGACCGGTTGCCCCATGCGGTTCCGCGCGGCGGGGTTGGTGATGCGCCAGCGGCGGCCGGCGGCCGGGTCCGCGAGGCGGCCGCCCTCCGCGCTGTCCGCGAGCACGGTCGTCCGGGTCGTGAACGCATTGCCGTTGGGGTTGCCGGGCCCGTCCGGCAACGGCACCACGTCCACCTCCTCGACCGTGTTGGCCGGGCCGTCGACGGCCACGTCGAGCCGTACGCAGAACAGGTGCTGGTGGTACGGGGCGAGCAGGCCCGGCGCCACCTCCGTGCCAAACGGGGAGCCCGCGCCCGGCTCGACGGCCGAGGTCTGCACGATGCCGGTGGACTTGGCCTCGAAGGCGATGGTGCCGTCCTGGTGGAAGTACCAGTAGAAGGCGTAGTCGTAGTTGCCGACGGTGGCGATGAAGGAGACGACCAGGCGGCGCGAGCGGCGGCTCTCCACGGCCTGGTCGGCGAAGATGTCGGTGTGCTTCCACAGGAGTCCGTGGTCCTCCTCGTGGATGCAGATCGCGTTGGGCAGGGTCTGCGGCCGGCCCAGGTCGTCGGCGACGACGGCGTCGAGGTAGCGGATCTCGCCGAGGCAGTCGCAGCCGAGGCGGAGGGCGTTGGCGTTGGTGCCGAGGCCGTACTCGCCCGTGTCGAGGAAGGCGACCCAGTTGCGGGACGGCTCCGGGTCCCCGTAGGCCACGGCCATCTCGGCGAGGGAGGCGCGGTGCAGCACGGAGCGTTCGCGGTCGCCGTCGCGGTGGGTGATGCGGTGCAGGACGAGGCCCTCGCGGGCGTTGAAGTCGACGCGGAAGCTCCAGTTCTGCCAGGTGAGGAGCGGGCCGTCGAGGCGGAAGGAGGGGCCCTCGGGCTGGGTGATCTCCAGCGGGCGCAGGTCGGTGCGGGCGGGTCCGGTGAACTCGCCTGCGTAGCGCCCGCATTCGGCGGGTACGGGCACCGCTCCGGTGTCGACGAGGCGCACCACCCGCCGCTCGGTCACGTCGACGTCGGCCACCAGCCCGCCCACCGGGTGGGCCCACGGGCTGTCGGACGCGTCGCAGCGCAGCCAGGTCAGCGAGCGCACCAGGCGGCGGTCCGGCCGGGCGTCGGGGGCGCAACCGGCCGCCAGCGGTGCGCAGACGGCCAGTTCCAGGGCCTCGTCCGGCACGCCGCGGGCGGCCATGGCCGTGCGCCAGCCGGGGTCGGCCTTGACGATCGCGTCGACGGAGAGCTGTTCCTGCAAGGTGAGTTGGGGCTGCCCGTCCGTGGCCGGGTCGAGTTCCCGGTGTGCGAGGAGCGATCCGGCGGTGACGTCGACGACCGCCTCGGCCGCCGTGCCGGTGGCCGCGTCGAGGAGGGTGAGCCGCAGTCTGCGGACCACCGGGTCGCCGGGGCGGTGGGCGGCCGCGGTGTGCCGCTCGGGCTCGTCGAGCAGGACGAGCGGGAAACGGGTGGTGTCGTGCACCTTGCCCGCTTCTTCGAGTATGCGGCGGGCCTCGGTGATCTCCTCGGCGCTCAGCGGGTCGAGAGGGTGCGGGAGGGCGGGGCCCGCGGGGGGTGTGGGGGCGGTGTGGCAGCAGGACGTCATGAGGGAACCTCTCTCTCGGCTCGATCGGTTCAACGGGCGGCCTTCGCCGCCTTCTCCAACTGGAAGGCCTCGTTGCCCAGTCCGATCCGCGCGTGCACCTGCGGACGCATCACCTTGAGCACCAGGCCGTAGCCGAGCCCCAGCAGCACGGCCGCACCGATGATGCCCGGGAGGATCCAGCGCAGTACGGAGCCGGGGGCGGTGCCCAGCAGGACGTGGAAGTCCGTGACCGCGTAGCAGGCGATGACCACCAGGGCCGCCCCGGCGAGGCCGGAGGCGAGCAGCCGCGGGGCCTGGGTGCGGGCCGCGCCGCGCCGGACGAAGAAGGCGATGACGGCCGCGCTGGCCGTGGCCATGAGCACGATGACGCCGAGGGCGCCGACGTTGCCCATCCAGGTGAACAGGTGCAGCACGGGCGCCGTCGGGTCGCCGTGCGGCCGGTCGTCGGTGGCCGCGAAGACGACAACGGCCAGCAGCGACACGGCAGTCTGCAGCAGGGAGCCGTGGGCGGGCGCGCCGCTGGTCCGCGAGGTGCGGCCGACGGCCGCGGGGAGCAGGCCCTCGCGGCCCATGGCGAAGGCGTAGCGGGCGACGACGTTGTGGAAGCTGAGCATGGCGGCGAACATGCCCGTCACGTAGAAGACGTGCATGACGTCCGTGAAGGCCGTGCCCAGCCGGCCCTGGGCGAGGGTGAAGAGGAGGTCCGGCCCTTCCTTCCGGGCGAGTTCGACGATCTGCGAGGGCCCGGCGGCGACGCCCAGGGCCCAGGAGCCGGCGGCGAAGAAGAAGGCGGTGAGGCCCACGGCGAGGAAGGTGACCCGGGCGACGGTGACCTGCGGGCTGCTGGTCTCCTCGGCGTAGACGGCGGCCTGTTCGAAGCCGACGAAGGAGGCGATGGTGAAGCAGAGAGCGGTGCCCAGTCCGGCCCCGGAGAGGGTGACGGGGTCGAAGGCGTGCAGCGAGATGCCGTCCTTCCCGGGGCTTATGAGGCCGGAGGTGTCGAAGACGGCGACCATGACGCACTCGGCGATCAGCAGGAAGCCGAGGACCCGGGCGTTGAGGTCGATCTTCAGCCAGCCGCAGAGGCCGATGGCCACGACGCCGGCGAGGGCGGGCACCCACCAGCCGACGGCCAGCCCGAAGTACTTGTCGAGCAGGCCGGCGACCTCGAAGCCGAAGATGCCGTAGATGCCGAACTGCATGGTGCTGTAGGCGACCAGCGCCACGACGGAGGCGGCCGTTCCGGCGGTGCCGCCGAGGCCGCGGGCGATGTAGGCATAGAAGGCACCGGCGTTGTGGACGTGCCGGCTCATCTCGGCGTAGCCGAAGCTGAAGAGGGTGAGCACGACGCCGAGGATGACGAAGAGCAGCGGCTGGCCGACGATGCCCATCGTCCCGTAGGTGGTGGGCATGACGCCGGCCGTCACCATCAGCGGCGCGCTGGCGGCGGTCACCGACAGCAGCAGTCCCGGCACGCCGATCCGGTCGGCGCGCAGGCGTCTCTCCAGGCCCTTGAACGTGCGGATGTCGCTTGCTATGCCGGTCGGCATGGCGGGGTCGTCCTTCCCGTGGGGGTAACGGTGCTGCTCGTCCTCACTCGGCCCCGAGCACGGCGCGCCGCGCGGCCTGGAAGGCCTGTCCGGGGTCCCGGTCGGGGTAGGACCAGGGGGCGCGGGTGGCGTGCGGGCCGATCCGGGTGAGCAGGGCGGCCGCCTCGGCGGGGCGGTCCTCGTGGAGCTTGGCGTGCGCGAGGTAGTTGAGGTCGACCTTGCGGCGCGGGTGGGCGAGGGCGGGTGCGGCGTCGGCAGCGTCCTCGTCGATGTCCCATTCGAGCCACCAGTCGAAGGCGGCCTTCATCACCTGCCGGGCCCGGCGGGTGGTCCAGTGGCCGGAGCGCGCGGGGTCGGCGGGCTCGACGCCGGCGCGGGCGAGGACGCGGAAGCGCTCGGCGTGGGCGACGACGGGCAGCACGGCCAACGGCGAGTCGGCGGGCGCCTGTTCGGCGGCCCAGGAGGCGAAGTCGTAGACCTCGTGCAGCGGGTCGTCGCGGTCGCCCTGCTGGTGTTCGGCGAGGCAGGCGGCCATCAGGTGGTGCGCGTGGTGGTGGTCGCGGTGCCGGGCGCGCACCTGGTCGAAGGCGCGGACGCGCTCGTCGTCGGTGCCGGTGCGGCGGGCGAGGATCAGCAGGCAGAGCCAGGGGGTGGGGTCGCGGGGCGCCATCCGGGCCGCGGCGAGGCACAGGGTGCGGGCCTCGTCGGGGCCGTCCTGGCCGCGCACGGCCCGGAAGACGGCGGCGCAGGCGAGGAGGGCGGCGGCGTCGGGGCTGTCGGGCTCGGCCAGTTGCCAGTCGCGGGCCCAGGCGGCGCTGGTGGCGCCCTCGGCGAGGACGACGAGGCGGTGGCCGCGGCGGTCCCAGTCCTCGCCGGTGCAGGCGAGCAGCTTGCGGGTGCCGTCCCAGCGGCCGCGGGCCAGGTCGTCGCGGACCGCGGCGAGGCGGAGGTCGTCGAGCGCGGGGTCGAACGTCGGCCCGTCCTTGTGCCGGGAGCGGCCCAAGGGGGGTGGAGGCGTCATCGGCGTACGTCCCTCCGGTCGCCTCGGCGCTGCGCGCGTAATCGTTATCAGTGACGCACAGCAAACCGGTAGTCACTGCTCCGAGTCAAGACCCGATCTTGATACTGACGAAACGTCAACTGACGTACCGTCAGGAGTGGTTACCTCCGGTTGCCGTTCCCGTACGCCCTACGCGAGGTCCCGCGCCGCCGCACGCCCCGCGGCACGGCCCGAGAAGAGGCAGCCGCCCAGGAACGTCCCCTCCAGCGAGCGGTAGCCGTGCATGCCGCCCCCGCCGAACCCGGCAGCCTCCCCCGCCGCATAGACGCCCGGCAGCGGCTCGCCGCCGGGGGTGAGGACCCGTGCCGAGAGGTCGGTCTCCAGACCGCCGAGGGTCTTGCGGGTAAGGATGTTCAGCCGCACGGCGATCAGTGGACCGGCGGCCGGGTCGAGGATGCGGTGCGGGGCGGCGATGCGGGAGATCCGGTCGCCCAGGTAGCCGCGGGCACCGCGGAGGGCGGCTATCTGGAGGTCCTTGGTGAAGGGGTTGGCCATCTCCCGGTCGCGGGCGGCGATTTCGCGGCGCAGCCCGTCCGCGTCGATCAGCTCCTTGCCGGTGAGCGCGTTCATGCCGCGCACGAGCGCGTCCAGGTCGCGCTCGACGACGAAGTCCGCGCCGCGGTCCAGGAACGCCTGCACCGGCCCCGGCACCCCGGCCCGCGCGCGGCCCAGGACGCCGCGGATGCTCCGGCCGGTCAGGTCGGGGTTCTGGTCGGAGCCGGAGAGCGTGAACTCCTTGCCGATGATGCGCCGGTCGAGCACGAACCAGGTGTGGTCGTGGCCGGTGTGCATGATGTGTTCGAGGGTGCCGAGGGTGTCGAAGCCGGGGAAGAGCGGCACGGGCAGCCGTCTGCCGGTCGCGTCGAACCAGAGCGGGGACGGGCCGGGCAGGATGCGGATGCCGTGCCGGGCCCAGACGGGGTCCCAGTTCTCGATGCCCTCGGTGTAGTGCCACATCCGGTCACGGTTGACGAGCCGCCCGCCCGACGCCTCCGTGATGCCCAGCATCGCGCCGTCCACGTGCGCGGGGACCCCGGAGAGCATCCGCTCGGGCGGCTCGCCGAGGCGGCGCGGCCAGTGGGCCCGGACCAGGTCGTGGTTGCCGCCGATGCCGCCGGAGGCGACGATCACCACGGGGGCCCGGAGGGCGAATTCGTCCGCCTTCTCGCGGCTGCTCGCCACGCCCCGGGCCGCCGCGCTGGGGGCCAGGACCTCGCCGCTCACGGTGTCGACGGCACCGGCGGTGCGGGAGAGGGCGGTGACGCGGTGCCGGAAGCGCAGGTCCGCCAGGCCGCGGGCGGCGGCGTCGTGCACCTGCCGCGCGAAGGGCTCCAGCAGGCCCGGCCCGGTGCCCCAGGTGACGTGGAAGCGCGGGACGGAGTTGCCGTGGCCCGTGGCGTCGTAGCCGCCGCGCTCGGCCCAGCCGACGACCGGGAAGAGGCGCACCCCGAGCCGGTGCAGCCAGGCCCGCTTCTCGCCGGCGGCGAAGTCGACGTACGCCTCGGCCCAGCGGCGCGGCCAGTGGTCCTCGGGGCGGTCGAAGGCGGCGGTGCCGAGCCAGTCCTGCCAGGCCAGGGCGTGGCTGTCGCGGATCCGCAGGCGGCGCTGCTCGGGCGAGTCCACGAGGAAGAGACCCCCGAAGGACCAGAACGCCTGACCCCCGAACGACTGTTCGGGCTCCTGGTCCAGCAGGATCGTCCGCCGCCCCGCCGCGGCGAGCTCCGCCGTGGCGGCGAGGCCGGCCAGGCCCGCCCCGATCACGATCGCGTCCGCGTCGTACGTCGTCACATCCGCACATCCGCCCTGGTCGGAGAGGTATCGAAAGGACCCTTCGGAAGGGTGTTCGCGCGCGTCCGATCCTCGGGGCACCCTCGATCACAGTCAACCGTTTGACTGGATGAACGGCCGAAAGAGGGGTACTCGACGGTCATCCCGTCTCCGGGGCGGCTATCGTCTTTCTGTCAAGTCTCCTACGACCGCCCGGTCTTGAGGTGCGCGACGTGCTGGTCTTCGCCTTCGCCGTGAGTGCCGCCTGCTGCCTGGGCGTGGGGTTCGTGCTCCAGCAGAACGCCGCGCAGCGGGCGCCGATGAGCGACTTCCTCTCGTTCCGGCTGCTGCTGGACCTCATGCGGATGCCGCGCTGGCTGGCGGGCATCGCCCTGATGGTGACCGGGATGATCCTCGGCGCCCTGGCGCTCGGGCAGGGCGAGATCTCGCTGGTCGAACCGCTCCTCGCGACGAATCTGCTGTTCGCCATGGCCCTCTCCCGCTGGCAGACCAAACAGCCGCTCGGCCGCACCGGCTGGGGCGGGCTGGTCCTGCTGGCGTGCGGGGTGACGGCCTTCATCGTCGCCGGGCAGCCGCACGGCGGCGACACCGTCACCGACCCGCTGCGGCACTGGCTGATCATCGGGATCATGGTCGGCACCGCGATGCTGCTGGCCGCGGTCTCCAAGCGGGTCCGGATGAGCACGGAGGCCGCCCTGCTGGCGGTGGCGGCCGGGCTGCTCTACGGCGTCCAGGACGCGCTGACCCGGGTCAGCGGCGAGCGCTTCGGGCACGGCGGCTGGGCCGCCCTGATCACCAGCTGGCAGCCGTACGGGGTGCTGGTGATCGGCGTGACGGGCCTGGTCCTGGTGCAGAGCGCCTTCGAGACGGCCCCGCTGCGCATGTCGCTGCCCGCCCTCACCGCGGCCCAGCCGCTGGCCGGCATCGCCTGCGGCGTGGGCTTCCTCGGCGACCGGCTGCGGACCACGCCGGGGGCGCTGGCCTGGCAGGCGGCCGGGCTGGCGGCCATCGTGGTGGGGATCGTGCTGATCGGACGGCATCCGGCGATGCCGTCCGGGATGACGGAGGCGGGGCACATGCGGGATCTTCAGCCGCACTGAGGTCGTACGGTTGGATCCCTGTATGACCGATCAGCAGCACCAGCAGCCGCTGTCAGCGGACGAAGTACTGGACATCGTCGACGAGCACGACCGCGTCGTGGGGCAGGCCCCGCGCGGTGAGGCCTATGCGCGGGGCCTGCGCCACCGCTGCGTCTTCGTCCTGGCCCGGGACACGGAGGGCCGCATCTTCGTCCACCGGCGGACGGACCGGAAGCTCGTCTTCCCGTCGCACTACGACATGTTCGTGGGCGGCGTCGTCGGCACCGGCGAGACCTACGACGAGGCAGCGCTGAGGGAGGCGGAGGAGGAGCTCGGCGTGAGCGGCCTCGCGGCGCCCACGCCGCTGTTCCGGTTCCTGTACGAGGGGGACGGGGGGAGCTGGTGGTCGGCGGTGTATGCGGTGCGGTGCGACCTGGCGGTCAGGCCGCAGGCGGAAGAGGTGGCGTGGTGGGATTTCCTCTCCCCGGGGGAGCTGGAGGGGCGGCTCGGGGAGTGGGAGTGGGTGCCGGACGGGTTCGAGGCGTTCACGCGGTTGCGTGAGGGCGGGTTCCTCGCTGCCGACCGTTGATCGCGGCTACCGCCGCTCGTCCTCGATCGCCGGACGGGCTGATTTCAGCCCGCCCGGCGATCGAGGACCGGGGCACCCCCTACCCCACCGTCACCACGACCTTCCCCCGCACATGCCCCTCGGCAGAGAGCCGCTGCGCGTCCGCCGTCCGTTCCAGCGGGAAGACCTCCGCCACCTCGACCCGCAGGGCCCCCGCCTCCGCCAGATCCGCCAGCGCCGCCAGATCCGCCGCGTCCGGGCGGACCCACAGCAGGCGGCCGCCCAGTTCCGTCACCGCCGGGTCCGCGATGGAGACCAGACGGGCACCCGGGAGCGTCAGGTCCGGGGAGGTGCGGACGACACCGCCGCCGACCAGGTCCAGCACCGCGTCCACGCCGCCGGGCGCCAGGGCCCGGACGCGGTCGGCGAGCCCGTCCCCGTAGGTGACGGGCTCGGCCCCGAGCGTGCGCAGGTAGTCGTGGTTGCGGGCGCTGGCCGTGCCGATGACGCGGGCGCCCAGGTGCCGCGCGATCTGGACGGCCATGGAGCCCACCCCGCCCGCCGCGGCGTGGATCAGGACGGTCTCCTCCGGGCGCACCCGCAGCGCCTTGACCAGGGACTGGTAGGCGGTCAGCCCGGCCAGCGGGATGCCGGCGGCCTCCTCGAAGGTGAGGTTGCCCGGCTTGCGGGCCAGGGTGCGCACGGGGGCGGCCACGTACTCGGCGAAGGTGCCGCGGGAGAGGAAGTCCTCCCGGACGTAGCCCATGACCTCGTCGCCCTCCGCGAACTCGGGGACGTCCGGCCCCACGGCGACGACGACGCCCGCCATGTCCCAGCCGGGGACTACGGGGAAGACCGGCTGGATCATGCCGTCCAGGTAACCGGCCTGGGCCTTCCAGTCGACGGGGTTGACGGCCGCGGCCTTGACCCGGACCAGGACGGCGTCCGGGCCGACCTTCGGCTGCGGGAGGTCGCCGTACTCCAGGACCTCGGGGCCTCCGTAGGAGCGGTAGCTGACTGCCTTCATCGTGGCTCCTTCCTGCGTCACCGGGTGACCCCTGCGGTTTCAGCGTCTGCCGCTCCGGCCGGTGCCGCCACCGCAGCGTCCTGCAGCGTGTGGATCTTCCGCAGGCCCAGTCCGGCCACCACGGAGACCAGCAGGAACGCCGCGCCCGCGATCACGAAGGTGAGCGTGAACTGGCTCTCGGCGGGCAGCTTGGGGGCGCCCGGCGGCAGGTGCTCGATGCTCTTGGAGGCCAGCACCGTGGTGATCATGGCGCTGCCGATGGCACTGCCGGTCGAGCGGGAGATGGAGTTGATGCCGTTGGCTATGCCGGTCTGGTGGTGCGGCACGCTGGCGACGATGACGGCCGGCATGGCCGCGTAGCCGAGGCTGATGGCCGCGCCGACGAACATGCCGGCGGCGATGACGGCGTAGGCGTGCTCGTGGTCCAGCGCGATCCACACGAAGCCCGCGGTGCCGATGAGCGAGGCGAGCAGCAGGACGGGCCGGGGGCCCTTGTGGCGGACGAGCTGGCCGCCGACGGGGGCGGCGAGCAGCGAGACGATCGTGCTCGGCAGCAGGAACTCGACGGAGGCGCGCAGCACCGTCGCGTCGAAGCCGTAGCCCGCGATCTTCGAGGGCATCTGCACCAGGTAGGAGACGCCGATGAAGAGCGCGAAGGAGCCGAAGCCGACGAGCAGGCCGGAGAGGTTGGCGAAGAGCACCGGGCGGTGGGCGAACATCCGCATGTCCACGAGCGGTTCGCGGACCTTGTGCTCGACGAGCGTCCACACGGCGACCATCACGACGGCGCCAGCGAAGCAGCCGATCGTGCGGGCGGAGGACCAGCCCCACTCGTGGCCCTGGGTGATGGGCAGCAGGAGCAGGACGAGGGTGGCGGCGAGGCTGAGCGCGCCGAGGACGTCGGTGCGTCCGCCGGTGGTCTCCTTGGTGGCCGGGACCAGGGCGGCGACGGCGATCAGGGCGAGCGCGGCGAGGCCGGTGGCCAGCCAGAAGGCGCTGCGGTAGTCGGGGTCGTCGCCCGAGGTGAGCAGGCCGGTGGCGACGAGCGCCAGGCCGCTGCCGAAGGCGAGGGTGCCGCTGACCATGGCCATGGCGCCGGGCAGCTTGGCCGGGCGGATCTCCTCGCGCAGCACGGACAGCGCGAGCGGGAAGATCGCGGTCGCGGCGCCCTGCAGGACGCGGCCGACGATGAGCCAGGTCAGGGAGTGGGTCACGGCCGCCAGGACGGAGCCCGCGACCATGACGACCAGCACGCCGACCAGGGTCTTCTTCTTGCCGTGCTGGTCGCCGAAGCGGCCGAGCAGCGGGGTGAAGACGGCGGCGGACAGCAGGGTCGCCGTGGTGACCCAGCTGACGTTGGCGGACGTGGTGTGCAGGTCGCGCTGGATGAGGCCGAGGATCGGCACGACGAGCGTCTGCATCATCGAGACGACCATGGCGGCGAGGCTCAGGGCGAAGACGATGACCGTCTCGTTTCTGGATTTCACGGGAGTCCTTCGGAACCTTCTCGTTACTTCACGACATGGATGCTTGAGGTCGTCAAGCAACTGGGGAAAGGTACGCCCGATGCTTCAGGTGGTCAAGTTAATAGTTCAAGTGATGAAGCTCTCGGTCCCCCGTATCCTGACGGCCAGTCAAGGGAGGATCATGAGCAACAGCACCACCTCGCACACGCTCGCCGAGCCGTACACCGTCCCCCTCGCGCCGGGAGTGAGCGCCTACATCCAGCCCGACGGCGGCTGGTGCCTGAACAACGCCGGGTTCGTGACCGACGGCACGACCACCCTGCTGATCGACACCGCCGCGACCGAGCGGCGCGCGCGGCTGCTGCGCGACGCCGTCACCGCCAGCGGGGCTCCCCTGCCCTCCCTCGTGGTCAACACCCACCACCACGGCGACCACACCTACGGCAACTGCGTCTTCCCCGGAGCCACGGTGATCGGGCACGAGGCCTGCCGCCGCGAGACCCTGGCCGCGGGCCTGCAGCTCCACCTCGCCTGGCCGGACGTCGACTACGGCACCATCGAGATCACCCCGCCCGCCCTCACCTACACCGACACCCTCACCCTCCACGTCGGGGAGACCGAGGTGCGGCTGCTGCACCCCGGCCCCGCGCACACCGTCGGCGACACGATCGTCCACCTCCCGCAGCAGGGCGTCGTGTTCACCGGCGACCTGGTCTTCAACGGCGGCACCCCGTTCGTCATGATGGGCTCGCTCAGCGGCTCGCTGCGCGCCCTGGAGACCCTGCGCTCCCTCGACGCCGAGGTGGTCGTGCCCGGCCACGGCCGGGTCACCGACCCCGGCGTCTACAACACCCTGGAGGCCTACCTCCGCTACGTCGCCGACCTCGCCCGCACCTCCCACGCCGCCGGCCTCACCCCGCTGGAGGCGGCCCGCGGGGCGGACCTCGGGGAGTTCGCCGCGCTCCAGGAGAGCGAGCGCCTGGTGGCCAACCTGCACCGCGCCTACGCCGAGCTGGACGGGCTCCCCGAGGGCTCGCCCCTGGACCTGATCACCGTCCTGGGCGACATGGCGGTGATGAACGGGGGCAAGCCGGTCGCCTGCCACGCGTGAGGTGACCCTCGGCCGGGCCCCGAGGACCCTGGACGTCATACCGACTGGTCGGCATCATGATCCGCGGCGGTATCGAGCACTGAACGTCCCATCTCCCCTACGAGGAGCGAGCGATGAGCAGAGACGGCGTCCCCGGGGCTCCCGGAGTCCCCGGAATCGACCCCGAGCGGATAAGGGCCTGTCTGGACCGCGCACGGCCCGGGCTCGTCCGGGGCCCGCTGTCGGCCGAGCTGATCCAGGGCGGGCGGTCCAACCTCACGTACAGCGTCACCGACGGCACCGGCCGCTGGGCGGTGCGCCGGCCCCCGCTGGGCCATGTGCTCGCCACCGCCCACGACATGGCGCGCGAACACCGGGTGATCAGCGCCCTGCACGGCACCGCCGTGCCCGTGCCGGAGCCGCTGCTGCTGTGCGAGGACGAGGACGTCATCGGGGCGCCCTTCTACGTCATGGAGTTCGTGACGGGCACCCCGTACCGCTCGGCCGCGGAGCTCGCCGCGATCGGGCCCGACCGGACGCGGAAGGTGGTGCTGCAGCTCGCCGACACGCTCGCGGATCTGCACGCCGTCGACCCGGCGGCCGCCGGGCTCGGGGACTTCGGGCGGCCGGAGGGGTTCCTGGAGCGCCAGCTGCGGCGCTGGGAGAAGCAGTTGGAGTCCTCCCGGAGCCGCGAGCTGCCCGGCATCGAGGAACTGCACGCCGGCCTGGCCGAGGCGCTGCCCGACTCCCCGGCGCCCACGGTCGTGCACGGCGACTACCGGCTCGACAACGTGCTCGTCGGGCCCGACGACACCGTACGGGCCGTCCTGGACTGGGAGATGTCCACCCTCGGCGACCCGCTCACCGACCTCGGCCTGCTGGTGATGTACAGCGAGCAGCGGAACGTCCCCGGCTCGCCGCTCGCCACCACGCGCGAGGCGCCCGGCCACCCGGAGACCGCCGAACTCGTCGAGCGCTACGCCGCGTTGTCCGGCCGCGACGTCTCCGCGCTGCCCTGGTACACGGCCTTCGCCTACTTCAAGCTCGCCGTGATCCTGGAGGGCATCCACTACCGCTACACCCTCGGCCGCACGGTCGGCCCCGGCTTCGGGGGCATCGGGGCGCTGGTGCCGCTCTTCGTGGGCAACGGCCTGACCATACTCAAGAAGGGCTGAGCCGTGGACTTCGCCTTCGACGCACGCACCGAGGAACTGCGCGGCAGACTGCTGGCGTTCATGGACGAGCACGTGTACCCGGCGGAAGCCGTGGCCGACGAGCAGCGGGCCGCGCTCGCCTCGCCGTGGCAGACCCCGCCGGTCGTCGAGGAACTCAAGGCGGAGGCGCGGCGGCGGGGGTTGTGGAACCTCTTCTTGCCGGATACGGAGTACGGGGCCGGGCTGACCAACCTCCAGTACGCACCCCTCGCCGAGATCACCGGCCGCAGCCCGCAGCTCGCCCCCACCGCGCTCAACTGCGCCGCCCCCGACACCGGGAACATGGAGCTGCTCGCCCAGTTCGGCACCGACGAGCAGCGCAAGCAGTGGCTGGAGCCGCTGCTCGACGGCCGCATCCGGTCCGCCTTCGCGATGACCGAACCGGAGGTGGCGTCGTCCGACGCCACCAACATCGGGACGCGCATCGAGCGGGACGGCGACGCCTACGTGATCACCGGCCGCAAGTGGTACATCTCCGGGGCGATGAACCCCGACTGCGCGGTCTTCATCGTCATGGGCAAGACGGACCCGGACGCGGAGGACGTGCGCCGGCAGCAGTCGATGGTGCTGGTGCCGCGGGACACCCCCGGCGTCGAAGTGCGCCGCGCCATGCGGGTGTACGGCTACGAGGACCACTACCACGGCGGCCACGCCGAGGTCGTCCTCGACCGGGCCCGGGTGCCGGTGTCGCACCTGGTCGGCGAGGAGGGCGGCGGCTTCGCCATCGCCCAGGCCCGCCTGGGCCCCGGGCGCATCCACCACTGCATGCGGCTGATCGGCATGGCGGAACGCGCGATCGAGCTGATGTGCCGCAGGGCGCTGACCCGGGAGGCGTTCGGCAAGCCGCTGGCCCACCAGGGCGTGGTGCAGGAGTGGATCGCGGACTCCCGGGTGGCCGTGGAGCAGTTGCGGCTGCTGGTGCTCAAGACGGCGTGGCTGATGGACACGGTGGGGAACCGCGGGGCGCACACCGAGATCCAGGCCATCAAGATCGCGACGCCGCGGACGGTGGTGGGGATCATCGACCGGGCCGTGCAGCTGCACGGGGCGGGCGGGGTGAGCCAGGACTTCCCGCTGGCGGAGCTGTGGGCCGCGGCGCGGACGCTGCGGTTGGCGGACGGCCCGGACGAGGTGCACCAACGGTCGCTGGCGCGGAGGGAGTTGCGGAGGTACGCGTAGGGCGGCGTCGGGGCCCGGGGGCAGAGCCCCCGGGCCTCACCACCCCTACGGCCGCAGCGCCCGCAGCAGCAAGTCGGCCAGGTGCGCCGCCACTTCCTCGGCCCCCAGCGGGCCCCCCGGCCGGTACCACGCGCTCAAGTGGTGCACCGACCCGAAGTGGTAGTCCACCACCAGGTCCGCGGGGGTCGCCGCGCTGAAGACCCCCGTGCGCTGCCCCTCCTCGACGAGCGCGCGGAAGCGCTCGTGGTAGCGGCGCCGTTCCGCGCGCACCTGCTTGAGCTTCTCCTGGCCCAGGTGGTGCATCGACCGGAAGAAGATCGTCGTGTCGTCGAGGTTCTCGATCGTCGTCACCACGACGTCCGCCGCCGCTTCCCGCAGCCTCCGCTCCACCGGTGCGTCCGAGCGCGCGAACGCGTCGAGCCGCTCCTGCTGGAGGCGCAGGACGCGCCCGTAGACCTCGTGCAGCAGGTCGTCCTTCGAGCCGAAGTAGTGGTAGAGCGCGCCCTTGGTGACGCCGGCCGCCTCCACGATCTCCTGGACGGAGGTCCGGTCGTAGCCCTGCTCGGCGAACAGCCGGGTGGCGGCGGCCAGGAGGCGCCTGGGGACGGGACGTACGCAGTCGTCCGTCATGGCGGCGTTCACGAAGCCTCCAGCGTGCGCTGCAGCTTGTTCATGCCGGTGAGCCAGCGGTCCGGGTCGGCGGCCCGGCCCGCGTAGTAGGCCGCGGCCTCGGGGTGCGGGAGGATCAGGAAGCGGTCGGCGGCCATCCCCTCGAAGAGGGCGTCGGCCACCTGCTCCGGCTCGACGGCCGTGGGGACCAGCAGCGCCTCGCCGATCGCCCCGGTGGCGCGCAGCATGTCCGTGCGCACGCCCAGCGGGCAGACGGCGTGGACGGCGATGCCCCGGTGGCGGTACGTCGCCGAGAGCCACTCGGCGAAGGCGAACGCGGCGTGCTTGGAGACGCTGTAGGGCGCCGAGCCGAGCATGGTGAGGAGCCCGGCGGCGGAGACGGTGGCGACGAAGCGGCCGTCGCCGCGCTCCAGCCAGTCGGGCAGCAGGGCGCGGGCGGCGCGGACGTGCGCCATGACGTTGACGTCCCACGCGGAGGCCCAGGCGTCCTCGGGCGCCTCGGGGCCGCCGGAGGGGGCGACGCCGGCGTTGGCGCAGTAGATGTCGATCGTGCCGCCGAGCGCCGCGCGGGCGGCCGGCACCACCTCGGAGGCGTCGCCCGGGACGGCGGTCGCGCCGGTCTCCGCGGCGACGGCCGCGGCCTTGTCCGCATCGAGGTCGTTGACCACGACGCGGGCACCCTCGGCCGCGAAGCGCCGGGCGAGCGCGGCTCCGATGCCGCCCCCCGCTCCCGTGACCACAACTCCCGCGTCCCGCACGGCATTCACTGTCGGCCTCCTCGGCTCGGCTGCACCGGCACACCAACCATTCGGTATGTGAGGGTGCTTAGCACACGCGTACCCCTCAGGCCGAGCGAACACATGAACCCGTCACAGAAAGGCTGGACGCACCCCCTTGACGGCAGGACGATGCGCGCACATCTGACCTTCTCCAGGGGGACGCCATGGCGGGCACAGGCGTGCAGCCGTACTGGGAGCTGACCTTCGACGCGGAAGGGGACGTCGATCCCCACGAGCACGAACGACTGGTCCAGGGCGTCCTGGAGCACAATCTCACCGATCTGGTGGTCTTCGCGCACGGCTGGAACAACGACCGCTCGTCGGCCACCGGCCTGTACCGCCATTTCTACGCCCCCTTCCCCGGCCTGCTCGGCCACGCCTCCCACGACGTCCGGTTCGGCTACTGCGGAATCATCTGGCCGTCGATGCGATTCACCGACGAGCCCATCCCCCACTTCCCGCAGCAGGCGTCCGGCGCGGCCGCCGGTCCCGGGCTCCCTCCGGGCACCCGGGAGGCCCTGCTCAAGGTCTTCCCCGGCAGCCGGGCCGCGGTGACCCGGCTGGCCGAACTGGCCGAGGAGCAGCCGGAGGACGCGGCGCGGCTGGAGGAGTTCGTCGCCCTCGTGCGCACCCTGGTCTTCGAGCAGCGGCGCCGGGTCGCGGTGGCGGGCGCCGCGCCCGACGCGTTCGTCCCCGACCTGGAGCCGCCCGCCGCCGAACCGCCGGGCGCGGAGCCGCTGATGCTCACCGAGGACGCGGAGCGGGTGTGCGCCCGGTTCGCCGACGCCCTGGAGCGGACGGGGGCGCGGACGGCCGCCGTGTTCGGCAGCGCGCTGAAGCGGCTGTGGGGCGGGGCCCTCGAGGTGCTGCGCCAGGGCTCGTACTGGGAGATGAAGCGGCGGGCCGGCACGGTCGGCCAGGCCGGGCTGGGCCCGGCGCTCGCGGCGCTCGTGCACACGGCTCCGGGGGTGCGCGTGCACCTCGCGGGGCACAGTTTCGGCGCCCGGCTCGTGTCGTTCGCGCTGCGCGGCCTGCCGGACGGTGCGGGCGCCGTCCGCTCCGTCACTCTGCTCCAAGGCGCCTTCTCGCACTACGTCTTCACGCCCCGGCTGCCCTTCGACCACGGCCGGGCCGGCGTGCTGCACGGGCTGGAGCGCCGGGTCGGCGGGCCGCTGGTGTGCTGCTATTCGCGCCACGACACCGCGCTCGGGGTGTTCTATCCGCTCGCCTCGATGATGGTGGACGACACGGCCTCGCTGTTCGGCCGGGACGACGACCGCTGGGGGGCGCTGGGCCACGACGGCATCCTGTCCGTGACGCCCGTCTCCCGGATCTCCCTGGACCGGGCGCTGGCGGGTGCATTGCCGTCGCACGGCTTCGCCAGCGTCGACACCTCCGCAGTCGTCCGGCACGGGGGCCCGCCGACGGGTGCGCACGGCGACATCTGCCACCCCGAACTGGCCCGTCTCATTCTGGTCGCCGGGGGGATCGTGGGCTGAGCGGAGGGTAGGCCGTGTCCGACGGGTCAGTACGGGCCCCGCGGCGTCTGGTGCTGGGGGCACCTCCTGGGGGCACCCCCAGCGGTAGCTGGGGCAGGTAGCTGGGGGAGGATCGCAAGGCGGAGCATTACCCGCGTACTGGGCGTACTCGGGTGATGCGACAACGCGGCGAGGCGCCGTACCAGACGCCGCGGGGCCCGTGCTGACCCGTCGGACACGGCCGAGGATCCGCCAGGTTCCTGTGTATCTCACATCGCCGCGCGCAACGGGGGTAGCAGAGCGGAGTCGGCCGTGACCGCGGCGGCGGCCGACGGGTCCGAATTTCCGATGGATCCGATTGGCGACGTCTTACGTCCCTTCCATGTCGATCCGAGTCCGCGCTGCCGGAGGTGGGATGCAGTGGCAGGTTTCAGAGCTCTGGCCCGAGAGGTGCGCAATCCACGGAACACGATCGCTCTGCGACGTACCTCTTTGCGCAAGTGTCTCGAGCGTTTCGCCCCGTACGGGCACCGCGCCACCTGGCGCCATCTGTGCACCCGGGCCGGACTGGCCCCCGACGACCGGTCCCCGGACCCGGAGCGGCTCGTCGCGGCGCTGGCCGAGCTCGAGGAGGCCCGTGAGGTCTGGCTGGCCTACGAGGTCGAATTCGCCGTACGGCGCCGGCGCGAGAAGCACGACGGCATCCGCCAGCCCAGCGCCGTGGACGACTGGCACCGCAACACCTGGGGCGGCTGCGACATCGTGCCGTGCGCGTCCCCCGACGTGCAGCCGGCCGCGAGCCTCGCGGAGGTGCTGCGCCGGGTGATCCGGGCCATGGAGTCCGCACCGGGCATCGCCTGCCCGGTCTGCGCGCAGGAGCGCATCGAATGGCGCTCCGACCTGGAGCGCTACCCGCTGCAGGGACCCGTCTGCACCGACTGCGGCATCGTCGTGCCGGAGTCCGTGCTCACCACCGCCGCCCTGTCGGCGGCCCGCCGCTACGCCCTGGCCGGACGGTACGCGGCGGTGTGAGAAGAGAGCGCCGGGGGCTTGCGGGCGTTCCGCCGAGGCTCCCCGGCGCGCAGTGCCGGCCCGTGTCCTCAGGAACCCGGTTCGCTGTAGAGCCGCGAGCCGGTGACGAGGCCGCCGAAGCGGTCGTCCGGGTTGGAGAGGGCGCACTTGTCGAGCGAGAGGCAGCCGCAGCCGATGCACTGGTCGAGGCTGTCGCGCAGCCGGCCGAGCTGCTCGATCCGCCGGTCCAGCTCCGCGCGCCAGCTCTCCGAGAGCCGTGCCCAGTCCGCGCGGTTGGGGGTGCGCTCGTCGGGCAGCCCGGCCAGCGCCTCGCGGATCGTGGCGAGCGGGATGCCGACGCGCTGGGCGGCCCGTATGAAGGCGACCCGGCGCAGCGCGTCGCGGTCGTAGCGGCGCTGGTTGCCGGAGGTCCTGCGGCTGCTGATGAGGCCCTTGGACTCGTAGAAGTGCAGTGCGGACACTGCCGCCCCGCTGCGGGCGGAGAGCTGGCCCACGGTGAGTTCCTGGACCTTCTGGGGGATCTGCGGCACGTGCCGACTGTACGCTCTCGGGCGATGTGCCCAGGCGAGCAGGAGGCGACACGGACATGACCGAGCCCCGGATCTTCACTTCGCCCGAGGCCCTGCGGGCCGCCGTCGGCGAGGAGCTCGGCCCGAGCGGCTGGCTGGAGGTGGACCAGCGGCGGATCGACCTCTTCGCGGAGGCGACCGGGGACCACCAGTGGATCCACGTGGACCCCGCGCGGGCGGCCGCCGGCCCGTTCGGCACCACGATCGCGCACGGCTATCTGACACTGTCGCTGCTGCCGTCGTTCGTGCCGATGCTGCTGCGGGTGGAGAACGTCCGGATGGGCATCAACTACGGCGTGAACAAGGTCCGTTTCCCCGCCCCCGTCCCGGTGGGCTCGCGGCTGCGGGCGCGGGCCCGGCTCGCGGAGGTGACGGAGACCGAGGGCGGAGTGCAGCTGACGGCCGTGGTGACCGTCGAGCGCGAGGGCGGCGGGAAGCCGGTGTGCGTGGCGGAGTCGGTCAGCCGCTATCTCTGGGCGTAGCCGACCATGCGCAGGGCGAGGCCGGCGTAGAGCTCGCCCACCTCGCCGGGGGTGTGCTTGCCGTCCTCGCGGAACCAGCGGGCCACGTCGATGCACAGGGAGAGCACGGCGCGGGTGGTGCCGCGGACGTCCGGGACGTCGAACTCCCCCGCCGCGACGCCGTCCTCGACGATCGAGCGGACCGCGGCGTCGGTCTCCCGGCGCAGGGCGGTGATCTCGGCGTGGTGCTCCTCGCCGAGCGCGCCGAGCTCGTACTGCACGACGCGTGCGGTGGTGTGGTGCTCGGCGTGCCAGCGCACGAAGGCCTGCACGGCGGCGGACAGCCGGCCGGCCGGGTCTCCCCCGCCGTCGCGGGCCCGGCTCACGATGTCGAGGGCGAGGCGGTGGCCGATGCCGCTGATGCGGTAGAGGAGTTCTTCCTTGGTGCGGTAGTGGATGTAGAGCGCGGCGGGGCTCATGCCGGCGCGGCCGGCGATGTCCCGGGTGGTGGTGGCGTGGTAGCCGCGCTCGGCGAAGGCCTGTACGGCGGCGGTCAGCAGCCGCCGGGCGGCGTCGGGGGTGACGTCCGCCCACTCCTCGGACCGGCCCGCGTCCCGCTGCGTCCGCTCGTCCATCCCGCGCCCTGCCCTCCCGGCCCGTCGCGGGCCCTCCGCCGACAGAACGACCACCATACCGCCGAAGGTGAGCAAGCGCTTAGGGGGAGTGGCGGACCGATCCCCCGGGCAGCATTCCCGCAGGTCCGGAGCACAGGAGGTCCTCGCATGCCCGACAAACAACCCGGCGCCCTGCCCGTGGCGGCCGCCGCGCTGACCGCGACGGTGGCGCTCTACACATCTCTCGTCGTCTTCGGCAACATCACCGACTTCGACACCAACCGGCAGTTCGTGCGGCACGTGCTGGCGATGGACACCACGTTCCAGGACAAGGCCCTGATGTGGCGGGCGATCACGAACCATGTGCTGCAGGACATCGCGTACGTCGCCGTGATCGTCTGGGAGGCGGTGACGGCCCTGGCGCTCCTCCGGGCGACGGAGCTGTGGGCCAGGGCACTGCGGCGTGCGCGGCGCGGGGGCACGGCGGAGTACGGTGCGGCGCGCCGGGCGAGCACCCTGGGGCTGCTGCTGCTGATGCTGCTGTTCGGGGCGGGGTTCATCGCCATCGGCGGCGAGTGGTTCGCCATGTGGCAGTCGGCGAAGTGGAACGGGCTGACGGCGGCCGCGCGGAACTTCTTCGTGGCCGGATTCGTGCTGGTCCTGGTGCAGCTGCCGTCGCCGCAGTGGGGAGGGAAGCGGGCCGCCGAACGCGTCTGATCCGATCCATTGACTCGCACCGCCGCGAATCCTACGGTCATGCATAGGAATCCTCGGCGGGTGGGAGTCGTGCCATGACCAGTACGGGCAGCGAGCAGGTACGCAAGACGGCGGAGGGGCTGGAGTACCTGTCCGGCTTCGGCAACGAGCACAGCAGCGAGGCCGTTCCGGGGGCCCTTCCGCACGGGCGCAACTCGCCGCAGCGCGCTCCTCTCGGGCTGTACGCGGAGCAGCTGAGCGGCACCGCCTTCACCGAGCCCCGGCACAGCAACCGCAGGTCGTGGCTGTACCGCATCCGCCCCTCGGCGGCGCACCCGGCGTTCGCACGCATCGGCAACGGGGCGCTGGGCAGCGCCCCGTTCGCGGACGGCCCGGCCGACCCCAACCGGCTGCGCTGGAACCCGCTGCCCGAGCCCGCCGGGGGCACGGACTTCCTGGCCGGCCTGTGGACCCTGGGCGGCAACGGCGACGCCGCCCAGCGCTCGGGCATGGCCGTGCACCTGTACGCCGCCAACACCTCCATGGCCGGGCGGGTGTTCAGCGACTCCGACGGCGAGCTGCTGATCGTGCCCGAGCGCGGCGGGCTGCTGCTGCGCACCGAGTTCGGGCTGCTGCGCGCCGAGCCGGGGCACGTGGCGCTGATACCGCGCGGGGTGCGCTTCCGGGTGGAACTGCTGGAGGCGGTGTCAGATGGCGGGCAGAGCCCGACGGCCCGCGGCTACGTCTGCGAGAACTACGGTCAGCCCTTCGTCCTGCCCGAACTGGGGCCGATCGGCGCCAACGGGCTGGCCAACGCGCGGGACTTCCTCGCCCCGGTCGCCGCCTACGAGGATGTCGAGGGACCGGTCGAGGTGGTCACCAAGTACTGCGGCAACCTCTGGTCGGCCACGTACGACCACTCGCCGCTGGACGTCGTCGCCTGGCACGGCAATCTGGTCCCGTACGTCTACGACCTGCGCCGTTTCAATGTCATCGGCTCGATCAGCTACGACCACCCCGACCCGTCGGTCTTCACCGTGCTGACCTCGCCGTCGGACACCCCGGGGCTGGCCGGCGTCGACTTCGTGGTCTTCGCGCCGCGCTGGCTGGTCGGCGAGGACACCTTCCGGCCGCCGTACTTCCACCGGAACGTGATGAGCGAATACATGGGCCTGATCGAGGGCGCCTATGACGCGAAGGCCGAAGGCTTCGTGCCCGGCGGCGGCTCGCTGCACAACATGATGTCGGCGCACGGCCCGGACCGGGACACCTTCGAGAAGGCGAGCGCGGCCGAGCTGCGGCCGCAGAAGCTGGACGACGGGCTGGCCTTCATGTTCGAGACCCGCTGGCCGGTGACGCTGACCGCGCAGGCGGCGCAGGCGGGTCACCTTCAGCGGGACTACGACGGTGTGTGGCAGGGTCTGGAGCGTCACTTCCGGGCCTAGAGCCACGACGCGCCCGCACCGGGCGCCCCGTCAGGGGCGCGGGGAACTGCGCGACCAGCCACGGCCGGCCCGCATCCGACGCGCCACCCCAGGGGTCCGGGGCGGAGCCCCGGGATCTCGACTGCAGGCGCATCGTGGCTGAGCGCGCAGTTCCCCGCGCCCCTGACGGGGCGCATGACCCCATAGGATCCCTCGCCGTGAGCACCTTCGCCCCCGACTCCCTCACGCTCAACCGCAAGCTGCCGCTGTGGTACCAGGTGTCGCAGTCGCTGCGCGCCTCGATACTCGGCCGCCGGCCCGAGGACCCGCTGCGGCTGCCCACCGAGGACGCCCTCGCCGCGCACTACGGCGTCAGCGTCCTCACCATGCGGCAGGCGCTCAAGGAGCTGGAGGCGGAGGGGCTCATCACCCGGCACCGGCGGCGCGGCACCTTCATCGAGCCGAGCGCGCGCAGCGGTGCGCCCGTGCGGCTGCTGGGGTCGGTGGACGCGATCGTCGCCCAGCAGTCCGGGGAGCGCACGGAGGTGCTGAGCCACGGGCCGGTCGCGGTGCCGGGCGCGCTGGCCGAGTACTTCCCCGGCCTGCCCGAGGCGGTGCACTACCGGCGGCTGCGCTGCGACGAGACGACCGGCGAGCCGGTGAACTGGGCGGAGAACTTCGTCCGCCCCGAACTGGCCGGGCGCATCGGCCCCGCGGACCTGGAGCGCTGGCCGATGACCAAGGTGCTGCGGGACGTGGCGGGCGTGCGCATCGGCCGGATCACCGACACGGTGCAGGCGCGGCTGGCGGACCCGGAGACGGCGCGGCTGCTCCAGGTGCCGCTGCTCAGCCCGATCCTGCACTACACGGGCGTCACGAGGGACGAGAGCGGCCGGGTGGTCGACGTCGCCCTGATCCGCTACCGCGGGGACCGGTTCTCCTTCAGCGTCACCGTCGAGGCGCAGTAGCGACGACGGTCGCGTGGGCGGGTGTGCCGGAGGATCCGGCCGACCCCGGGGAAAGGGCAGGCCGTGCCGTACGGGCCGGGGCCGGGCTCAGGCGGTGTGGCTGCTGCGGCTGCCGAAGAGCGAGCGCCGCAGCCGGCGCAGCGGGGCCAGCAGGGAGACCCGGGCGGTACGGCCCCGGCTCTTCGCGGCACGGGCGTGATCACGTGACGTGATCTCGCGCATCAGCACGGTCGCACCCTCGACCTCCCGCTGCGGCAGGGCGGGACCGCCCAGTACCGCGAGATGACGGTCGAGGCGCGCACTGGACGCACTGCTCCCGTAGCTGATCGCAGGCACACGCGGCCTGCTGCGCATTGCTATCTGGTCCATTGAGACTCCCCACCCGTACGAGGCACCCGGCCAAGGCAGAGTAACCCTATCGCCCCATCGCGTCACCCGCGCATCGGCGGGGTGGATTCACCACCCCGTCAAGGGCGTTGACGTACCTGGCGTGAACCTGACGCAACGGACGGCGAGTTGGCCGGTACGAACAGAAACCGGAGAGGAGGCAATCACGCTCCGTTGCGGTACATTCACCCCGAATTGCTCTCTCGGCGGAGGGACGCACATGAGCGGGGAACCGGGTGCCGGGCGGCTTCTGGCGGGCCGTTACCGGCTGCTGGACGGACTCGGACAGGGCGGGATGGGGACGGTCTGGCGGGCGCGGGACGAGGTCCTGGACCGCGACGTGGCCGTCAAGGAGGTCCGGGCGCCGGACGGAATGCCTGGTGAGGAGGTACGCACCCTCTACGTCCGGCTGGAGCGGGAGGGGCGCGCGGCGGCCCGCGTGGCACACCGCAACGTCGTCGGCGTGCACGACGTGATCACCGAGGACGGCCGGCCCTGGATCGTCATGGAGCTGGTGCGCGGGCTCTCGCTCGCACAGATCCTGGACATGGAGGGCCCGCTCACGCCCGCGCGCACCGCGCACATCGGCGCAGAGGTGCTCGCCGCGCTCCGGGCGGCGCACGCCGTGGGCGTGCTGCACCGGGACGTAAAACCGGGAAACGTACTCGTCTCCAACGACGGGCGTGTCGTCCTCACCGACTTCGGCATCGCGACGGTCGCCGGCACCTCCACGCTGACGTCGGCCGGACAGCTCCTCGGCTCGCCGGAGTTCCTGGCCCCCGAGCGCGCGCTGGGCGGCCCGCCGGGAGCGGAGTCGGACCTGTGGTCGCTGGGGGTGACGCTGTACGCGGCGGTGGAGGGCTACTCGCCGTTCCGTCAGGACACCGCGCTGAGCACGCTGCGCGCCGTGGTGGACCAGGAGCTGCCGCCGCCGCGCCGGGCCGGCGGGCTCGCGCCCGTCCTGGAGGGCCTGCTGCGCAAGGACCCGCAGCTGCGCATGGGGGCCGAGGAGGCGACGCACCTGCTGCGGACCGCGGCCGCGGGCGGTGCGCCGCGCGCGGTGCCGGCCGCCTACGCCCCGACGGTGGCCGCGCCGCCCCCGGAGCCCCCGCAGGAACCCGGGCCGGCCACCACGGCCGCCGTTCCGGAGCAGCCGCGCCGGGGGCGGGCGGCGCTGATCGTGGCCGGCGTGCTCGTCGCGGCACTCGCGGTGGGCGGGCTGGTGTGGGCGCTG
Organism: Streptomyces sp. AM25; assembly: GCF_058146165.1. Taxonomy (NCBI): domain Bacteria; kingdom Bacillati; phylum Actinomycetota; class Actinomycetes; order Kitasatosporales; family Streptomycetaceae; genus Streptomyces; species Streptomyces sp. AM25. The sequence continues at coordinate 43,981 of NZ_JBKIWN010000004.1, read as the reverse complement.
GCGGACCGCGGAAGTTCGGAGAACAAGGGCAGCACCTCCTCGTCGGGCAGCTCGGCGCCGGCCGACGACGGGAAGAAGGCGACGCCGTCGGGCGGCACCCCGGAGACGGGCGGGGAGTCCGCCGCCCCCGGCGGCCCCGCCTCCGTCGACGTCACCCTCACCGCGGTGCGCGACCACTACAACGGACCCTGCCCGCCGCCGGACGCCGCCGCCCCCTCCTTCACCGCGGCCCTCACGGTGACCCACGCCCCGGCGGACGTGGTCTACCGCTGGGTGACGAACAGCGGGTACGGCGACTGGCAGACCGTCAGGTTCACGGACACCCGGCCCCGGATCGTGCAGCACGCGGAGACGGGCACGGACTCGGGCAGGGGCTGGGTCGCCGTCGAGGTGAAGAGCCCGCGGACGACGACGTCCCACCACATCCCCTTCACGCTGACGTGCCGGGCGACGCCGCCGAGCAGCCCCCCGGCGTCCGGTACGCCCTCGGGGTCGTCGGGCCCGACGAGTTCGGCGTCCCCCTCACCGGGCCCGGCGACCGCTTACCACGGCGCGTACGGATCAGGCGACCGATGAGAACACCGGCAGGTATCCGCCGGACTGCCCGTCGGCGGTGGGGTGGTAGGACTCGTCGACGGGGAAGGTCAGGCTGTTGAGCCAGGGGTTGTCGGAGCAGATCTCGTGCCCGGCGAAGGCGGAGTTGACGTCGCCGTAGGCGAAGCCGTGGTCGGCGGCGTGCTTGGCGATGACGGAGTCGAGGAAGTCGGCCGCGTCGTTGATGGCCGACCTCTTGGTGTCGCTCAGCCCGACGCAGTCACCTCCGGTTCTGTAGAAGCGGGGGTAGCCGAGGACGACCACGTGCGCCGCGGGGGCCTTGGCGCTGATCGCGGAGTAGACGCTGTCGAGCTGTGCGGGCAGCTGGTTCTGGACATATGTGCGGGCCTGGTCGATCCGGTCCAGGCAGGAGCTGTCGGAGCCCAGCACACAGCTGGACATGACGTCCGAGAAGCCCGCGTCGTTGCCGCCGATCGTGATGCTGACGAGCCCGGTGGAGGTGGAGAGCGGGCCCAGCTGACCACTGAGGACGTCACCCGTCCGGGCTCCCGAACAGGCGGTGAAGGCGAAGTCCGCGGGGGAGTTCGCGGCGGCCCAGAGCGCGGGGTAGGCCTTGGTGCTGCGCTTGCAGTCGCCGCTGCCGGAGTCGTAGTCGCCCGCTCCGACGCCGGACGAATACGAGTCACCGAGGGCCACGTAGGCGGGAGTTGCGTCCTGCCCCGCAGCGTGTGCGGTGCCGGCCCCGCCGAGGGCGAGGGCGGCGGTCAGGGCCAGGGCGGTGAGGGCGCCCTGGAGCCGGGACGGATTCATGGAACCTCCTCTACCAGGCTTTTCTCCTACCTCGGTGGTAGCAGCGACCTGGTGTCGCTGGAAGTGTCCATGCCAAAAGTAATCCTTGATCTCTCCCCCGGGAGGCAGGCGTTTAACGGGAGTTGACGGTTCGGTGTCCGGAAGCCGCTTACGTGGTCTTCACACCTTGACGGGCCTCCGGCGACTGCGCGACATTGAAGCCCGGCATCCGGCGCTTCGGGGGGCAAAGTCGCCAATGCAGAGCTTCACGGAACTCCACGGTCCCGCCGAACCGGCAGAATCCGGCGGCACGGACGAGCGCACCGGGAGGAGGCCGCCGCTCGGGGACTCCCTCCCCGTGGTCGCGGGGGCCGCCGCGGCCATCGCGGGAGCGGGCTGGGCCCTGGCCCTCGCCGACATCGGCTCGCCGCTGCGCGCACCCTTCACCCTGTTCTTCCTGATCGTGGCGCCGGCGTGCGCCGTGGGGGCCGCGCTGCACGACCTCGACCCGCTGAGCCGGTCGGTGGTGGCCGCCGGCGGGGCCGTCGCCGTGGACCTGCTGGTCGCGCAGACCATGCTCGCGCTGCACGCCTGGACCGTGCGGGGCGGTGTCGCCGCGGTCGCGGCCGTCAGCCTCCTCGTGTTCCTGCTGGCCCACGTGCGGCGCCACCGGAGCCGCTCGGCGAGAAGTCGGGCTTCCTGACGTGGACATCAGCGTGTACCGGCCCGGTGATCTCACGGCGGCCGACCGAGCTGCGTGGTCCGCCCTGCAGTCGCAGGCGGTCGAGGACGGCTCCCCGCAGCTCGCGAATCCTTTCCTCGCACCCGAGTTCGCCCTCGCGGTGGGGCGCACCCGGCACGGCACCCGCATCGCGGCCGTGCGGGAGGACGGCGAACCGGTGGCGTACTTCCCCTTCCAGCGCTCGCGGCTGGGCGTGGGCCGGGCCGTGGGGCTGGGCGTGTCGGACGCCCAGGGGCTGGTGCACCGGCCGGGCTTCCAGTGGGACAGCCGTGAACTGCTGCACGCCTGCGGGCTGTCGCTGTGGGAGTTCGACCACCTGGTGGAGGGCCAGAAGCCGTTCGAGGTCGCGGCCTCCGGCTCCTTCGCCTCCCCCGTCATCGACGTCGACCAGGGCTTCGCCCACTATCTGCAGGCGCTGCGCAAGCAGTCGCCGAAGTTCACCCGCACCACCCTGGCCAAGGAACGCCGGCTCGGCCGGGACGTGGGCGAGGTGCGCTACGTGCACGACGAGCGCGATCCGGCCGTTCTGCGCGTCCTGACGGGCTGGAAGTCGGCGCAGTACCGAAGAACGGGACGCAGCGACCGCTTCGCCCGGCCCTGGATATCCCACCTCGTCGAGCAGCTCTTCCACACCCGCACGGCGTCCTTCTCCGGGCTGCTGTCCGTGCTCTACGCGGGTGGCCGGCCGGTCGCCGCGCACTTCGGGCTGCGCACGCCGACGGTGCTGGCCTGCTGGTTCCCCGCGTACGACCCGCGGTTCGCCCGGTACTCGCCGGGGCTGGTGCTGCACCTGCGGATGGCCGAGGGGGCGGCCGCCGCGGGAACGGCCTATCTGGACCTGGGCCGGGGCGGCAAGGCGTACAAGGACTCCCTGAAGACCCGTGAACTCTGCGTCTCCGAGGGCTGGGTGACGAGGCGTCATCCCGTCGCCCTGGGCTACCGGGCACGCCGCGCGCCGGTGCGTGCGCTGCGCAACACCGTGCTCGCGCGGCCCGGGCTCTTCGACCCCGCCGACCGACTGCTCAAGCGCGTGGGGCGCATCCGCGAGGGCGGCTGAACCCCCTCGGGTGCCCTGTTCCACGCCCAACTGCCCGTGCAACCATGGGTGGTTGCATCGGGCATAAACACACCAAAGGAGGAGTCTCCGCCTCAGCTCTTGCCATTCAGTCTCAAGCTTCAATACCGTCGTACATCTACCCGCATCGGCCCATCATGTCCAAGCGGCTCGGGGAGGGCTCACAGCGTCGCCATGATGTCCGGCGCGGGGCGCGGCAGGGGGTGCCGCGCTCGGCCGTCAGCACTGCCGAGTCGCGTGCCGCGCGGCCGTAACACTTGCCAACTCGCCCAGGACCGACGGCGGTTCCCCGCCGGGCGGACGGGGCGGGTACCCCCTTTTCGAACCGGACAACCACCGGACCGCCCTTGGGCGGGCGGTCCCCCGGACGAGAGGGAAACAGGACTCATGAGTGCGTTCCTGCGCCCGGCGGCGAGTCAGGACCAGGATCCCGACCCGGAGCCATCCGGACGCCGATACCGCCCGGTGACCTCGCAGATCGCTATAAGGCCACCGGTGAGCGTGGTGATTCCCGCCATGAACGAGGCGGAGAACCTTCCGTACGTCTTCAAGACGCTTCCCGACTGGATCCATGAAGTGGTCCTGGTCGACGGCAACTCCACCGACGACACCGTCCAGGTCGCCCGCGACCTGTGCCCGGACGTCAAGGTGGTCCAGCAGCTGGGCAAGGGCAAGGGCGATGCCCTGATCACCGGCTTCGCCGCCTGCACCGGCGAGATCATCGTCATGGTCGACGCCGACGGCTCCGCGGACGGGGGCGAGATCCTGCGCTACGTCTCCGCCCTCGTCGGGGGCGCCGACTTCGCCAAGGGATCCCGCTTCGCCAACGGCGGCGGCACCGACGACATGACGCTCATCCGCAAGCTCGGCAACCGTGTGCTGTGCTCCATCGTCAATCACAAATTCGGGGCCCGCTACACCGACCTTTGCTACGGCTACAACGCGTTCTGGAAGCGCTGCCTGGACGAGATCGCCCTGGACTGCGCCGGGTTCGAGGTCGAGACGCTGATGAACATCAGAGTGGTCAAAGCGGGCCTGCGGGTCCAGGAGATTCCCAGCCATGAGTTCGTCAGGATCCACGGCACCAGCAATCTGCGGGCCGTGCGCGACGGACTGCGGGTGCTGAAGGTGATCCTCCGCGAGCGCGGCGACCGCCGGGGCCGGCCCCGTCCGCAGCCCCGGCTCGCGATCGCACCGGCCGCCAACCGCGGGGACGTCTCTTGACCACCGCGGGCGCGGACCCGTCCGTCTCGGTGGTCATCTGCGTCTACACCGAGGACCGCTGGGGCGACATCCTCGCCGCGGTGGCCTCGGTGCGCGGCCAGTCCCACCCGGCGCTGGAGACACTGGTCGTCGTCGACCACAACCCGGCCCTGCTGCGCCGCCTGGCCAAGGCCTTCGGCGACGACGGCGCAGGTGCGGAGGCGGGCCGGGTGCGCATCCTCGCCAACACCGGCCCGCGCGGCCTGTCCGCCGGGCGCAACACCGGCACGGAAGCCGCCGAGGGCGAGGTGATCGCCTTCCTCGACGACGACGCGGTGGCCGAGCGGGACTGGCTGCTGCACTTCGCCGAGGGTTACGCCGACCCCCGGGTCATGGCGGTCGGCGGGCGCACCATGCCCGTCTGGGCGTCCAGGCAGAGGCCCGCCTGGTTCCCCGAGGAGTTCGACTGGGTCGTGGGCTGCACCTATCGCGGCCTGCCCCCCGGCCGGGTGCAGGTGCGCAACGTCCTCGGCGGCAACGCCTCCTTCCGCAAGTCGGCCCTCACCGCGGTCGGCGGCTTCGCCAGCGGCATCGGGCGCGACGGCCAGCGGCTGCCGCTGGGCGGCGAGGAGACCGAGCTGTGCATCCGGCTGACCAGGGCCGTGCCCGACGCGGTGCTGCTCATCGACGACCGCTCGGTGATCCACCACCGGGTGCCCGCCGCCCGCGAGCGGTTCGGCTACTTCCGCACCCGGGCCTACGCCGAGGGCCTCTCCAAGGCGCTCGTGGCGCGAAGTGTCGGCCCACAGAAGGGACTTGCCTCCGAGCGCCGCTACACCACGCGGGTGCTGCCCGCGGGCGTGGCCCGCGGGCTGCGGGACGCCCTGCTGGGCCGGCCCGGGGGCGCGGGCCGGGCCGGGGCCATCGTGGCCGGGCTGGCCGTCACCACCGGCGGCTACGCCCTGGGCAGCCTCCGGGCGCGCCGCGGGCAGCGGTTCGCGGTGGCACGGCCGGTGCCGCCGGGGGCGAGAGCCGGGGAGGCGGGAGCATGAGCGGCGGCCCCGTCCCGATCCTGATGTACCACGCCGTGGGCCACGCGCCGGCCCGCGCGGCCTACGGCCTGTCGGTCTCCCCGGAGGCCTTCGCCGAACAGATGCGGCTGCTGCACGGTTTCGGATTCACCCCGGTGACGGCCGCACAGCTGGCCGCCGCCTGGCGCGAGGGGCGCGCGTTGCCGCCCAAGCCGGTACTCATCACCTTCGACGACGGTTATGAGGGCGTGCACCGCCACGCCCTCCCCGCCCTCGTCGAACACGGCTTCCCCGCCACGCTGTTCGCCTCCACGGGCTGGCTGCGCGGCGAGCACGACACGGGCGGCGCGCTCGACCTCATGCTCGACTGGGAGCAGATCCGCGAACTCGCGGCGGCCGGCGTCGAGATAGGCGGCCACAGTCACACGCATCCGCAACTCGACCAGCTGTCCGAGGAGAAGCTGGCGTTCGAGGTGGAGCGCTGCCACGAGCTGATCACCGCCGAACTCGGCCGCCCGCCGGTGTCGTTCGCCTATCCGTACGGGTATTCCACCCGGCGGGTGCGCGGGGCGGTGCGGGCGGCCGGCTTCTCCGTCTCGCTCGCCGTGGGCAACGGCATGGCCGTGCGCCGGCAGGGGCCGTACGCGCTGCAGCGGGTGACGGTGCGGCGCACGACGGGTATAGCCGACTTCGAGCGCATGGTGGAGGGCCGGTCCGTGGGGCGGCTGTTCGCCAGGGACCGGGCTCTGACGAAGGGGTACGCCATCGTCCGCAGGAGCCGCCAGGCCGTCAGGAAGGCAAGCGAAGCGCGTGTCTGACACGTCCACCCGGACCGAGGAGCGGGCAGTGGAGCCGAGCGGTCGCAGGCTGCGGCTGCCCGGGAGAGGAGGCGGCAGCCCGCTGTTCCGCAACGCCTTCGCGCTGATGCTCAACACCGGCATCAGCGCCGTCCTCGGTCTGGGCTACTGGCTCGTGGCCGCGCGCTACTACACGGAGTCGGCCGTCGGCCAGGGGTCGGCGGCCATCGCCGCGATGAAGCTCCTCGCGGGGATCACCGCGGTGACGCTCACCGGCGCGCTGGCCCGCTTCATCCCGGTCGCGGGGCGCACCACGGGCCGGCTCGTCTTCCGCACGTACGCGGCCAGTTCGCTGGTGGTGGCCACCGCGGCGGGCGTCTTCCTGCTCACGCTGGGGCTGTGGGGCCCGTCCTACCGGTCCCTGCAGGGGCTGCTGCCCGGGCTCGGCTTCGTCGTGGCCGTCGTGGCCTGGTCGGTCCTGACCCTGCAGGACGGGGTGCTGACGGGGCTGCGCAGCGCGCCGTGGGTGCCGGTGGGCAACACCGCCTTCTCGGCGGTGAAGCTGGCGCTGCTGGTCGGGCTGGCGACGGTGCTCCCGGTGTCCGGGGTGTTCGTCTCGTGGGTCGTCTCGATCGCCGTGTCGGTGCTGCCGCTGGGCTGGCTGGTCTTCCGGCGGCTGGTGCCCGCGCACGTACGGGCCACCGAGCAGACGGCCCGGCCCGCCTCCTACCGGGAGATGGGCCGCTTCCTCGCCGGGGACTGCACCGGCTCGCTGTTCTCCCTGGCCGTGGTCTATCTGATCCCGGTGATCGTCGCCGCGCAGGTGAGCTCTACCAACAACGCCTACTTCTACATCACCTCCACCATCGGCGGCACCGTCAACCTGCTCGCGATCAACATGGGCGCCTCGCTGACCGTCGAGGGCTCGCACGACCCGGCGCGGCTGGCGGAGAACTGCCGGGCCGCGCTGCGCCGGATGGCCAAGATCATGATCCCGGTCTGTCTGGTGATGTTCTTCCTCGCGCCGTACATCCTGGGGGTGTTCGGCGCGGGGTACGCCCATGCCGCGACGCCGCTGCTGCGCTGGTACGCGGTCGGGGCGGCGCTGCGCGTGGTGATGGAGGTCTACTTCGCGGTGCTGCGGGCGCAGAGCCGCACCGCCGGGCTCGCCTATCTGCAGGGGCTGCTCTGTGCGCTGGTGCTCGGGCTGACGCTGCTGCTGCTCCCCCGGATGGGGCTGACGGGCGAGGGCGTCGCGGAGGTCTCCAGCCTGGCGGTGATCTGCTCGGTCGCCGCGGTGCGGCTGCGGGCCGTGCTGCGGGGCTCCTCCCCCGCACCGGACGCCGCGGAGCGCGCCGACGGGGCCGCTCCCGACGGCGACCTGGCGGACCTGGCGGTGGACGGCGACCGCGCGGCCGCGCGGCACGAGGCACGCCGGGAGGCCGCGGAGGAGGAACCGCCCGCCGAGCGGGAGCGGTTGCGCGACAGCACCGTCCGGGTGCTGCGCGCCGCACTCGACGTGGACACCATCCCGCTGGGCGTCCGGGTGGACTTCGACCACCCGGAACGGCGCCCGGACATCCGCCGGATGCCGCCGTCCGACCCTCCACCGTCCCCTCCGCCCGCCCCGGTGCCCGAGCAGGCGGCCGCGCCGCCCTCCCCGGCCGGGGAGCGGCGCCCCCGGCGCCGGATCCGGCCCGGGGCCGCCCTCTGGGGGCTGCTCGTCGCCGCCCTGGCACTGTACTGGGTGCCGCTGTGGGCGGCGGGCACGGTGGACCTGGACGGCATGGGCGGGCTCGGGCTGATCTCCGTCCTGCCGGTGGCGACGCTCGTGGGCGCGGCGCTGCTGGTGCTCTCGTTCGCCTCCGCCCTGTGGACGGCCCGGCCGCACACCCGGCTGCTGACGGCCGTCCTGCTGCTGACGGTCGTCTCGCTGCACGCGGTGCCCGCCCTGCTGGAGGGGCAGCCGCGGTTCGCCACGGCCTGGCAGCACGCGGGCTTCATGGACTACATCGACCGCACCGGGGTGGCCGCCCCCGATCTCGACGCGCGCTGGAGCTGGCCCGGCTTCTTCGCCCTCGCCGCGTTCGCGGCCCGCGCCTGCGGCGTCACCGACCTCACCGAGGTGCTGCGCTGGTGGCCGCTGGCGATGCAGCTGCTGTGCCTCGCGCCGCTGGCGCTGCTGCTGCGGGCGGTGCGCGCGGACTGGCGGGCGAAGTGGACGGCGCTGTGGCTGTTCGTGCTGTGCGGCTGGGTCGGGCAGGACTACTTCTCGCCGCAGTCGCTCAACTACGTGTTCTACCTGCTGTTCGTGGCCGTGCTGCTGGTGTGGTTCCGCTGGCCCGGCCAGCTGCGCGGGAAGCGGCTGCCCGGCGAGCAGGAGACCGCCCCCCTCGGACACGGGCAGCAGGCGGTGCTGCTGGCGCTGCTGGTCGCCCTGTTCGCCGCGTCGGTCTCCAGCCACCAGCTGACGCCGTTCGTGATGCTGGGCGTGCTCACCGTGCTGGTGCTGGTGCGCCGTTCGACCCTGCGCGGGCTGCCGCTGCTGTGCGGCGTGATGCTGGCGGTCTGGATCGGCTTCCTGGCCGAGCCCTACTGGTCGGGCCACTTCAAGGAGCTGTTCGGCGGCATCGGTTCGCTCGGCGGCAACGTCTCCTCGTCCGTCTCGGGCCGCATCCAGGGCGGCAGCAGCACACACAAACTGGTGCTGTACGTACGGGTCCTGCTCGCCGGCGGCGTGCTGGCCTTCGCCGCCCTCGGCTGGTGGCGGCGGCGCCGCTCCGGGGTCGGCGACCTGTCGCTGCTGGTGCTGACCTGCGTGCCGTTCCTCGCCTTCGGCATGCAGTCCTACGGCGGCGAAGTCGCCCTGCGCGTCTTCCTGTTCGCCCTGCCCGGCGCGTGCATCCTCGCCGCGCTGGCCCTCTTCCCACGCGCGTACCCGGCGCAGGGCCGCGGCCCGGCCCTCCCGGTGGCGGCGGCGCTGCTCGCCGGGCTCGTCCTCGTCTTCGGCTTCCTCGTGGCCCGCTGGGGCAACGAGTCCTTCGAACAGGTCCGCCCCGGCGAGGTCGCCGCCATGAACTACGTCTACGCCCACGACAAGCCGACCGTGCGGCTGCTGTGGATGAGCAGCGACACCGTCAACGACGTCACCCCCGCCATGCCCTGGGGCTCGCGCGACATGGAACGGGTCTTCTACGACCCTGTCCTGGCGCCCCGCACGCCGGTCGACGCCCCCGGGGTGGTGACACGGCTGCGCGAGGCCGGGCCGAACGCGTACCTCATGATCAGCACCGGGCAGTCGATATACCTCGAAATGAGCGCCGGATACTCCCCCGACTGGGAGCAGAAGATGCGCAGCACCTTCGACAAGCGGCCGGAGCTGCGGCGGGTGCTGTCCAACGACGACGCGGTGCTGTACGAGCTGAAGCAGAAGCCGTCGGGTGAGGCGGCCCAGCCACGTCCGGGGCCGGCGGGGCCGCGGGTGACATGGACCCCGGCGTCGGTGATCGGCGGCCTCGCCGCGGTGGCCTTGCTGGTGCTGCTGACGGTACGCGAACTGGTACGGGTCGGCGCACGGCCGGGGGTGCGCCAACTGCACTGGATGCAGGGGTCGTTCTGGTTTGCGCTGCCGTTGCTGGGGGTGCTGGTGGCGGTGCTGGTGCAGCGGTTGGTGACGATGTCGTAGACGGTGCGGGGCGCCCCGTACCTGATGCGGCTCCGCCGCGTGGGCGCGACCGGCCACGACGCACCCGCAGATCGGCACGCTCAGTAGAGCGCGCGGTAGCAAAGCGCGGCCACCGCGTTCAGCCCCGGTGCCGGCCGGCCCGGACGGTGGTGCGGGACGGCGTTCCCCCTGAGGGCCGCAACCCCGGCCGCCGGGTAGCGGACGGGAGTCCCTCCGGCGCGGTCCCACCGCGGATCGCTCTCCAGCGCACCGAGCTCCGCCGGGCTCCGGCCGGCCAGATCCGGGTGGACGTGCAGCGGGCCGACCCCGCCGCAGGCCGTGGTGAGCAGCGTCAGGTCGCACTGTGCGGTATCGGTGTGCAGATACACCGCATCGTCACCCTCGTAGTAGCCGTAGGCCGCAAAGGTGGGCACCAGGAGCCGCCCGCTCAGGGCCCGTGCCGTGCCGGTCAGGGCCAGGTGCAGGCGGGCGAGCAGCGGGCCGGTGGCGGCCGGGGTGCCGGGACGCTGCCGGGCGGTGACGGGGGTGCGGGGTCCGTTCTCGGGTATCCGGGCGTGGGGGCGGCGCGCGCGGGCCTCCGCGGCGAGCCCGGCGGCCAGACCGCGGTCCCACAGGCCGGGGAGGCAGACGAATCCGTCGGCGACGAGGGCGCGTTGAGTGGCTCGGGTGACGGTGACCGTCACGTGGCGTCGGCGGCGTTCGGCCAGGACACGTCCGGCGTGTAGTGGGCCAGTTCGCCCTCGGCCGGGACGGTCAGCACGCCCGCGAAGCAATAGCCTTCGGCGAGCGGCACCTTGGCGTGGTCGGCCAGGCGCTCGGCTATCGCGTCCTTGGCCTCGGGGGCCGCTTTGGCCAGGGAGATGACCTCACCGGGCAGGACGTAGTAGTTGTCTTCCGCATCGACGATGACCAGCGCCTTGGTCGCGCTTTCGCACATGGGTGGAGCCTTTCGGACACAGCGGGGAGACGGGGCGATCCGGACGCCGCTCGCAGTGTTGCGGCGCCCGGGGGCGGAAGGCAACCGCCGGGACGGAGCCCCACCCGGCGCACGGGAGGCGCCCTAGGTCAGCCAGCGGACCTCGTACGCCCCCAGCCCGACGGCGTGCCCGTCCACCGTGGCGGTGACGGGCCGGTCCAGCGTGTTGACGACGAGCACCGTCCGGTCCGAGGCGAGGGTGCGCAGGTGGTCGGCGTCGGGCCCGCCGACGTCGGGCGTGCGCAGGTGTGTGCCGGGGTGGAAGGCCGCGGCGAAGCGCTGCAGCAGGTCCATCATCGGCAACTTGTCGCCACCGTTGGCGAGTTGGGTGGGGGTCCACAGGCAGCCCGGACAGTCGGCGGCCTCCTCCTCGGGGTTCCAGTAGAAGGCGCCGGCCACGCCGGCCCCGGCCAGCTCCATCATGGCCGTGGCCTGGACGGCGACGCGGTGCGGCTCGGTCCAGCCGCGGCGGTTGTCCTGGGCGTCGGGCGGCTCGACGTACCACTCGGCCCACCACACGGGCAGCCCCGTGGTCTTCGTCAGCCAGATGCTGACGTCGGCGAACTTGCGGGTGGCCGCGAACTCGTCGGGCAGCATCCGGTTGCCGTCGCGCGTGTAGCTGGAGCCGTCGACCACGACGAAGTCGGCCCCCGCCTTGTGCTTGTCCCAGTACTCCAGGGCGTCGACGGCCCGTTGGTCCACCACCCCCCAAGGCCCTTGCAGCGACGAGGCGTTGGAGGCGTTGCCGGGCGTCTCGGTGTCCATGACGACATACGGACCGCCGACGAGGGCGTTCTTGTTCTGTTTCTTGATCTCCGCGTAGACGAGGTTGTAGAGATCGGTGTACCCCTCGTAGTCCCAGCGCTTCCTGGAATCGTCGTAGAAGCCCTTGAACTCGTTCCACACGATGAAGTGCCGGACGTCCGGGTAGCGCTTGGCGATCACGCCCGCGAGGTCGGCGAAGTCCTTGTAGTGGGCCCGGTCGGGCGCCGTCTCCAGGGACTTCTGGGACCAGTTGGTGCTGTCCCCGCCGCCCTTCATCCAGTCCGGGGCGCAGCACAGCGTGAGCACCGGCGTGGCACGGGTGCTGCGCATGAGGGCGACGCGGCGGTCGAGGTCGCCGAAGTTGTAGGACCCCGGTCTGGGCTCGGGGTTGTCGGCGCCCCAGCCCATGATGTGCTGGTTCTGCGGCATGGGGTCGGCGGAGAGCACACCGGCGGCCGTCCTGCGGGCGCCGTCGTTGCCGAGGTCGGCGCTGTACTGGGTGTGTGTGAACCCGAAGCCGAGGTAGGCGGGGGTGCCCCCGCCGCCGTTCGGCACGCCCTGGGCACCACGGGCACGGCCGCCGGACTGACAGCCACCGGCGCAGAGCAGCAGCAAGAACGCGGCGACGACGGCCGCGACCAGGGCGACCAGGCGCGCCCGTTTTCCGTCATGACGTCCCATCACGGGCCAGGGTATCGCTCGCGCTTCCGGTGCCGGGCACAATCGCGCCCCGTGAGGGGCGCGGGGAACTGCGCGACAAGCCACGACGAACCCGCAGCCGAAAGACCACGAGGGCGGTCAGCCCTCGTAAACGGCCCGCAACGCGTCCTCGACCGCAGCGAGGGCGGCCGGCTTGTCCAGCCCCAGCCGGAGAGCCCGCTCCGCAAACGCCCGCGCGGCGTCCGCAGCCGCGCGGGCCCCCGCATCGCCCCGGGCCGCAATGAACGTCCCATTGCGGCCCCGGGTCTCGATCACCCCGTCCGCCTCCAGCGCCCGGTACGCCTTGGCCACCGTGTTCGCCGCGAGCCCCAGGTCCTCCGCGAACCCCCGTACCGTCGGGAGCTTGTAGCCGACGGGCAGTTCGCCGGAGCGGGCGCGCTCCGCGATGCGGGCGCGGATCTGCTCGTAGGGCGGTTCGGCCGCTTCCGGGTCGACGGTCAGGTGCAACGCCACGGTGGAACTCCAGGCTGAGGGGTGTGGTCGCACCTATTGTGCGTCAGGACGCTACAGCTCGAGCGCCGTTTCGTACGAGGCGAGCCACGTGTTGAGCCCCAGTACGAGCTCGGTGCCCGTCCGGAAGGCCTCCCCCGCGCCGGCGGAGAGGGCCTGGGCGACGGCGGAGGTGTCCAGCAGCGGCCGGACGGGGGCGTTCTTGTCGTCGAGCACCCGCCGCAGCTCCGCGCCGAGCGCGTCCGCGTACCGCGGGTCCTGGGTGCTGGGGTACGGGCTCTTGACGCGGTCCGCCACGATGTCGGGGAGCACGTCGCGCACGGCCGCGCGCAGCAGGGACTTCTCGCGCCCGTCGAAGGTCTTCATCGCCCAGGGGGTGTTGTAGACGTACTCGACCAGCCGGTGGTCGCAGAACGGCACCCGGACCTCCAGTCCGACGGCCATGCTGGTGCGGTCCTTGCGGTCGAGCAGCAGCTGCACGAAGCGGGTCAGGTGCAGATAACTGACCTCGCGCATGCGCCGCTGCAGCCCGCTCTCGCCGGGCAGGTACGAGATCTCGGCGAGGGCCTCCCGGTAGCGGGCGTCCTGGTAGCCGGGGACGTCGAGCTTGGCGAGGAAGCCCGGGTCGAAGAGGGCGGAGCTGCCGCCGCTCTGCTCCCCGGCGAACCGGTCGAAGGCGGCGCCCGCGACCCACGGGAAGGTGTCGGCGTGCACGGCCTCGGGGTCGTGGAACCACCGGTAGCCGCCGAAGACCTCGTCCGCGGACTCCCCGGACAGCGCGACCGTGGTCTGTTCGCGGATCGCCTTGAAGAGAAGGTAGAGCGAGGTGTCCCCGTCGCCGAAGCCCATCGGCAGGTCACGGGCGGTCAGGACGGCGTCGCGGTGGGCCCGCTCCATCAGCGCGGCGGTGTCGAGCACGATGTCGCTGTGGTCGGAGCGCACGTGCTCGGCGAGGGCGTGGGCGTACGGTCCGTCGGGGGTGGGCCGCAGCGTGTCGGCCTTGAAGTTCTCGGTGTAGCCGGTGAAGTCGACCGAGAAGGACCGCACCGGGCCTCTGCCCGCGTCGGCCAGGCCCTTGGCGGCGAGGGCGGTGATGGCGGAGGAGTCGAGTCCGCCGGAGAGCAGGGTGCACAGCGGGACGTCGGCTATCAGCTGGCGGGCGACGATGTCGTCGAGCAGCTCGCGGACGTGCCGGACGGTGGTGGCGGTGTCGTCGGTGTGCTCGCGGGCCTCGAGGGACCAGTAGCGCCGGACGGCCAGCCCGGAGCGCCGCACGCGGACGGTGTGGCCGGGGCGCAGTTCGTACATGCCCCGGTAGACGGCGTGGCCGGGCGTCTTGGTCCAGCCGACGAGCTCGGCGAGGCCCTCCGCGTCGACGGCGGGGCGCACGGCGGGGTGGGCGAGGATGGCCTTGGGCTCGGATCCGAAGAGCACGCCGTCCGAAGTGGGCCAGTAGTAGAGGGGCTTGATGCCCATGCGGTCGCGGACCAGGAGCAGTTCCTCGGTGCGCGGGTCCCATAACGCGAAGGCGTACATGCCGTTGAGGCGCTCGGTGAAGTCCTCGCCCCATTCGAGATAGGCGTGCAGCACCACTTCGGTGTCGCTGCTGGTGCGGAAGGCGTGGCCGTGGGACTCCAGTTCGGCGCGCAGCTCGCGGTAGTTGTAGACCTCGCCGCTGTAGGTGGTGGCGAGCAGCGTGCGCCCGTCGTGCTCGACGAGCATCGGCTGCTTGCCGCCCTCGATGTCGATGACGGCCAGCCGGCGGTGCCCGAAGGCGGCGTGGGTGTCGAGCCAGATGCCTGCGGCGTCCGGGCCGCGGCAGGACATGGTCTGTGTCATTGCATCAAGGGTGCCGCGCTCGGTGGTGAGGTCCCGGTCGTAGGAAATCCATCCCGCGATACCGCACATTGCCGTACCCCTCTCGTCAACGGATCGGGCCAGACGCTACGCCGATATAGATGCACACACCATCTATGAGGAGGTAAAACCTTTTGAAACAGGCCAGTTGGGCGGCCTACGGTTCCCGCCATGACATCGACGACCCACATCCTCATCCGGGACTTGCACACCGACAACCCCGAGGACGCGGCGGCCGCGGCCGAAACGCGGCGCGCGGCCCTGCCGTTCATGCTGGTCACGCCCGAACTGCTGGCCTGGGAGGCGGAGCACTCGCCCGCCGAGGCGCACTACCGGCTGCTGGTGGCCGAGCTGGACGGCAGGGTCGTGGGCACCGCCCGGACGGGCCTGTTCTTCGACAGCCCCGAGCCCGGGAAGGCCTACTGCAACCTGTACATCCATCCGGACGCGACCGGCCGGGGCGCCGGATCGGCGCTCCTGGCGGCGGCCGAGGAGCACCTGGCCGGGCTGGGCGCCCGGTCCGTGTACGCGTGGGCCCTGGAGGACGGCCGCTCCGTGGCCTGGGCCGGACGCAGGGGCTACGAACCCCGCCGCCGGGCCCGCTTCCTGCGCCTCGACCTCGCCGTGCTCCCGCCGGAGACGGCACCGCCGGCCGGGATCGAGCTGCGGACGGTCGCGGATTTCGCGGCCGATCCGCGGCCGTTGTACGAGCTGGACGCGACGGTGTCGCTCGACGAGCCGGGCGAGGTGGAGAGGGAGCCGATCCCGTACGAGGCCTGGCTGGCGGCCCACTGGGAGCGGCCGGGGCTGGACCGCGACCTGTCCGTGGTCGCGGTGACGGTGGACGGCGGGGTGCCGGTGGCGTTCTCGCTGGCGCGGACGGACGGGCGGGGTCGGTACATGTCGGCGATGACCGGTGCCCTCCGGGCCTGGCGGGGACAGGGGCTGGCGCGGTCGGTGAAGAACCGCTCACTCCACCTGGCGCGCGAGGCGGGGTGTGTGGAGGCGTTCACCGGCAACGATGCCGGGAACGTGCCGATGTTGGCCGTGAACCGCTGGTTCGGTTACGAACCGGCGGCGGACGAATGGCATTGCGTGCGGGTACTGGGGTGACCGCGGGGTGGTTGCTGCCCGGTGGTCGGGTTGTGCCCACCCTCCCCCAGCTACCGCTGGGAGGTGCCCCCAGCCCTGCGGAACGCCTGCCCACAGCCAAGATGGGGGGGCGCGCCCCGTAAGGGGCGCGGGGAACTGCGCGACCAGCCGCAAACGGCCCGCGCCCGACGAACCGAGGGTGGCGCCCCGTCAGGGGCGCGGGGCTGTGTCTCCCCCAGCTACCTCCCCCAGCTACCGCTGGGGGTGCCCCCAGGGGGTGCCCCCAGCGGCTCCGCCGCGTGGGCGCGAGCAACCACAAACGGCCCGCACCCGGGTCACAGGCGCCGGTACCGCGCCCTCCGCTCGGCGCGCAGCGCCTCCGGCGCGCGCGCCCGGAGTGCGCTCAGTTCCGCACCGGCCACCCACCCCAACCGCGGCAGGAAGCCGTCCCCCTCCTCGACGATCCGGTCCACGATCCCCCGCCCCAACAGGTCGGCAGACCTCACCCCTTGGCGGTCCGCCACCTCGAACGCCCGCTCCGTGGAGCGATGAAGAATCGCCGCGGCCCCCTCCGGCGGCAGCGGCGACAGCCACGCGTGCCGCGCCGCGATCACCCGGTCGGCCGGAAGCAGGGCGAGCGCGGCACCGCCCGCGCCCTGCCCCAGCAGCAGGCACACGGTCGGCGCGTCGAGCGTCACCATGTCGGCGAGGCACCGCGCGATCTCGCCCGCGAGACCGCCCTCTTCGGCCTCGCGGGACAGCGCGGCCCCGGCCGTGTCGACGACGGTGAGCAGCGGCAGCCCCAGTTCGGCCGCGATGCGCATGCCCCGCCGCGCCGCCCGCAGCCCGGCGGGCCCGAGCGCCTGCCCGTGCTCCGGGAGGCCCGCGGCGGGCGTGGCCCGGCTGCCGCGGTCGTGACCGAGGACGACGCAGGCGGTGCCGCCGACCCGGGCGAGGGCGAGCAGCAGCCCCGGGTCGCGCTCCCCGGCGCCCGTACCGCTGAGAAGCGTGACGTCGACAGCGGCCGCCGCCAAGAACTCCCGCACACCGGGCCGTTCGGGCCGCCGCGACCGCCGGATCGACTCGGCGGTGGACGGCGGCTCCCCAACGGCAGGCTCCACCGGCGCGGGAAGCGCCGCCGGCTCCGCCCCGTCGTCGCACAGCACCGACAGCGCCCGCGCCGCAACCCCGCCCAGGCGTGCCGCAGGCAGCACCGCATCGACCAGCCCGTTCGCCAGCAGGTTCTCCGCGACCTGTACCCCTTGCGGGAACTCCTCGCCGTACAGCGCCTCGTGGACCCGGGGTCCCAGGAAGCCGATGAGCGCGCCGGGTTCGGCGGAGGTGAGGTGGCCGAGGGAGCCCCACGAGGCGAGGACGCCGCCGGTCGTGGGGTGCCGGAGGTGGACCAGGTACGGCAGTCCGGCGGCCTTGTGCTCGGTGATCGCGGCGGCGACCTTCACCATCTGCAGGAAGGCGATGGTGCCCTCCTGCATGCGGGTGCCGCCGGAGGCGGGCGCGGCCAGCAGCGGCAGCCGCTCGGCCGTCGCCCGCTCCACGGCCCGTACGAGCCGTTCCCCGGCCGCGACCCCGATCGACCCGGCCAGGAAGCGGAATTCGCAGGCCACGACGGCCACCCGGCGTCCGTGCAGCAGTCCTTCGCCGGTGACGACGGACTCGTCGAGCCCGGTGCGCCCGCGTGCGGCGAGCAGGTCGGCGCGGTAGTCCGGGTCGTCCTCGGTCAGCGCGAGGGGCTCGTCCCAGCAGCGCCAGCTGCCGGGGTCGACGGCGGCGGCGATGAGGTCGAGTGCGGGGGTGTGCATGGGTTCACCCTGCCACGGGGAGGCGGAGCAGCTTCTCGAACCCGTCCGCGGTGCGGGCGAGGTCCTCCAGTTCGTCGAGCGCCGCGACGGCCCGCGCCGCTGCGACGGGGTCGCGCTCGGCGAGGCCACTCTCGGCGAACTCGTCCTCGTCGAGGCGGAGGACGGCGGTGCCGTCCGCGGAGCGCCACAGGTCGAGGTCGAGGTCGGTCACGACGAGCGTGCCGTCCTCGACCCGGGCGGGCCGGGTGATGTCGCAGTACCAGCCCTTGAGCGTGCCGTGGGCGTCGCGGACCTCCTTGACGGAGTACCAGCGGTCGCGCCAGTAGTGCTCGGTGAACACGTCGCCCTCCTCGAAGCGGACGAACCCGAAGTCCCGGGCGGTGGCGCCGGCCCAGGGGGCGCGGACGACGACGCGGGTGCCGTCGTCGTGAACGAGGGTTGCGGGGTAACGGGTCTCGGGGCGGGGGTCTTTGACGAGCCGGACGCTAGTGATCATGGGTGCAGCGTCTCTCGCCCCCGACCGACCGAGCCAGCGATTTTCGGCAACCCCGCGCCCCAAAGGGGCGCGGGGAACTGCGCGATCAGCCACAAACGACCCGCACCCGACTACCCCCGGATCATCGCCGAGCAATCGGACGGCGTCGCGTTCTCAGGATCAAGCGCATTGGCCGCCTCGTGGAACGCCACCCGGTCGATCGTCCCGATCGCCAGGTGCTCCGAGATGTCCACCGGACACAGGTCCTGCAGCAGCACGTTCCGCACGTTCGGTCCGGACAGGAACTGCGTCTTGTACGGCGTGACGACCTCGTCCCACCTGGTGGCGATCACGGTGTAGCGGATGCCGGGCAGCGTGTCCCCGCCCTCGTTGAGCTTCTGCATGAACGGCGATCCCACCACCTGGTCCGTCAGGCCGGGTGCGGTCGCGTTGATGAGCTTCCGCGCGGCGGGGCCGATGCCGGGGACCACGTCCATCAGCTTGGCGATGCCGGACAGCGTCGTCCCGTGGCTGTTGGGCGCGATGCCGACGATCGCGTTCACCTTGTCGGCGCCACCGAGGAACTTCGTGTAGTAGCGCGGCAGCATGCCGCCCTGCGAGTGCCCGACCATGTCGACCTTCGACGCGCCGGTCGCGGCGAGCACCTTGTCGACGTACGCGGCGAGTTGCTCGCCCGACTTCTCGATCGGGCCGAGCCCGTAGAAGACCGGCACGCCCGGAAGTTGGCCGTAGTCGAAGGAGAAGACGCAGTAGCCGCGGCTCGTGAGGTAGGGGGCGAAGGAGAACCAGTTGGTGGAGCCGTTCTCCATGGTGCCGTGCACGAGGACGACGGGGCGCGGGTGCGCGGCGGACGGCTTGCAGGAGTAGTTGTTCCAGCCGCTGGTGACGGCGGCGGTGCTGCTCTGCGGGGCCGCCACGGCCTCCGGTGCGGCGACGGCCATCGTCGTCAGGGCGACGACGGGCAGCAGGGCACGGAGGGATCTCCAGCGCGGTTTCGGGCGCAGCTTCACAGGGACTCCTTGCGGTGGGGGAATCGGTGGGGAAATCAGTGGGGAAGGCATGGCGGAGCAGCGGAGTGAGTGGGGTCACCCGCGCATGAAGAGTTCGTTAACTTACCTGTGGGTAGGTTGCGGGTGATCTTTGCTTGCGTCAAGGAAAATTGCAGGGATTCCGCCCCGGAACGTGCGGGGGTGCTTCAGGTTGACGTCGCCGAACTCCGGACATTTCAGGCCACGTTGCTCCAGCCCTGGTCCAGGGCCGCCGCGGGACCCGCCGCACCCGGGCCGAAGAGCTCCCGCACCTTGTCGACCGCCTCCTCGACGCGGCGCGCCTTCTCGTCGGCGGGGTCGAACGTCAGCTGGTGCGCGGCACTCGCGGCGTCCGTCAGCCCCTCGGCGCGCAGCGCCACGGCCCGTACCCGCGCCCGCTGCAGACCGAGCGCACCGTGCAAGGTATAGGCCGCCGCGGTCAGTTCGGGCGTGTGCGCGGTCGGCTCGGCGAAGGCCCGCGCGCGGGTGGTCGACGAGCCGTCCGCGTACCGGACGGTGAGCTTCAGGCCGTGCGCGACCTGCCCGCTCTCCCGCAGCCGGGTGCCGAGCCCGTCGGCGAGCGTGAGCAGCGCACGGCGCCGGTACTCCGGGTCCAGTTCGTCGGCCGCGAAGCGGTGTTCCGCGCCCATCGAACGGGCCTGCGCGGCCGGGCCGACGGGGGTGGGGTCGATGCCGTGCGCCAGTTCGTGGATCCGCCGCCCGGCGGCCGCACCGAGGATGCGCTGCAGCACGGGCAGCGGTGCGGCGGCGATCCGGCCGACGCTGTCCAGCCCGTAGGCGCACAGCGTACGGGCGGTGGCGGGCCCGACCCCGTACAGCGCGGCGGCCGGTCTGCGGGCCAGGAAGGCGGCCGCCGCCCCCGGCCCGGCCGGAACCGTCCGCACGCCCCCGGCCGGCCCGTCCTGGGCGGCCATCCGCGCCAGCATCGGGTTCCCGCCGATCCCCACCGTGCAGTCGGCCCCGTACCGGGCGAGCGCGCGCACCCGCAGCAGCGCGGCGAGTTCCTGCGGGCCGTGGCCGAAATACCGCAGGGCACCGCGCACTTCGGCGAGCGCGGCGTCCGGCGGCAGCGCCTGCACCAGCGGCGTCAGCCCGCCGAGCAGGGCGAGCAGCCCGTCGTAGGCGCCCTCCCCCAGGGAGCCGCCCGCGACGGGGTGGAAGTGGACGTAGAGCACGGTGGGGGCCGGCGGCTCCGGTTCGTATACCGCCGGGGCCGGCACCGCCGGGACCGCGGAGAGGTGCGCTCTGCCGTTCATCCCGCGCTCCCCGGGCTCGCGTGCCACAACTTGCGCCCGGTGGCCGGGCCTTCGCCCGCGGGCTGCAGGTCGGACCAGGGGTGCAGGGCATAGCCGGTGGACAGTTCGATGCGGCGGCCGGCCACGGCGGCCGGCTCCGCCGCGAGCGGCCGTGCCAGCTCCGCGGCCACCGCGTCGAGCCCGCCCTCCGCCCGCAGCCGGGTCAGCTCCCCGAGGTCCCAGGCCGCCGAGCCGACCACGCTGAGGCTGCGGGGGCCGCGGCGCTGCACGACGCCGCGGACGAGCAGCAGCCAGGAGTGGAAGACGGTGTGCGCGCAGGCCGCGTGGCTGTCGTCGAAGAAGGCGCAGTCGACCAGGCCCGTGCCGTCGTCGAGGGTGGTGAAGATGACGCGCCGGCCCGACCGGACCGGCGGCGTCTGGGTGGCCGCCTTGGCGCCCGCCACCAGCACCGTCTCGCCGTGCCGCGCCTCGCGCAGCCGGCGGGCCGGGATCGCGCCCAGCTCGGCCAGGAACGCCCGGTGGTCGGACATCAGGTGGCGCGAGGCGTCCATGCCGAGCACGCTCAGCTCCGCGCCGAGCCGCTCGGCCGCGTCGAGGTCGGGCAGGCCGATCGGCTCGGCGCGGGCGCTGTCGACCAGCGTGGGCTGGGCCGGGGACACCGTCCCGCGCTGCCGCCGGTGCAGCTCCGCGATGTGCAGCAGCAGGTCGCGGCGGTTGGCGCCGAAGGCGTCCAACGCGCCGACGCGCGCGAGCCGTTCGGCGACGGGCCTGCGGGGGCGGCCGCGCTGCCACAGGTCCTGGAGCGAGGTGTACGGGCGCCCGTCGACGATGCGCCGGGTCTCGGCCTCGGTGATGCCCTGCACCTCGGAGAGGGCGAGCCGGATGCCCGGAACCCCGTCACCGGACACCAGTTCGATTCGATAGGCGGCGTCCGAGCGGTTCACGTCCAGCGGCAGGATCGGCACCCCGCGCCGCCGCGCGTCCGCGAGCAGCAGCCGCTTGGGGTACATCCCCGGGTCGTGCGTGAGCAGCCCGGCGTAGAAGGCCGCCGGATGGTGGGCCTTGAGCCAGGCCGACTGGTAGGTCGGCACCGCGAAGGCCACCGCGTGCGCCTTGCAGAACCCGTACGAACCGAACGCCGCGACGATCTCCCAGGTGCGGCGCACGACGTCGTCGTCGTACCCCCGGGCGGCCGCGCGCTCCGCGAACCAGGCCCGTACCCGGCCGACCAGTCCGGGGTCCGACAGGGCGCGCCGGGTCTCGTCCGCGAAGCCGCGGTCGCAGCCGGTCATGATCCGCAGGATCTCGATGATCTGCTCGTGGAAGACGACCACGCCGTACGTCTCGCGCAGGGTGTCCGCCAGGTCCGGGTGCGGGAGGCGGACGGGCGCGCGGCCGTGCCGGGCCTCGATGAAGGGCCGCACCATGTCGGCCGCGACCGGTCCGGGCCGGAAGAGCGAGATGTCGACGACGAGGTCGTGGAAGCCGGCCGGCTGGAGCCGCCCGATCAGGTCGCGCTGGCCCGGCGACTCGATCTGGAAGCAGCCGAGCGTCTCGGCGGACCGGATCAGCTCGTACGTGGCCCGGTCCCCCGGCGGCACCTGCGCGGGGTCGTCCAGGTCGAGACGGCGGCCGGTGGCCCGCTCGATCTCGCCCACCGCGTGGGCCATCGCGGACTGCATCCGTACGCCGAGCACGTCGAGTTTGAGCAGTCCGAGCCGTTCGACGTCCTCCTTGTCGAACTGCGACATCGCGAAGCCCTCGCCGCTGGTCGGCACGACGGGCGTACGGGCCCGCAGCGAGGCGTCCGACAGCAGCACCCCGCACGGGTGCATGGCGACCCCGCGCGGCAGCGCGTCCAGCGCCTCGACCAGCTCCCACATCCGCCGCCCGTAGCGCGCCGCGTCGATGCCGCGCAGCTCGGGCAGTTCGGCCAGCGCGGCCCGGGCGTCGCGGGCCCGGATGTGCGGGAAGGCCTTGGCGAGCCGGTCCACCTCGGCCGGGTCCATGCCGAGGGCGGCGCCCACGTCGCGGATCGCGTGCCGCACCCGGTAGGTCTCGGGCATGGCGACGGTAGCCACCCGCTCCTCGCCGAAGCGGGCGAAGACCGCGCGGTAGACCTCCAGGCGGCGCGCGGACTCGACGTCGATGTCGATGTCGGGCAGCGCGCGGCGCTGCGGCGACAGGAAGCGTTCCATCAGCAGGCCGTGCTCGACGGGGTCGGCGTGCGCGATGCCCAGCAGGTGGTTGACCAGGGAGCCCGCGCCGGAGCCGCGGGCGGTGACGCGGATGCCGAGCGCGCGGGTGTCGTCGACGACCTGCGCGACGGTGAGGAAGTACGAGGCGAAGCCGTGCCCGTCGATGCCGTGCCCGTTGATGATCTGCAGCTCCTCGTCCAGCCGGTCCCAGTACGCGCGGTCGCGGTCGTGGCCGCGCAGCACCAGGGCCGCCGCGCAGCGGGACCGCAGCACCCGCGCCGCGGTGCGGGGCCCGGCGCCGACCAGGTGCGGCTCGGGGAAGTGGACGGTGCCGAGGCCCAGGTCGCGCTTCGGGTCGACGCGGCACTCGGCCGCGGTCTCCTCGGTGGCGGCCAGCAGCCGGAAGGCGGCGTCCCGCCGGAAACCGGCGGCCTCCGCGACCCGCCCGGCAACGTCCGCCATGTCCCGCGCCCCCTTGAGCCACCGCTCCCCGCTGTCGCGGGCCTCGGGCCGGCGGCGGTCGACGGGCACCAGCAGGCGGGCCGCGTCGAGCACGTCGGCGACGGGCCCCTGCCCCGGGTCGGCGTAGCGCACGGCGTTGCCGAGCACGGCCCGCACGCCCTGCTCGGCGGCGAACCCGACCGTGCGCGCGGCGAGCCGCAGCGACCCCGGCCCCGTGCCGGTGCGCCCGTGACAGACGGCTTCCAGCCGCAGCGCCGCATCACCGAACATTTCACGCCAGGGCACGAGCAGTCGCGCGGCCCGGTCCGCCCGCCCGGCTGCGAGCGCCCGCCCGACCTCGGAGTCCGGTCCGAGCAGCACGGTCAGCGGGGCTCGGATCCCGGCGGCGGCGTGCGCGAGATCCTCCGGGGTCAGCGCGGGCTGCCTGCCGCCTCCCGCGTGGGCGGCGGATACGAGCCCGCACAGGGCGGCCCAGGCGGGGGCGCCGTCGCGGGCGAGGAAGACGGCACGGGGCGCGGACTCGTCGACGAAGGCCCCGCCGCGGACGGGGGTGCGCGGACGGGACGCCTGCGGCTCCTGCCCCCGCACGGCCAGGTCCACCCCGAACACCGGCCGCACCCCGGCCTCCGCCGCGGCGTCGGCGAACCGTATCGCCCCGGCGAGGGTGTCGCGGTCGGTGAGGGCGAGCGCGCCCATGCCCCGCTCGGCGGCCCGGGCCGCCAGCTGCTCCGGGTGCGTGGCGCCGTACCGCATCGAGAAGCCCGATGCGGTGTGCAGGTGCGTGAACGCCGCCATCGCACCTCCTGCGCTTGCCGTGCTGTTGTCTGCCGCTCCCCCCATGGCCGGATTTCGACCCTCCGGGGTCCACGATAGACCACTTCTCGAATATTCGTTCGAGTGTGCGTTCGAGCAAGCTGCTCTTCAGGCGGCGCAGCCCGGGGAAGCCGTGACTCCGCAGGCTCAAGCGCAAGAAGGCTGCTTGAGAAGCCAGCCCTGTGCCGCCTCCAAGGCTCCGTCGTCGGCGGGGATGTCCTCGTCGGGAGGAATGGGCCCGTCATAGATGCGCCCGGTGCGGTCGGCCTCCTTCACCTGGGTGAGGATCAGCGCGGCCCCGTCGGAGAGGTAATGGGCGGCGTTTCCCGTGGGAACACCGCGGGTGGGCCGCCCGAAGAACCGCGTGTCCGGCCGCCCCCGGAAGGCCACCGCAACCGCTTCGCCCGCACTGGCCGTCGCCCCGCCGGTCAGCACGGCGACCGGCGCGTCGGGGTGGGCCACCGGGGCGCCGTTCCCCCAGGACGCCTCACTGTCGCGAGTCCATGCGGACCTCTTGCCGTCGGGGTCGACGAACATGCCGACGCTCCCGTCCCCCAGGATCGGGCGCACGACGGCGAGGGGCGCCTCCATGCCTCCGCCGTCTTCTCCGCGCAGGTCCACCACCCACCCGCAGGCCCGGTCCCGGTCCGCCTCCGCCATTGCCTCGCGGCCTTGCCGCACGTACGACGCGAACGCCTCCTCGGACCGCACCCCGGGCAGGGATATGTAGCCGATGCGGCCTTCCAGCGGCCGGCCTTGCAGGCCGTCGAAAGTCTTGGCGGGAGCTTCGAGTTCCCCTTTCACCCGCTGCGGTTCGAAGAACTGACTGTGCTTGTCGCCCAGGGAATTGACGGCGAAGCGGATCGCCCCGTAGGTGTCTTCCGGCTTCTGCGCGGACCGCGCCAGC
This sequence comes from Streptomyces sp. AM25, assembly GCF_058146165.1. Taxonomy (NCBI): domain Bacteria; kingdom Bacillati; phylum Actinomycetota; class Actinomycetes; order Kitasatosporales; family Streptomycetaceae; genus Streptomyces; species Streptomyces sp. AM25. Next base: position 19,243 of record NZ_JBKIWN010000004.1, on the reverse strand, counting down.
GAGAACGCGGTGCGGCGCACCCGGGGCCAGTCGATCTCGTGGCGCCGCAAGGAGTTCTTCTCCATGATGTCCAGCGTCGTCGACAAGTAGGACCGGGCATGGGGTGCCATGCCCGGCCCCGAGCCCTGCTCCGCCGACTGCGTGCATCCGGTTCCGGCCACGAGGACACCGGCCAGCCCGGTGCAGGCAACCCAACGTGACGCGCGTCCTCGCCCCACCGCTCCCCCGAACTTCACGGCCGATGAGGCACCTTACTCAACTCCCCGCCCGCGACTCCGCCACCCCGAGCCCCGCGACAGCAGCGAGCAGCACCCCCGCGCCCACCACCGATGCCACGGTGAGCCGTTCGCCGAGCAGCAGGGCAGCCAGTGCCGCCGCGCTGACCGGCTCGATCAGCATCACCACCGAGGCCGTGGCCGCCCGGACCGCCGCGGCCCCGGCGAAGTACAGCGGGTAGGCGAGGGCGGTCGTGACGGCGGCGACGTACAGCAGCATCAGCACCACCCGGCCGGGGTGGGCCGTGTGCGGCACGAGCCCCTCGCCGCAGGCGAACGGCAGGAGTGCCGCCGCTCCGATGCCGAACGACCACAGCGTGAGGGTGTACGGGTCCTCCCCGGTGCCGTGCCGTCCGGCCCACCGGCCCAGGAGGCCGGCCGCGGCGAATCCGGTGGCGGACAGCAGTGCCAGCCCGGTCCCGAGCGGGCGTACCGCGCTCTGCTGGTTGCCCAGCACCAGTACCGCGAGGCCGGTCAGCGCGCCGCCGACCGCCAACAGGCCGCCGCGCCCGATGCGTTCCCCGAGGAACAGCCGGCCCCCGGCGGCGGTGAGGACCGGGGCCGCCCCCAGGGCGACGATGGTGGCGACAGCCAGTCCCGTGTCCTCGACCGCGCCGAAGTAGGCGGTCTGGAACACGGCCAGGGCGATGCCGGTGCCCGTGGGCAGCCGCATCCGCCGCGGCGCACGGCGCGTGCGGCGGGCGGGGCGCAGTGCGGAGCCCGCGATCAGCAGTGCCATTCCGCCGAGGAAGCGCCAGAACGATACGGCCATCGGCCCGAAGTCGCTCGACCGGTAGACGACTTCCACGGCGGCGCCGGTCGTCCCCCAGGTGATGCCGGCCAGTGCCAGACAGGCGAGTCCGCGCACGGCAGGAGTGGATACGGACACAGTGCGTTCTCCGGATGGTGTGGAGGAGTTGGTCGTGGTCTCCCTTGCGCGGGCACAACCAAGAAGCGCATCGGCCCCCTTGAGGGCCGATGCGCCGGCGTCCCGCCCTAGACGGCGGGAGGCGCGAGCACTGTTGAACGCATGGTCACTACTGTACGGACGACCCGGTGAGCGTGGGGCTTTCGGGCTGCGTCACAGTGCGAGGCACGGGAATCCGGCGGTTCCGGTAACGGCGTTCCGCCAGCCACGTCGCGGTGAGGACGGCCGACAGGGCGGCGCCCAGCGTGCACACCCCGGTCCAGCCCGCCGCGCCCCACGTCGCCGAGGTGAGGGCGGAGCCGAGCGCGCCGCCCGCGAAGTAGCTGGTCATGTAGGCCGAGTTGAGGCGGTTCCGGGCCTCGGGGCGCACCGCGTACACCAGGTTCTGGTTGCTGATCTGCACGCCCTGCACCGCGGCGTCGAGCACGAGGATGCCGGCCAGCAGTGCGGCCAGCGACCAGTGGCCGCCGGAGCCGCCCAGGGCGAGCAGGGCCCAGGACCCCAGGAGCAGGAAGGCGCCGGCGCCGGTCACGTGGTGGACGAGCCCGCGGTCGGCCAGGCGTCCGGTGACGGACGCCGCGAGCGAGCCTGCCGCGCCCAGCAGTCCGAGGAGTCCGATCGCGGATTCGGACCAGCCGTAGGCGGGGCCGGAGAGCAGGAAGGCCAGGGCCGTCCAGAGCACGCTGAACGTGGCGAAGGACAGGGCGCCCAGCGCGCCCCGCCACCGCAGCACCGGTTCGCGGGCGAAGAGCGCGACGGTCGAGGCGAGCAGCCGGGGGTAGCCGAGGCCGGCGTCGGTGCGCAGGCGGGGGAGGGCGCAGCGCAGCAGGACCGCCATGGCCGCCATGAGCACGGCGTTCACCCAGTACACGGTGCGCCAGCTGCCGAGGTCGCTGAGCAGTCCGGCGGCCGTGCGGGCGAGCAGGATGCCCAGCAGCAGGCCCGTCATGACCGTGCCGACGGTGCGGCCGCGCTTCTCGGGAGCGGCGAGCGTCGCCGCGTAGGGGACGATGACCTGCGCGGCGACCGAGGTCAGCCCGGTGAGGGCGGTTCCGACGAGCAGCACCGCGGTGTTGGTGGCGCTCGCCGTGACCAGCAGGAAGACGGCGGTGGCCGCGCACAGCGTCACGGCGAGCCGGCGCCGCTCGAAGAGGTCGCCGAGGGGCAGGAGCAGGATCAGCCCGAGGGCGTAGCCGGTCTGGGCGGCCGTGACGACCAGACCGGAGACGGCCGTGCTCATGTGCAGCTCGCGGCCCATCACCCCGAGCAGGGGCTGCGCGAAGTAGTTGCCCGCGACGGACAGTCCGCAGGCGACCGCCATCACGAGGAGCGTGCCGCGGCCCAGTTCGCCGTTCCCGGCCGGTCCGCCGCCCGATCCGTCGTTTTTCCGTACGTGCGTCATGGAAACAAGTGTCCCGGTCAAGGCGCTCATGAAGCCAATGCATTGTTTTCATCGAGTCATCGCGTTCTACGATGGATGTATGGAGCTGCAACAGATGCGCTATGTCGTCGCGGTGGCGGAGACCGGTGGCTTCACGCGTGCGGCCGAGCGCTGCCACGTGGTGCAGTCGGCGCTCAGCCACCAGATCGCCCGCCTGGAGAAGGAGCTGGGAACACGGCTGTTCGACCGCACGAGCCGTGCGGTGCGGCTCACGGCGGCGGGTGCGGCCTTCGTCCCCGTCGCGCGGCAGGCGCTGGACGCCGCCGAACGCGCCCGCGCCGAGGTCCGGGCCGCGACCGGCAAGGTCTCCGGGAGGCTGGCCGTCGGCGCCATCTCCACCGTCGCCGCGGTCGACCTGGCCGACGCGCTGCGCCGGTACCAGGCCCGTTATCCGGAAGTGCGGATCCGCCTGGTCGGCGGCGCCAGCGAAGAGCTGATCGAGCGCGTGCGGGACAGCTCGCTCGACGTGGCCTTCACCGGCATGGACCCGGGAACCGTGCCGAAGGGCGTCCGCCACCGGGAGCTGGCCCGTGGGGAGTTGGTGGCCATCGTGGCGCCGGAGCACCCGCTCGCCGGGCGGAGGCGGACGGATCTGCGCCGGCTGGCCCGCGAGCCCTTCGTCGACTTCCCGGCCGGTTCGGCGGCCAGGCGGCAGCGCCAGGCGGCCTTCGAGGCCGAGGGCCTGACCGCCGATGCGCCGTTCGAGGTCACCACCGTGGAGTTCCTCGCCCGGCTGGTGCGCGCCGGCCTGGGCGTCGGCATGGTGCCGGAGGCCATCGCGGCCGAACTGCCGGGCGTGCACATCCTGAAGGTGAAGACCCCGCCGACCCGCGTGGAGATGCTGGTGTGGGGCAAGCTCGGCCCCTCCCCCGCCGCCGCGGCGTTCCTGTCCCAACTCGGCGTCGGCACTGCACAGTAGACCCATGGAGTCCATGGACCGCATCGCCCAATTCCACAGCGACGCACGCGCGTTCGCGTCCGCCGTCCGCCGGGCCGCCACCGGCGGCACGGCCGCGCCCCCGGTGCCGTCCTGCCCCGGCTGGTCGGTCTCCGACCTCGTCGTGCATCTGGCCACCGTGCAGCGGTACGTGGCCCGGCTCCTCAGGGAACGGCTCACCGAGCAGCCGGACCACTCCGACCTCTCCTTCCTCCGGCTCCCCGCGGACACCGACGGCTGGCCCCACCCGGACAACGCGCCGAACCACACCCCGCTCCCGGCGACCCTGCTCGACTGGTTCACGGACGGGGCCGCCGACCTGGAAGAACTGTTCCGGAGCAGCGCACCGGACGAACCGGTGTGGACCTGGGCACCGGACCGGACCGCCGGTTTCTGGATGCGGATCCAGGCCATCGAGGCCGCCGTGCACCGCTGGGACGCCGAGCACGCCATCGGTGCCGCCCGGCCGGTCGCCGCCGCGCTCGCGGCCGATGCCGTCGGCCAGAACTTCCAGGTGATGGCACCGTTCCGGCGGGCCCTGCGGCAGGCGCCGCCCGGCGCGGGCGAGTGCTTCCGGTTCCGCCGCACCGACGGCACGGACATCTGGACCGTGCACTTCGACGGCGACACCGTCCGGCTCGACGAGGACGGGAACAGCGACGGCCCGTGCGACGTCGAGCTCGCCGGCACCGCCTCGGACCTGATGCTGTTCCTCTGGCAGCGCATCCCCGCCGAGCAGCTCGACACCGTGACAGGGGACCGGAACGTCCTCGACCGTTACTTCACCCTCGTCCCGCCCGTCTGAGCCCCTCGCAGGCGTCACTCCGACCACCGGCTAGAATTGCAAAGTTCTTCAATTCGTGATGTGCAGGAACGGCCGTGGAGGAGGGTGGAGAGTGGCGGGGAAGCCGGTTCCGCTGTACCAGGCGAAGGCGGAGTTCTTCCGGATGCTCGGACATCCGGTGCGCATCCGGGTGCTGGAGCTGCTGCAGGACGGGCCGATGCCCGTACGCGATCTGCTGGCCGCGATAGAGATCGAGCCCTCCAGCCTGTCGCAGCAGCTGGCCGTGCTGCGCCGCTCCGGGATCGTCGCCTCCACCCGCACCGGGTCGACGGTCGTCTACGAGCTCGCCGGGGGCGACGTCACCGAGCTCATGCGCGCCGCGCGCCGCATCCTCACGCAGGTGCTCAGCGGGCAGAACGAGCTGCTGGAGGAACTCCTCGAAACCGAGAACGAGAACGAGGCGGTGCGGCGATGACCGAGAAGACCAGTGAGCGGTGGGCCGAGAAGCAGCTCGCCCTCCGCGTCGGCGTCTACGTCTTCGTCACCCACCTCATCGCCGGGTTCATCTGGCTGCTGTTCTACCTCGGCGACCACGCCCCCAAGTAACCCCGGCCGGTAGCCCGAACGGCCCGCACCGCCTGCGGCCGTCCCCGGCACCCCGCACGCTCGGGGCATGCCCTCCTTCCCCGACGAGGTCAGAAGCGCGGTGACCGGCCGCGCCGCACTCCTGGTGATCGGCGCGCTCGTCCTCCAGCTCGCCTTCATCACGTCGTACGTCGGCGCGTTCCACGACCCCAGGCCCAGCGGCATCCGCCTCGGCGTCGTCGCTCCCCCGCAGGTCCGCGACACCCTCGTCGGCCGGCTGGGCAGCCTGCCCGGGGGTCCGCTGGATGCGCGCGCGACGGACGGCCGGGCCGCGGGCGAACGGCAGCTCCGGGAGCGCGAGCTGGACGCCGTGCTGGTGACCGACCCGCGAGGCACCACCGACACCCTGCTCACCGCGGGCGCCGCGGGGGCCTCGCTGGGGCAGGCCGCCGAGGCGGTGCTCGTCCGCGCCGAGGCGGCGGAGAAGCGGTCGTTGAAGGTGACCGACGTGGTCCCGGCGAGCGGCGGCGACGCCCGCGGGCTGAGCTCGTTCTACCTGGTCGTGGGGTGGTGCGTGGGCGGCTATCTGTGCGCGGCGATCCTCGCCGTCAGCGCCGGCGCGCGGCCCGCCAACCCGCACCGGGCCGTCATCCGGCTCGGCGCGATCGCCGTCTGTGCTGCCGTCGCCGGGCTGCTCGGCGCCGTCGTCGCGGGCCCGGTGCTCGGGGCGCTGCCCGGCAGCGTCGCGGGGCTGTGGGGGCTGGGCGCCCTGGTGGTGTTCGCGGTCGGGGCCACGACGCTGGCGCTGCAGGGCCTGGCCGGTGTCGTCGGGATCGGGCTGGCCATCGCGATCGTCGTGGTCCTCGGCAACCCGAGCGCGGGCGGCGCCTACCCGTATCCGCTGCTGCCGCCGTTCTGGCGCGCCATCGGCCCGTACCTGCCGCCGGGCGCGGGCACCTGGTCCGCGCGTTCCATCGCCTATTTCACGGGCAACGCCCTGACCGGCCCGCTCCTCGTGCTGTCCGCGTGGGCGGTGGCGGGTGCGGCGGTCGCCGTCGCGTCCGCGGTGCGGAAGACCCCGTAAGGGGCGCCGCCCTGCGGCGCCCCGTCCCGCGTTGCCGCCCGTCCCCTCCACGGGCGGCAACGCGGACGTCTCCTGTGACGGAGGGGACTCCGGCCCACAGACCGACCGTTCGGTCTGAGAAGGGTTCGGCCATTGCTGCCGCCCTTCCGGATCGCCCCACCCGTCGTGCGCACGCACGGCAGGCCGCTTTTCGGCCGGACCGCGGGGCCGCTCGGGCCACACACAGGGGTCATTAGATCCAATGGTCATCGACCACGCAAATCATAATTTCGAAGGCTCGTTTGATATTTCAACGATGAATCCACGGCATATCCGCTGGTCAACACTCCCGTAACATCAATTCCCCCTTTTCCCATACAAGTCGGGCGCCGATGTAAGCACGATGTTTCACGGCACCCCCTTCCGGGACATTCCGCCCCCCACTTCGAGCCAATTACCGAGAGCTTTCACTCGGCGACTGAAAGTGCTCGATCGGCGTGCGTTCATGCCCAACTTGGGCAAGACTGCCGTCCGTTATCTGACCCGCAAACAAGGGAGTGTTCGGAATGCGGTACATCACTCGGGGGATCGCGCTGAGCGCCGCGCTGGCACTGGGCGGCGGCCTGGTGGCGGCCGGTACGACGGCCGCGAGCGCAGCGCCCGCCACCGGGGCGCACACCCAGAGCCTGTACGCACCGTCCGCTCTGGTCCTGACCGTCGGCCAGGGCGACAACGCGGCCACCGCCGGCGTCCAGCGCGCGGTCACCCTCAACTGCACGCCGGGCCCCAGCGGCACCCACCCGGCCGCCAGGGCCGCCTGCGCCGATCTGCGGTCCGCCGGCGGCGACTTCGAGAAGCTGACGACGGTCAAGGAGGGCGTGCTCTGCACCATGGAGTGGAACCCGGTCGTCGTCACCGCTCAGGGCGTGTGGGAAGGCCAGCGTGTGAACTTCGAGAAGGTCTTCGGCAACCCGTGCGAGATGAAGGCGGCGAAGGGCACGGTCTTCGAGTTCTGACCGGTCCCGCACACGCGGCGGCCCGCACGAGCAGCGGCCCCCGGACACCGTGGAGGTGTGTCCGGGGGCCGCGTCCATGGGGCCGGGGCGTGCTCAGGGGATCTGCACGCCGTACGCGGCCAGGGCCGCCGTCACCGGCTGGTAGTAAGTCGTCCCGCCCATCGTGCAGTTGCCGCTGCCGCCCGAGGTGAGACCCAGGGCCTTCGGCTCGTCGTAGAGAGGACCGCCGCTGTCGCCGCCCTCGGCGCAGACATTGGTCTCGATCAGGCCGGTGACCGTACCCTCCTGGTAGTTGACCGTGGCGTCGAGTCCGGTGACCTTGCCGCCGTGCACCCCCGACGTGGAGCCGCTGCGCTGCACGGCCTCGCCGACATAGGCGTCGGCCGCCTGCTTGATGTCCTGGACGCCGCCGGTGCCCAGGAACCCGTGGAGGTTCACCTGGCTCGGGTGGGGGACATCCGCCGTGTACTTGACGAGGGCGTAGTCGTGCCCCGGGAAGGTGTAGGCCTCGGTGGCCCCGGTCTGCCGGCCGCCCTTGCTGTCGGACCAGCTCTTCTCGACCGCCCCGCAGTGCCCCGCCGTGAGGAAGTAGGCCTCTCCCCACTTGGGGGCGGTGCCGCCCTTGGTGACGTTGAACCCCAGCGAGCAGCGGTACTTGGCGCCGTAGATCCCGTCACCGCCCGCGATGAACCGGGTGAGCCTGGTGGCCGTTCTGCGCACGACGGCCTTCTCGCCGAGCCCGGAGACGGCCCGGTTCAGCTGCGCCATCCGGTCGCCCGTGACCGTGGGGTCGGCGGTCACGACGACCCGGTTCAGTCTGGGGTCCGTCACCCAGGCGGTGCCGGGGATGGCGGCGGACTTGCTCAACTCCAGCCGCGCCGCGTCGAGTTGCGGCAGGGAGAAGCGCACGGCCCGGGCCTCGGCCCCGGCCGCACGGACGGCGTCCCCGGCGCCCGGGTCGAGGACGTCGACGACGAGGCGGTGGGTCTTCGTGTCGTAGTACGAACCCGCCGTCGCACCCTTGAGGCGGCCTGCGAGCACCGTGGCGAGCTGCCCGGCGGAGGTGGCGGAAAGGGTCTCCGGGGCGGAGCGGGGAGCGGCCCCTGCGGGCTGCGGGGCGAGGGTGGCGGCCGCCAGAGCGGCCGCGGCGGCGCCCCCGAGGGCGGCCCGCGCGAGCGGCCAACGATTCTTCAACTCGGCACCTCCAGTGGGGGGTTGGGCCGCACGCGCGGACGCCGGGCCCGGAGGACGAACGACACAGCCGCACCCCCGATAGGAGGTCGCGTCCATGCCAAGTTGTCCGTCGAGTGTCCCGAGCGAAGGAGGGAGTGCACAAGGGCGAATTTCGGTAGCGCGCAAATCTATACGTGCGCCGGTGAAGACATGAGTGAGCCCCGCACACGTGGTGTACGGGGCCGGCAGGGTTGACGGTGCTCAGGCGTGCCCGATACCCGTCTCCTCCTCACCTCCCGCTTCGGCGGGCGGCGCCTCGACAGGGATGTGCTCGCTCTCCACCGAGGACGCACCGTTGCCCTGCCCCGCCCGCTCCAGGAAGCGCAGCAGCTCCACCGGGAAGGGCAGCACCAGCGTCGAATTCTTCTCCGCGGCCACGGCCACGATCGTCTGCAGCAGCCGCAGTTGCAGGGCGGACGGCTGGTCGGACATCGTCGCCGCCGCCTCCGCCAGCTTCTTCGACGCCAGCAGCTCCGCGTCCGCGTTGATGACCCGGGCCCGGCGCTCCCGCTCCGCCTCGGCCTGCCGGGACATCGAGCGCTTCATCGTCTCCGGCAGCGAGACGTCCTTGATCTCGACGCGGTCGATCTGCACGCCCCAGCCGATGGCCGGGCTGTCGAGCATCAGCTCCAGACCCTGGTTGAGCTTCTCCCGGTTGGAGAGCAGATCGTCCAGATCGCTCTTGCCGATGATCGAGCGGAGCGAGGTCTGGGCCATCTGCGAGACCGCGAACCGGTAGTCCTCGACCGCGATCACGGCCTCCGCCGGGTTCACGACCTTGAAGTAGACGACCGCGTCGACGCGCACGGTCACATTGTCCCGGGTGATGCCCTCCTGGGCCGGCACGGGCATGGTCACGATCTGCATGTTGACCTTGCGCAGCCGGTCCACCGCGGGAAGGATCAGCGTGAATCCCGGCTGCCGGACCTCCGGGCGCAGCCGCCCCAGCCGCAGCACCACGCCGCGCTCGTACTGTTTGACCACTCTGGCCGCCGCCATCAGATACACGAGCCCGACGGAGCCCGCGGCCACCACTGCCACCACGAGGTCTTCGACCATCACGGCCCCCTGCCGTCACACGTCAGGTGATACGTCCACGGTATGCCCACGCCCGGGCGTGGTCGAGCCCCCGGCCCCATGGGGCCGGGGGCTCTGTGCTGCTGGCCGCAGGCGATGGGGAAGGGCGGAGCGCGCTCGCGGTCAGACGGCTGAGGGGGGAGCGTGGATTCAGAAGACGCTCACCCCGTAGGCGCTGAGCGCCTTGGTGACAGGCTGGAAGAAGGTCGTCCCGCCGGAGCGGCAGTTGCCGCTGCCGCCGGAGGTCAGGCCGAGGGCGGTGGAGCCGGAGAACAGCGCGCCGCCGCTGTCGCCGGGCTCGGCGCACACGTTGGTCTGGATCAGGCCGCGCACGATCTGTCCGTTGCCGTAGTTGACGGTGGCGTTCAGCCCGGTGACCTTGCCGCCGTGCACTCCGGTGGTGGAGCCGCTGCGCTGGACGCTCTGCCCGACGCGGGCACTGCCCGCGGAGGTGATGCGCTGCGACTTCCCGTTGTAGAGATCGACGGCGCTGGGGTGGGCCAGGGACCCGTTGCTGTACTGCACGATCCCGTAGTCGGTGCCGGGGAAGCTGGTCCCGGTGGTCGGGCCGATGCTCGTGGAGTGGTTCGCGTCGGCGTAGTAGGGCGGCTTCCCCTGGGTGCAGTGCCCTGCGGTGAGGAAGTAATAGCTGTTGCCCTTGCGGACGTTGAAGCCGACGGAGCAACGCCACGAGGGCGCGTAGATCGCATCGCCGCCGGCGAGGAGCGTACGGAGGACCCCGGGGGCACGCTCGACGCGTATCGCCTCCTGGTGTCTGAGTCTGGCCAGGTCACCGGCCGAAACGGTGGAATCGGCCGTCACCACGAGGGTGTTGGTCGACGGGTCCACGGCCCAGGCCGTACCCGCGACGTTCGCGGACTCCACGGCCGCACTGACCGTGGACAGCTGCGCTGCCGAGTGCGCAGCCGTGGAGGCACCGTCGGCGCGGGCGCTGCCGACGGTGAGGACGGAGACGGCGAGCAGGCCGCCGACGACGGCGGCCACCGAGGTCGGGCGCTTGATCCTCACGTTCTTCCTCCCGTGGGGGGTCGGAGGCCCGCCGGTGGGACGGACCGTGAGGCGCAGCCAAAAGGCACACCACGTTCCGTTTTCGCCGTGCCCCTGACAAGCGCTTGTGCTCGGGAGTATTCGGGCCGGAAGCCACGGGGCGCAAGAGCATCTTTCGGACGCGCCCGCGTGCGACCCGACCCGACCCCGCCCACCCCCGGCCGACGAACTACCGCACCACGTCCCGCTCCCCCGCCGGCACGTCGAACGGCAGGGTGTTCCCGGGTGGCGGGAAGGGGCAGATGAAGTGCTCCGCAAAGGCGCACGGCGGCAGGTGAGCACGGTTGAAGTCGACGGTCACGCTGCCGTCCGCCGCCGGCGCGGGCGGCCGCAGGAACCGGAAGCGGTACGTGGACCTTCCGCTGGTGCCGTCGCCGAAGACCGCCCACAACGACCCGTCCTCCTCGGCCCCGGCCTGCAGGGTGTACTCCCCGCCGCCGAAGGCCAGTTCACCGGCCAGGCTCAGGCCCCGTTCGCGCCCGTCGGCGTTCTCCACCGGCACGACCGTGCGCCCACCCGCGTAGGGCCGGAACGTCCCGGGCAGCACCCAGCGTTCGTCGTAGTCGAAGGCGTCGATTCCGGCGAACGTCTGCCGGGCCGCCGACTGCGGGTCGAAGACGCGGACCGCCCACTGCCCCTCGCGCCGCAGCACCAGCAGCCGGCGCTCGCCGTGCGCGACCCACACGGCACCGGCCGAGGAGTCGGGGCCGAGCCGGATCCAGCCCTCGAACGGCTCGCCGTTCACGGTCAGTCCGTCCTCGGCGAGGGCGGTGAGCAGGACGGCGTCACCGGTCCCGGGATCCTCGGTCCAGCGCCCCGGAACGCCAGGGATCCGGCCGTCGGGGGCGTCGGCGAGCCAGTACGTCCCGGTCAGCGAGAGCGGCCCGTAGGGCGCCGACACCGTCCTGGCGCGGTGCTCGCGCCACGCAGCCCACTGCTGTTTCGCATCAGTCGTGCTCATGGCCGTCAACTGTTGCATACGGGGACGGGAAGACCGAGGTGCTCGCGCAGCGTCGTGCCGCTGTACTCCGTACGGAACGCCCCGCGCTCCTGCAGCAGGGGCACCACGCGGCCGACGAAGTCGTCCAGCCCGCCCGGGGTGAGGTGCGGGACGAGGATGAAACCGTCAGCGGCCCCCCGCGTCACGAACTCGTCCATCCGCGCCGCCACCTCCTGCGGCGTGCCGACGAACGACTGCCGGCCGGACGTCTCGATGACGGTCTCCCGAATGGACAGTCCTTTGGCCTCCGACAACGCCCGCCACTGCGCAGCGACAGCCTGCGGATCGCCGATCCGCACACGCCCCTGGGCGAGTTCGCCCCCGGGATCGGGGTCGACGTCGGGCAGCGGCCCGTCGGGATCGTAGCCGGACAGGTCACGGCCCCAGACCTGCTCCAGCGCCAGGATCGCGTTCTGCGGCGAGACCTGCTGCCGGCGGATCTCCGCGGCCCGCTCCTGGGCCTCGGCGGCGGTGTCGCCGAGCACGAAGGTCACCCCCGGCATGACCTTCAACTCGTCCGGCCCGCGCCCGTACGCGCCCAGCCGCCGCTTGACGTCGGCCAGGAAGGCGCGGCCCGACTCCAGGGTGCCGTGCCGGGTGAAGACGATGTCGGCGGCCGAGGCGGCGAACTCGCGGCCCTCGTCCGAGTCGCCCGCCTGGATGACCACGGGGTGGCCCTGCGGACTGCGCCGGACGTCGAACTCCCCCGCGACGGAGAAGTGCGGGCCCTGGTGGGCGACGGGACGCGCGCGCCCGCACGGGGTCCAGGAGCCCCACAGCTCCCGGGCGGTGGCGACGAACTCGGCGGCGCGGGCGTACCGGTCGGCCCGGTCGAGGTAGCCGCCGCGCCGGAAGTTCTCCCCGGTGAACGCGTCGGAGGAGGTCACCACGTTCCAGGCGGCGCGCCCGCCGCTGAGGTGGTCGAGCGAGGCGAGGCGCCGGGCGAGTTCGTAGGGCTCGTTGAAGGTCGCGTTCACCGTGGCGGCCAGGCCGAGCCGTTCGGTGACGGCGGCCAGCGCGCTGAGCACCGTGATCGACTCGGGCCGGCCGACGACGTCCAGGTCGTGGATGCGGCCCTTGTGCTCGCGCAGCCGCAGCCCCTCGGCGAGGAAGAAGAAGTCGAAGAGGCCGCGTTCGGCGGTGCGCGCCAGGTGCTCGAAGGAGGAGAAGTCGATCTGGCTCCCGGAGCGCGGATCCTGCCAGACGGTGGTGCTGTTGACGCCGGGGAAGTGCACGGCGAGGTGCATCTGCCGGCGGGCGGTGCGGGTCATGCGGTCTCCCTTGCCGGTGCGTAACGGTTGGCGGGGCGGGGCAGTCCGAGGTGCTCGCGGAGCGTGCCGCCCGGGTAGAAGCGGCGCAGCAGGCCACGGTGCTGGAGGACGGCCACGGTGCCGTCGACGAGCAACGGCAGGTCGCGGCCGGGCTGTTCGGGCCGGAGGTGGAGGCCGTCGACGACACCGTCCTCGTACCAGCGCGCGGCCAGGTCCGCGAGCGCGACCGCGTCGGCGGCCGCGTGCAGGGCGACGGGCACGGAGGCGAGGACGCGGAGCCGGCGCGGGTCACGCCCGTGGGAGCGGGCGTGGGCCTGCAGTTCGCCGCGGATGGCGGCGAGTTGACGGGCGTCACCGTTCCGCCCGGTCCGCACCAGGGCGACGTCGGCGCGGCGGGCCGCGGTCGCACGCGACGGCCCGGCGGTGGCGTCGACGACGACGACCGGGTGGCCCTGCGGGGGCCGGGGCACGATGGACGGGCCGCGGACGCGGAACCCGGGTCCGTCGAAGTCGACGTAGTGCAGCTTGTCGCGGTCGACGAAGCGGCCGGTGGCCCGGTCGCGGATCTCGGCGTCGTCCTCCCAGCTGTCCCAGAGCCGGGCGACGACGTCGGCGACGGCGTCCGCCTCGCGCCACAGCGCGTCCTCGGGCGCCGCGGGCCGCCGGCCGAAAAGCAGGGCGGCGGTCTCGCCGCCCGACACGTCGACGGCCCAGCCGGCCCGGCCGCGGCTGACCCAGTCGAGGGTGGAGACGGCGGAGGAGACGTGGAAGGGCTCGGTGTGCGTGGTGGTGACGGTGGGGACGAGCCCGATCCGCTCGGTCGCGGGCGCGACGCGGGCCAGCACGGCGAGCGCGTCGATCCGGGACTCCCGCGGGGTGCGCGGCCCGAAGGCGTCCCCGAGCGTGACGAAGTCGAGCCGCCCGCGCTCGGCGAGACGGGCGGCGTGGAGGTAGGGGCGGGGGTCGGTGGTGCCGGGCTGGTCGATGGCGACGGCGAGATGCATCATGCGAACTCCTGTGTAGAAATCGGGGTTTCAGGCCGGCGGCCCCGGGGCGACGCCCCCGGTCAGCACCCCCAGCACCGCCCTCGCCACCGCATCGTTCTGCCGGAACCCGGCCGATCCGCTGCGCGGCCGCGCGAACGCCGGGGCCCGCGCCGTGGTGTGCGGACCCAGGGCGAAGCGCCGCGGGTGCGGCCGTCCGTCCCGGCCCACGACCCGCCCGTCGTCCGGGCCGACGACGAGCAACCCGGAGGCGTCGACGGCCACTTCGCCCGCCGGCCCCCGCAGCAGCGGATCCACCGGTCTCCCTGCGCCGGCCGCAGGCAGCCGCGCCTCGACCAGCGCCCGCGCCTCGACCGCGTGCCCCGGCACGCTCGCGCTCCCGGCCCGGAACACCCCGCGCCCCGCATCGGCGGTGATGCGCACGTCGGCGCCGAGGAAGCGCACCACGCCCGCCCGCGAGAGCGCGAGGAGCTGCCGCAGCCGGGGCCCGGGCGGGCCGGACGCCAGGTAGTCGAACAGGCCGTGCCACTGCTCCCCGGCGTCGCCGAGGCGGGCGAGCTGCCCGTGGACGGAGAGCAGCGCGAGGAAGACGGCCAGGTCCGGGCTGTACCGGGGGTCGTGGCGCCGTGCCAGGTCCGCGGCGATGTGCGCGCGCATGCCGTCCTGCAGCGCTTCCGCATCGGGGAAGCGCAGCCCGGCCAGCGGCAGGTCGAGGGCGTCCAGGTCGAGCCGGTCGGCGGGGTCGGGCACGGAGGAGGCGACGAGGACGTCGAGTTCGGCGCTGCCGGGCTCGCAGGCCGCGTACTTCTCCTCGAAGTCCGGCCAGTTGACGCGCGTGCGCTCCGGATGGGCGGTGAAGAGCCGGTGGTAGTGGGCGAAGCCCAGCTCCTTGGCGACGAGCGGCCGTACGTCGCGCTCGAAGTCCAACGGGCCGGTGCGGTGGCGCAACTGCTCGATCTCGGGCGGTCCGAGGAAGCGGGGCAGCGGGGGCCGCTCCCCCTGCCACCGGTAGCCGGTCTTCGAGCGGTACGGGACCCCGCGGCGCGAGCCGACGTGCAGGACGGGTTCGCGCCCGGAGGGGTGGTACGTCAGGGTGCCGGTGCCGTCGTCGGTGTACCGCCCGCCGCGTCCCTCGGTGAGCAGCACCGTCAGGTCGACGAAGGCGAGCCCCATGCCCCGTACGAGGACGGGCTCCCGGGCCCGTAACCCGCTCAGGTCGCTGTCGGCGGTGAACTCGGGCGGCAGGTGGACGAGTCCGTGTGCGGCGGCGAAGGCGGCGAGCTCCTGCTGTTCCGGGTCCGGCCGGGCGGGGAGGTGGCCGAGGGTGAGGACGACGGCGTCGGCGAGCAGGGGTTCGTCCTGCCCCGCCAGCCACACGCGTTGCCGCCCGTCGCGCGGGCCGGAGAGCCGCACGGCCCGGCGGCGGTGCTCGTGGACGGTGACGCCGGGCGGCAGCGCGGCCACCGCGGACCGGTGGAACCAGCGGAGGTAGGCGCCCTGCAGCCGCCGACCGGCGAAGCTCTGCGGGGTCAACGCACGGGCCTCGGCGGCGACTTCGGTATCGCCCGGGGGTTCGGCGACGCCCGCGCGGACCTGCGCCGCCCACTCGGCGAGCGAGGGGCCGGGGCGGACCGGGCCCACGGTCCCGACGGTGTCGTCGGTGAACATCGTGACGTCCCCGGCCATGGAGTTCATCCACAGCAGCGGCGACTGGCCGTGCCGCCAGATCCGTCCGGAGCCGGGCGGGTACGGGTCGACGAGGTGCAGGTCGAGAGGGCGGTTCCCGAGCAGTTCGGGGGCGTTGGCGGCGATCCGTTCGACGAGACCGGTGCCGCGCGGGCCCGCGCCGACGACGACGAGCGACGGGACGGGCAGGGCGGGAGAAGGCATGCGAAGGCACTCCGTGGATACGGGGATCGAACACGGACGGTGCTGCCTTCGCACGGGTCTCGCGCCCCTCAGCGCGGACCCGTCGTCGAGGCTACGTCGGTTGACGCGGAAACGGAAGGCTGTTCCACTGGGGGCATGGCAACGACGCAGCGGCTGGTGACGCGCAGCCACATCGACTTCGGTCGGGTGTGGTCGGCGTCCTGTACGGGTTGAGGCTTCCCCGCAGCGCTGCCTTCGCCTTGCGGCCGGGGTCGTCGGACCCCGGCGCTGCACTCCCCCTCAGTGCTCAGCAGTCACAGCAGTTGCAGTCACAGTCGCATCCGTCACCACAATTGCTGCAGCATTCACAGCAGTTGCAGCAGTCACCACAGCCCCCGCAGCCATCACAGCTGTCGCAGCAGTCGCACTTGTAGCACCACCCCTCCCGCGGTTGACCCGTCCACGGGTCGAAGTAGGGGTCCTTGCAGCACACCTGGCACGTACAGAACAGCCCCGTCCACACCAGGCACCCCGACAGCAGGTCCCGCTGCGGACCACGGCGCGGCGGCTCCGGCGGGGCGGGTGGCGGCATGACCGGCGGCGGGCCGAAGGAAGCCTGCCGTTCGGAATGATGGGAATGAACCGAATACCCTGAATGCCCGCCATGTCCGCAGGCATTGCCGCCGCCGAACGCCCGGTCCACGGCCCGCTCCAGCTCGTGGACCAGCAGCACGTGCGCCAGCCGGCCCTGCGCCCTGCTCCCGAAGTCGGCCTCGCGCAGCGCCAGCCGCACGCCGTGCACCGCGTCGTCGCACAGCCGCCGCACCTCGGCCAGGTCCGTGCCCGTCGCGGCCACCGGGTTCCACGCGCCCGTGCGCGCGTCCTCCGCCAGGTCCTCGACGGCGTCCAGCAGGTGCGCGAGCCGGCCGAAGAGCCGGCCGGCCTCCTCCAGCGGGGCCTTGTTGGCGGGGCGTCCGGCCAGAACGGCCGTGTGGCCGAAGGCTGCTGCGGTCGCCGTCTCCGTCGGCTCGGTCACCGCCGTCAGCGGCGTGCCGGCACCGGCCAGCGCCTCGATGCCCGACTGCCGTTCGACCGCGTCCACCAGAACGGCCGTGTCGAAACCGAGCGCCGATCCGGTCCGCGCCCCGGCCCTGTCCCACCGGGCCGCCACCCGGCGGGCCGCGGCCGCGACCGGACGCCGCGCCAACAGCCCGTCGCGGTCCGTGACATGGTCGCGCATCTTCGCCGAGGCCAGCACGAGCGAGACGGACGCGGCCAGCCGCGCGCCCTCGCCGTGCGCCACGGACGCGCTGCGCATGCCGCGCAGCGGACACGGACCGGCCGTACGGCGCCAGGCGTTGGCGCCCTCGGCGCGCGGCGACCGCGCCTCCACCAGTATGGATATGACCAGTCCGTCATAGTTTGTGGCGATCCGGGCTGTTTGCCCGTGATCTCCCTTCAACGCCAGGCAGAGGCCGCACAGATGAGCCATCCACTCCGTCCGCATCGCCTCGGACAAGCGGTGCCTGCACGGCCTGATGATCCCGAACAAAATGTGCCCCCGTGGTGTGGCGACGTGTGTGGTGCCGATGTGCCCGGGCATCCTAATCACCGGGGCAGAACACCGGGCCGGGGCCCGCCCGCCCCCCGACGACACCGCATATGCCCAGGTCCAGCGCCTACGGCCGACTCCGGGAGTTTCTGACGCACCGCCAACCGCTTTGCACCAGATGCGTCACGAAATCCCCGCTCGGCGGCCATCCACTTGGCACATCATCCGCATCATGGACGACCATAGAGGGGCGGGCGGAACACACCGCGTGTGAGAGGAGGCGTCCATGGGATCGGTGCGCAAGGCGAGTGCGTGGCTAGGCCTCGTCGACGACAGCGATGAAGAGCGCTACTACGACGACGAGTACGCCGAGGGGCCCGAGCCCGGCGACTCCTGGGTCACCAACCCCAAGGTGCGGGTGGCCGACGAGGTCGCGCAGGAGCAGGGCACCCGGATCGCCACGGTCACCCCGGACGGCTTCCGGGACGCCCGCGGCATCGGCGAGCTCTTCCGCGAGGGCGTCCCGGTCATCGTCAACCTCACCGCCATGGAGCCGAACGACGCCAAGCGCGTCGTGGACTTCGCGGCCGGTCTGACCTTCGGCCTGCGCGGCTCGATCGAGCGCGTGGCCACCCGCGTGTTCCTGCTCACCCCCGCCGACTACCAGGTGGTCAGCGGGGAGCCGGTGGCGCGGCGCGGGGGGTTCTACAACCAGAGCTAGGCAGGACCGGTTGTCGGCCGGGGGTCCGGGGGGTGTCCCCCGGGAAGGCACGGCAACCAGAGCTGACTGCCCCTTACCGGGCCGGGGTGCTCACCGGAACGCGTCGATGCCGGTGAGCGCCTTGCCCAGCACCAACTGGTGCATTTCGACGGTGCCCTCGTACGTGAGCACCGACTCCAGGTTCGTGGCGTGCCGCATCACGGGGTACTCGAGGGAGATGCCGTTGGCGCCCAGGACCGTGCGCGACGTACGGCAGATCTCGATCGCCTCGCGCACGTTGTTGAGCTTCCCGAAGCTCACCTGCTCCGGCCGCAGCCGGCCCGCGTCCATCCGCCGGCCCAGGTGGTGGGCGAGCAGGATCCCCTTGTGCAGCTCGACCGCCATGTCGGCCA
This sequence comes from Streptomyces sp. AM25, assembly GCF_058146165.1. NCBI lineage: Bacteria > Bacillati > Actinomycetota > Actinomycetes > Kitasatosporales > Streptomycetaceae > Streptomyces > Streptomyces sp. AM25. Next base: position 1,027 of record NZ_JBKIWN010000004.1, on the reverse strand, counting down.
GCTTGGCCTGCGTGAGCTGGAAACCGGCGATCGGCCGGCCGAACTGCTCGCGGGTGCCCGCGTAGTCGAGCGCCGTCTCGAAGCACGTGCGCGCCGCGCCCATGGCGCCCCAGACGATGCCGTAGCGGGCATGGCTCAGACAACTGAGCGGACCGCGCAGGCCGGTCGCCCCCGGCAGGACGGCGTCGGCGGGCAGCCGCACTTCGTCCAGGACCAGTTCGCTGGTGACGGACGCGCGCAGCGACCACTTGTGCCGGATCTCCGGAGCCGAGAAGCCCGGGCTGTCGGCCGGGACGACGAAGCCCCGGATGCCCTCGTCGGTCTGCGCCCAGACGACGGCCACCCCGGCGACCGAGCCGTTGGTGATCCACATCTTGCGGCCGGTGAGCACCCAGTCGCCGCCGTCCCGCCGGGCGTGGGTGCGCATGCCGGCCGGGTCCGAGCCGTGGTCGGGCTCGGTGAGCCCGAAGCAGCCGATGACCTGGCCGGAGGCCATCTCCGGCAGCCAGCGCCGCCGTTGCTCCTCCGAGCCGAAGCGGTGGATCGCGTACATGGCGAGGGAGCCCTGCACGGAGACGAGGGAGCGGATGCCTGAGTCGGCGGCCTCCAGCTCCAGGCAGGCCAGCCCGTACTGGACGGCGGTGGCACCGGCGCAGCCGTATCCCTCGAGCTGCATCCCGAGGGCGCCGAGGGCGCCCAGCTCACGGGCGAGTTCACGGACGACGGGGAGCTCGCCGCTCTCGTACCACTCCGCGACGTGCGGCAGCACGCGATCCGCCGCCCATTGCCTGACGGCGTCCCGGATGGCGCGGTCCTCGTCGGAGAGGAGGTCGTCGATCCCGAGCGGATCACGGGGATCGAAGGGGTGCGTGGACATGTGTCTGACGTTACGGGTGAGTAACCCGGCACGTCCAGTGCCGGGTTGCCCCGTAAGGGGCGGCGCGCCCAGGCGCCCCGTAAGGGGCGCGGGGCTGTTTCGATTTGCGACTCCGGCGCGTGCCCTTCAGTTGGAGATCAGGGGCCCTGT